>CAYVMS010000006.1:0-42635 GCA_964452615.1 uncultured Occallatibacter sp.
GCTGGCAGCCCTCGCCCACCGTCGGCGTATAGACGATCGGCAGCAGTTCCTCGGTGTAGTGCTCGATCAGAGAGTAAAAAAGCGTCTCGCAGTTATCTTGCACGTCGCGCATATTGCTGTACTTCAGAAATGGCGTATCGCGGCCGTCAAGCACACGCTTGCGGCGTTCGCGCTGGTCTTCGAGGCTTCCGATATGAGGCGGCAGCAGCCCGTGCAGACCAAAGGCGTCGCGCTCTTCTTCAGTAAACGCCGTCCCCTTGTTGAGCCGGGAATTCAACAGCAGTTCGATGCCGTTAAGACGCGTCCGCACCACGTCGCCATTTGTCTGCGTTGCCTTGGATTCCTCGCTCATTGCACTCTTCTCCCTGATCCCAATCTTGCCGCCCGAAATGGGCATAACCTATGCTATCCCGCCGCGGCGGCGAGTTCCTGTTGCATTCGTCACAGATGCTGTAACGACGACTGGTTCTCGTTCGGGAACTTTGGACCCAATAGTGAAGCTGAAACGTCTACTCGAAGGTAAGTAGCACAACCTCGGAGCTAGTCCCCACCCGCATCGGGGGCCCCCAGGTTCCGGCCCCGCTCGACGTAAGCACCTGCAGCGCCCCAAATCCCTGCAAGCCATAAGTAAACTTGCCAAAGGCGCGGCGGGTGAGCCATGTGAAAGGAAAGAACTGCCCGCTGTGCGTGTGACCTGAGAGTTGCAGGCTGATCCCGGCCTGCTCGACGATGGGCAGCCGGTTTGGTACGTGGTTGAGCAGAATGCTCGCCCTGCCTGAGACCAGTTGCAAGCCATCTAGGATTGCTCGAAGACGGATCGGATAACCCGAGTCTCCGTAGTGGACGCCCGCAATATCGAGCCCATCGACGGTGACCTTCTCATTGGCCAATACGCGGATGCCGACGCGGGTGAGGATGTCGCCGTAATGAGCCGTGTCGCCAAACTCGTCGTGATTGCCAGTGGAGAAATAAGTTCCGAAGGGCGGGTCCAGCGCGCGAAGTGGCTCGGCAAGGGCTGCGGCGTTGGCCTTGCCGCCGTCGAAAAGATCACCGGGGATCAGAATGACGTCGGGCTTGAGTCGTGCAGCCAGCGCGACAATGCGACGGCTGAATGCTGGGCCGTTGATGAGCCCCAGATGCAGATCGCTAATGACGAGCGCATTGCGGCCGCGCCAAGACTCCGGCAGCCCGTCGAGTTGGATGGAATGGCGCCGAATGCGAATCAGGCGCGCATTCGCCATTCCGTATAGACTGGCCACGACGGCCAGCCCATAGAAAACAGCGGCCAGCAGCGGCTTGTTGGCAGACAATCCCGCCAATGACAGCACGAGCCATGTCAGCCTGGACAGACAGGCCGCCCAGAAGAAGAAGTTCAGAAACCCCAGCCAGACCGAGGCAACCGTATAGAACAGCCTGACCGGACGGCAAGCGAAATAGAAACCCAACAGTGCTGCGGGAACAAAGCTGAAAGCCAGCAGCGTCAGCGCAATTCGCAACACCAGCAAAACCGGTGGACTCAGGGGCCACCAGAAACCGATCCATGTCGAATAGATGAACCAATGGGTGAGCAGCAGGAAGCCTTGCATCAACGTGATTCCCAACACTGGCCAGGCTCTCAAACCGGTTCCCCCTCCTTCAATTCTTGCACGGGAAGGAAGAACACCTGGTTAAGCCCGGGTGCCCCACCCTCGCCGCATCGTTGTCTTTGCGGCTAGGGCGGGAAACCGCGAACCTCAGCACGGCGAATATGAGAAGCGACATGCCGCAGATAATTACGCCAGCCCCCATGAAACAATCTCTTCATGGTTGCTCCCGGCGGCGAAACTCTCGGCCTTTACATTTCGATCCCCTTCTGCCGGTCAAAATGCACCTACTGCAACTTTGCCTCAGGCGTCTATCCGGCCAGCGAACACGCCCGCTATGTGACCCGCCTCATCGAAGACTTAGCCGCAGCCCCCGCGTGGGCTGAGCAAATCGGAGCAGAGTTTCCGCGCCGCGTAGACACGGTCTATCTTGGCGGCGGAACACCCAGCCTGCTCGCCCCGGATCTGATCGCGCGACTCTTCTCCGCAATGCGCGCGCACTTCGACCTCGACGCAGACGCTGAGATCACCGTTGAGTGCGCCCCCGGCCAACTCGGCGAAGAGACATTGCAAGCTCTCGTTGCAGCGGGCGTCAACCGCGTCAGTCTTGGCGTGCAGTCCTTTATCGACCGCGAAGCGGCGGTGAGCGGCCGGCTGCACAACCGGGCGGCGGTCCTCAGCGACATCGCCCGTCTGCGCGCCTCCGGCATCGCCAACATCAGTATCGACCTCATCGCTGGACTTGCCGGCCAGAGATTCGCGTCGTGGGAAGAGTCGCTGGCGGTACTGGCCGATACAAGCGTCCCCCACGCCAGCATCTACATGCTCGAAGTCGACCAGGACTCCCGCCTTGGCCGCGAACTGCTTGCACACGGCGCGCGTTACCACGCAGATCTTGTCCCCACAGACGACACGATTGCGGAGATGTACTCAATAGCCATCGAGCGGCTGGCCGAGGCCGGTCTAAAGCAATACGAGATCTCTAACTTTGCGCGTCCGGGCTTCAACTCCCGGCATAATCTCCGCTACTGGCAACGCCGCCCATACCTGGGTCTCGGCCTCGATGCCTCGTCCATGCTTCGCGCGGGCTCGTCGCAGGACCGCGTCCTCCGCATGACGACTACCGACGACCTGCAAGCCTATCTCGCAGGCCATGAGCCAGTCGAGAGTGTCTGGCTCGACGCTGCCCAGCAGCATGAGGAGGCATGGTTCCTCGGCCTCCGTCTCAACGCTGGAGTCAGTGCGGCCGCACTGGAGCAAGAGTTCGGCCCAGCAATGGTCGTTCCAGCTCTCGACGCCGTCAAGCGTCTGGTCGAGACTGGGCTGCTGGTCTGTGACAGCGAGTCAGTCCGCCTGACTCCGAGCGGACAACTCCTCTCCAACGATGTCTTTCAGGAGTTTCTTTCGCTGGCGCCTGATCTCAGCGCCGCAATCAGCCTCAAGGCAGTCGCCCACTAACTCGCATCCGCGTTATCGAGCAGTTATACTGCTACCCATGTTCGATGACACCATTGCAGACTGGCAGAGCCTCACCAAGCTCTACGGCGAGATGAGCGACGGCGAGTTGCTCGATCTGGACGCGCAACTAACCGACCTGACCGATGTGGCACAACAGGTTCTCCGCGACGAAATGAAAAAGCGCAAGCTGAGTGCGCCGCGCCCGGCAGATCATGCGCCAAAGCCCTCCGAACGCATCGCGCCATGGGATCGCGACAACGAATCCTCAACGGATGATGCTGAATCAGACCAGAGCGATCAGCCCTGCGAATTCACCTGGAAGACGTTTCTCTGCGAATGTAGTAACGGAGAAGAGGCAGCGCCGATCCGGTTGGCATTGTGGCGAGCAGGCATAGAAAGCTGGATTGAAGGTCCAGGGTTCAAGGTCTCTATGGACATCCTCAATCCCCGCATTCTGGTTGCCGCCGATCAGCTCGATCAGGCGCGCCAGATCATCGCCCAGCCTATTCCGCAGTCGATTGTCGATGAGTGCAAGATCGAGACTCCGGAGTTTGAATTTCCCGTATGCCCCAAGTGCGGCGCTGAAGACCCGGTGCTTGAGAGCGCCGATCCGGTCAACTCCTGGCTATGCGAAGAGTGCGGAGCGCGGTGGACAGAACAGACTCCCGCTGATTGAGTTGATGTCTTGAGGCCGATTCCCGCCCCTGAGCCGTCAGCGCCCCAGAAGGTCTTTGGCTTTCTGGAGCAAGACATCGCGGCTCACGTCGGAGATGGCATTGGTCAATGGAATTCGCTTGGGGCAGACCTCAACGCAGTTTTGCGCGAAGCCGCACTCCTGAATGCCGCCGTCGCCTGCCAATGCGCGCAAGCGCTCCGCAGCCAGCACCTTGCCTGTGGGGTGATTGTTGAAGAGCTTGACCTGGGCGATGGTGGCCGCGCCCACAAAGTCTGTCTCCTCGTTGAACTGTGGGCAGACCTCCATGCAACAGGTGCAACTGATGCAGTTCGAGAGTGGGTAGTTGATCTCCTGCTGTTGCGGCAGAACGCGCGGGCCGGAGCCCAGATCGTATGTGCCGTCGATGGGAACCCAGGCTTTAACAGCCTTCAGGTTCTCGAAGAGCACCGACCTGTCGACTTGCAGATCGCGAACCAAGGGGAACTTACTTAGCGGCTCGACGCGAATTGGCTGTTCAAGATTGTCGACGAGCGCCGAGCAGGCCATGCGCGCCTTGCCGTTGATGCGCATCGCGCAGGAGCCGCAGATCTCCTCAAGGCAATTGGAGTCGTACGTAACGGGTGTGGTCGCGCGGCCGTCGGCGGTCACCGGGTTGGCGGCGATCTCCATCATCGCGGAGATGACGTTCATGCCCGGCCGCCACTCGATCTCGAAGTTCTCCCACACGGCGGGAGCATCGGGGCTGGCCTGGCGCTTGATCTCGAATTGCACGGTCTTGTTTGCCATTGTCAGTCTCCCTCGGCTCATTTGGTTGCGTCGTAGCGGCGCGGGCGCGGCTTGATGTATTGCGTATCGACGGCCTCGTATTGGAAACGCGGGCCTGAATCGGTGAAGCTGGCCTTGGTCGTCTTGAGAAATAACTCGTCGTTGCGATCGGGAAAGTCGGGCTTGTAGTGAGCGCCGCGCGACTCATCGCGCAAGATAGCCCCCTGCACCACAACACGAGAGAGTTCCAGCATGTTATAAAGCTGGCGGGTGAAGGCGAAGCTCGTGTTAGCCCACTGGCTGCGATCTGCGAGGTTGATGTTTTTATACCGTTCGAGTAACTCGACGATCTTCTTGTCGGCCTCTTCCAGCCCCTTGTTATAGCGGATAACTGTTGCGTGCTTGGTCATGGTTTCGCCTAACTCGCGCCATAACTTGAAGGGGTTTTCCTTGCCGTCGTTGTTGAGCAGGGCGGTATTGATCGAGGCCTGGCGGACTAGCTCTTGAGCATGGCCGCCGTCGCCTTCCGCAGCAGTTAGATTCCTCGCATAGCTCAGAGCATTGGGCCCGGCAATAAATCCGCCGAAGATGCAACTGACCAGCGAGTTCGCGCCAAGGCGATTGGCGCCATGGTATTGATATTCGCACTCGCCGGCGGCAAAGATGCCGGGAATATTCGTCATCTGGTTGAAGTCCACCCACAGGCCGCCCATCGTGTAGTGCATGCCGGGAAAGATCTTCATCGGCACATCGTGCGGATCGTCGCCGACAAACTTCTCGTAAATATCGAGAATGCCGCCCAGCTTGCGATCGAGCGTCGCTCGGTCGATGTGCGAGAGATCGAGATAGACCATCGGCTGGCCGTCTATACCCAGGCCTTCCTCATAAACCACCTTGTGAATGGCGCGCGTAGCGATGTCGCGCGGGACAAGGTTGCCGTACTTCGGGTACCACTCCTCGAGGAAGTAGTAGCGCTCAGCCTCGGGAATCTGCTTGACAGGGCGCTTGTCGCCCGCCATGCGCGGAACCCAGATGCGGCCACCCTCGCCGCGGGCCGACTCCGACATCAGGCGCAACTTGTCTTCGCCGGGAATGCAGGTGGGGTGCACTTGGATCAGTTCGCCATTGGCATAGTGAACGCCCTGTTGATAAACAGCCGACTGAGCCGAGCCCGTGCAGACGACAGAGTTGGTGCTCTTGCCAAAGATAGCTCCAATGCCACCAGTAGCAAGAATGATGGCGTCAGCGGGGAAGGAGCGCAACTCCATGGTGCGCAGGTCGAGAGCGGTGATGCCGCGCGCCACGCCTTTGGAGTCGAGCACCGCAGATAGAAACTCCCAGCCCTCGTATTTCTTGACCTTGCCTTCAGACTCGTGACGGCGGACCTGCTCATCGAGCGCATAGAGCAACTGCTGCCCAGTTGTCGCGCCTGCAAAAGCCGTCCGGTTGTAGAGCGTGCCACCAAAGCGACGAAAGTCGAGCAGCCCCTCTGGCGTGCGATTGAAAGGGACGCCCATGCGGTCGAGCAGGTCGATGATGCCAGGCGCAGCCTCGCACATGGCCTTTACCGGAGTCTGATTGGCAAGAAAGTCGCCGCCATAGATCGTGTCGTCGAAGTGCTTGTCGGTGGTGTCGCCCTCGCCCTTCAGATTCTTGGCCGCGTTGATGCCGCCCTGCGCACAAACCGAGTGAGAACGCTTGACCGGAACGATCGAAAAGAGATCAACCGATCCGCCTGCCTCGGCTATTTTGATCACTGCCGAGAGACCGGCGAGTCCTCCGCCAACCACGATAATTCTGGGTGCTGCCATGCGTACTCTTCCTTTCGGGCTCGAACAACAGAGGTCAGGGATCGGAGATCAGTGGCCAACAAACGCCCAAATACTCATCAGGCCCATTACGGAAAGCCCGAGTCCAAAGGCGACGCAAACATAGCCAAAGCGCTTACGAGCCGTTGCGCCCGGCGTGATGCCCCACTTGGCCGCAAAGAGCCACACGCCGTAAGCGAAGTGCCAGCAGATCGCAATCATGGCGATGATGTAGACGGCCAGCATCCACGGATTGGCCAGCTCCTGCTGCACCTTGGCGAAGGCAGCCATGGGATGCTCGGGAAGACTGACACCCATGAAGCGCTGACGAGCAACATGCTGCGCAATGTACGCGAAGGCGATGAGGCCGGTATAGCGCTGCGCGACGTAGAGCCAGTTCCCTGCCCACGGGTAGTAGACGATGTTGGACTTGCCGCGCAACCAGATCCAGACGCCGTAGCAGCCGTGATAGAGGATCGGAAGAAAGATAAAGACCCACTCAAGCAGGCGCACCATCGGCAGGCTGTTGAGGAAGCGAACCTGTTCACCGTAAGCGGCTGGGCCTTTGAGAGCCTCGAAGTTCGAGAGCAGGTGCTCCAGCAGGAATGCGCCGATGGGGATGATACCCAGCAGCGAATGCAGCTTGCGCCAAAGGAAGGACGAACCCTCGCCGGCGCGCAGCGGCTGAACGCCGGGACGAACGGTTGGCGCTGCTGGTTGTTGAGCGGTTGCCATGGCGGTGTCAGCTCCTAAAGGCTTCGTGATTCAGGTTGCGGGAAACGGCGGTTGCAGTTTGGGGCTGGGAATCGCGGCCTGAATTTGATTCATTATTGGTGTGCTGCGTCACCTTCGTCAAGGCGCTCCGCGCCCTTTTTCATTTTGGCGGAGAGAATTGGAACTTCAGGCGCCTAGCAGCCGCAGCAGCGCCGCAAGCGCGCGCCCGCGATGACTGAGGGTGTGCTTGGTTTCAAGATCGAGTTCGGCCATGGTGCGGTTGAGGGCGGGCAAGTAAAAGAGAGGATCGTAGCCGAAGCCGCCGGTGCCTTGGGGAGCCTCAAGTATCACGCCCTCGACTGAACCCTCGGCGGTGTGCAGGGCAACGCCGTCGCGAGCGGCGACAAGTACGCAGCGGTAGCGGGCTGTGCGTCGGGCGGTAGGGACACCGGCTAGCCGTTGCAGCAGCACCATGTTGTTCCACACATCGGTATTGTCGTTGGCGTCGGGCGAGTCGGTGAGTCCGGAGTCGGCGGCAAAGCGGGCCGAGCGCACGCCGGGAGCGCCATCGAGCGCGTCGACCTCAAGTCCAGAGTCGTCGGCCACTACCAGCTCGCCGGGAACAAAGCGGGAATAGTAGACCGCCTTGAGCGTGGCATTGGCGGCAAATGTGGCGCCGTCTTCCTCGGGTGCGGGGATCTCTTTCAAGCTTGGGAGGGGTTCGATGTTGAGCGAATGAGCTGCGGCCGCGGTGCGGAAGTCGCGGAGCTTGCCTTGGCTGGTTGTGGCAGCGTAGAGACGAAGGGCCATGAGAAAAGTGTAACGGGACGGCACTGCAATTAGAAACTCACCGGGAGGGATGAACTGTATGGTGGTTCCCACCCTAGCCGCAAAAACAAAGACGCGGCGAGGGTGGGGCACCCGAGGGACGGTGGAACACCCCTATTTCTATAACGGTCGAGCAGATCAGTTGATCGTTTGCTCAAGCCGCAGGTCGCGCGAAGAAGCCCCGACGCTGACCGTCCGCTTGCCTGTCGCGGTAACCCATTTGCCTTCCTTCGTCGACCAGTACTGCAACTGGCGCGGAGCTACGTGGAGTGACACGGTCTTGGCCTCGCCTGCGGCAAAAGGAATGCGGTCGAAGGCAACCAGAGCCCGCACTGGGAACTGCACTCCGTCGGGAATGTCGCTGGGCGCGCCGAGGTAGACCTGCGGAACTTCATCAGAGTCTGCGCTGCCTGTGTTCTTGATTGCAACGCTCACGTCGAGCCCGCCATCGGCAGCTTTCTCGACCCTCAGGCCGGTGTAGGCAAAGGTGGTGTAGCTGAGGCCGTGGCCAAAGGGGAAGAGTGGTGCGATCTTCTCCTTGTCAAACCAGCGGTAGCCCACATTGACGCCTTCGCTGTATGTGGTCTTGCCGTCCACGCCCTTGAGACTCCGCTCGGGATGCCTTGGATCGGTGGCGGGATAGTCTTCGAGGCGCTTTCCCCAGGTAACGGGCAGGCGTCCAGCGGGACTAGTCTTGCCGGCCAGCAGGTTGGCGGTGGACCAGCCGCCCTCATCGCCGGGCCACCACATTTCGAGGACGGCCTTCACCTTGTCGAGCCATGGCAGAGCCACGGGCTGGCTGGTGTTGAGAACGACGATGGTGTTGGGGTTAACGGCGGCCACCTCTTCGACCAGCTTGTTCTGCTCGCCGGGAAGTCCAAAGACCGGCTCAAGGCGCGTCCAGAGAAAGACAACAGCAACCTTGGCGCTTTTGGCGGCAGCGATGGCGGCTTCGTGGTCTGCCACGCGCTGCTCTGGCGTGTACCAGTTGAGGCGCACCTGTACGGGTGCATTGGATGTATCCGGAGTGGTTTCGATCCTGATCTCGTTCGCTCCGGCAGTCAACTGAACAGCGTGGCGCACGTTGTCGATGCCGTCAGTAGTGGGAATGGCGTTGTCCTGGTTGGCTTGGAGGATGTCGCCATGCACGCCGCCCTGCTCGACGCCAGTTTTGCCCAGCCGCTTGCCATTGATGAATATCTCTGAGTTGGTTCCCAGCACCTGGAGATAGAGCCAGTAAACGCCGGCATGAGGCGGAGTGAGCGAACCCTTCCAGGTGACGGTCGAGTTCGGCGACAAAGCGTTGCTGCCGGTGAAGTTGATTTCCGCGTCGATTTGATCAACGCCCGAGCCAGTGCGCACCAGGCCAGGCTTGCCGTCATGGCTCAGGGCGCTGGCGGGGACCAATGTGCCGGTCATGTCGTCATTGACCGCGAATTTGATATTGGCGTTGCCGGTAATTTTCTTAAGAGCGTCATAGGGGCCGACCTGCCGCTCGGGCAATCCGACAGAGCGCTCGCCGTTGATGCCGATCGAGTCCACCTGTCCGGCGGTGGGGCCGATCAGAACTACGGAGTCGAGGTCAGCGGCCTTCAGGGGCAACGCGCCGCCTTCATTCCTAAGCAGCACCGCGGCTTCTTCGCCGGTCTTCTCGATGATCTTTGCATTGGCCTCGATGGACTGCGCAGTGACCTCGTACTTGGAAAGGCCGTCAAGGTAGCCGAAGCGGGCGATTTCATACAAGACGCGTCCGGCAGCGCGCGTGATGGCGGCTTCGTTGACAGTGCCGTCTTTCAGTGCCTCGGTCATCTTTCTGGGGTCGAGGTTGACGCCGAAGTCGTTGACATTGTGTGGGTGTCTCGGTTCCTCGGGGATTCTGCCACCAAAGGCATTCGCATCTTCATCATCGTCTTTTTTGGGTTTCGGCGTATATGCCGGCTGCCTATCAAAGTATGTGGGAATGCCCCAGTCTTTGATGTGCTGATCCGGTTCACCCGGCATCTCCATATCCAGCCCCGCGTTGATGAAGTTGACGGCATGGACCGCGCCCCAGTCCGAGGTCACGAATCCATTGAAGCCGAGTTCGTCGCGCAAGATCTTGGTGAGTGTGGACTGGTTTCCGCAGGCAAAGGTGCCGTTGAGGCGATTGTAGGAGCACATGATGGACGAGACACCGGCCTTGACGGCAGCGTCGAAAGGGGCCACGTAGACCTCGTGGAGCGTCTGGTCGTCGATGTACGTGCTGGTGCCGTTCGAATCGTAGCCCACGAAGTGCTTGATCTGCGACATCACATGCTGCGATTGAATGCCCTTGATCTCAGCCACGCCCATCTCGGTGGTGAGGAAGGGGTCTTCGCCAAAGGTGTTGTAGCCACGGCTGAACATGAGGTCGCGGTCGATGTTCACAAAGGGCTGAAGGGAGACGTCAATGCCGAGGGCTCGATCTTCACGGCCGATGACAAGACCGTTCTCTTCGCCCAACTTGCGGCTGAAGGTGGCGGCAACTCCCATTGTGGCTGTTTCGCCTTGCGAAGGGTGGCGAGTGAGCACGCCTGGAGGTCCGTCGGCAAAACGCAGCCCCGGAATCCCCAGACGCGGAATTCCGGCCAGATACCCAGCCTGGCCCTGATAAACCGCGGGATCCTCATGGGTGCCGTGAATCAGCGTCAACTTTTCTTCGAGCGTCATCTGGCTCAGCAGCTTGTCAACTCTAGCGTCGCCTGTGACAACCGGCACGCCCTGCCCAAGCGCCAACGCCGCGCCAAACGACAAAGCGGCCCCTAGCACAACCAAAGTGGCTATGCGAATTACTGTAGATTTTTGCACTGGAATCACCTTCGCGGGGATTATACCCTTTACTGTGACGTTTGAGCAGGGTGTTGAGCCGCAAGATCTTCTGCATGCGGTAAGGGCAGTTGGGTGTCGTAGCCCTGCTCGATCAGGTCGGCGCGGAGCTGTTCAACGGTAGAAAACTCAATGGCATTCATGCCCAGAGCCCGCGCGACCTCGATATTGAGCAGTTTATCGTCAATAAAGAGCGTTTCTTCAGGAGGAAGGGCGAGTTTATCGAGCGCGTGGCGGTAAATGGCCGGGTCTGGCTTGACGACACCGATCTGGCAGCTCCAGACCAGCACATCGAAGCGATGAATCCAGTCGAATTCGCGTTCGACGTTGACCAGCACGTCGTCGCCCATGTTTGAGAGGATGGCGGTGAGCAGGCCGCGCTGCTTGATCGCGAGTTGCCAGGCGAGCATGACGGGGTTCTGAGAGGTCCAAAGGCGCACATCCCAGCGGTTCAACTCCTCGACCATCTCTTGATTCGGCGGCATTCCGGCGTCGCGCAGGAACTTCTGCCAGAAGGCGATGCCGGTGATCTTGCCTTCGTCCAAGGCAGGCCGGTCGGCCCAGTAGCGGGGCTCGAATTGGTCCACGTCTAGTCCGGTAATGCGTAGCAGAGCGGCATAAGCTTCTGGGTCCGGCTGTCCGGTCAATACCATTCCATAGTCGAAGACAACCGCACGCAGAGCCAATCTTCCCTCCTGGGAGCGCCCGTGTAATGTTGAAAGGGACGCCTGCTTCTATTGTGCCCTATTCCACGCGATGAACGGCGTCACGGATCGGATTGCAGACTGGTTAAAGACGATGCGCTTTTCCAAGAGAACGGACTGGAACACGGAGGAGAGCGAGTTGGCGCGGGCGCACCGGCAGCGCGTGGCGGCTGGGCTGCCCATCGCCGATCTGACAGCCTCGAACCCGACTCGCTGCGGCTTTCTTTATCCACCCGAACTGCTGACCGCTCTGACCGATCCACGTGCTCTCGACTACGATCCGCAGCCGCGCGGGTTGTTGCGAGCCCGAGAGACGGTCTGCGCATACTATGCGGACCTCGGCGTTGTTCTAAAGCCAGAACAAATTGTGCTGACCACGAGCACCAGTGAGGCTTACAGTTTCCTCTTCCGGCTGCTCTGCGATCCAGGCAGCGAGATTCTCGCCGCTCAACCCGGCTACCCGCTTTTCGATTTCCTGGCAGTGCTTGACGATGTGCGTCTCAAGGCAGCGCCGCTGGTCTACGACCATGGCTGGCAGATCGACCCTGAGGGTTTCCGCCGAGCCATCACTCCGCAGACGCGGGCCATCGTCGTCGTACACCCCAACAACCCGACCGGCCACTTCACCAAGCCATGGGAGGCCGAGGAACTGGCTCTACTCTGCCGGGAGTTCAATCTGGCGCTGATTGTCGACGAGGTCTTTCTCGACTACAGCTTTGGCGCGTCTTGTCCAAGCTTCACCGCCGGACTGGAAGGCATCCCAGTCTTCGTGGTGAGCGGGCTGAGCAAGATCGCCGGGCTTCCGCAGATGAAGTCCGCGTGGATCGTTGCCGCCGGACCTGAGGCTGGCGCGGCGCTTGATCGACTTGAGGTCATTGCCGACACATTCCTATCGATGAATGCCCCGGTGCAGTGGGCCATGGCGTCCTGGCTGGAAAACCGTCAAGCCATCCAGCGGCAGATCTGCTCGCGAGTTGCGGCCAACCTGGCCGTGCTCGATGGAGGCCTTGCTCAACTGCCAATGGTCAACCGTCTGGAGGTCGAGGGCGGCTGGTATGCCATCCTGCGCATTCCAGCTCTCGGATCGGACGAGCAGACGGTTCTGGCGCTATTGGAGCGCGGCGTTTGGGTCCATCCCGGCTACTTCTTCGGAATGGCAGAGTCGGGTTGGCTGGTGGTGAGTTTGCTCGGGCCGGAGGCGGAGTTCAGCGCCGGGATCGACCGGTTGGTGGACTACTTAATAACGCGAGAAGAAACGGGCATCTCAGGCGATTGAAGAGTTCCCTGCTCGCTGCTATCGCATGAAGGGATTGCTGATGCGCTCTTCGCCAATGGTCGTCTCGAGGCCGTGGCCGGCAAGGACGCGTGTCTCGTCCGGCAGCGTGAGCAGGCGACTCTGTATGGAGTTCATGATCTGGTCGTAGTCACCGCCGGGCAGATCGGTGCGACCGATGCTACCGGCAAAGAGCGTATCGCCGGAGACGAGCAAGTTCAGCGGAGCAAAGTAGAGGCAAATCGAGCCTGGGGAATGGCCGGGGGTGTGGATGACTTCGGCCGGGTAATTTTCGAGGCCGACGCTCTGGCCATCCGCCAGGTTTCCGTCGGGCGGCGCGGTCTTTGGCGCAGCGAGGCCAACCCAGCCAGCCTGCTCATCCATCTTCGCGAGCAGCGGAAGGTCGTTTTCGTTCAGCAGAATGGGAGCGCCGGTGAGCTGTTTGAGACTGAGGGCAGCGCCAACGTGATCGATATGCGCGTGAGTGACGATGATCTGTTTGACATTGAGATCGAGTTCGGTGAGCCGCTGGTGAATCAGGTCAACCTCATCTCCAGGATCGATGACGACAGCCTCATGGGTGTCTTCATCGCCCATGATGATGCAGTTGGCAAGTAGCGGACCGACAGTCAATGACTCCAGAATCATCGTTTTATTCTCCAATTCCTTCAATATCGGCTTCCGCAGGCCCAAATATTAAAACCTTCTGCCAATCTATCCCCTCTGACTCCTAAACGTCGATAGACCCACTATCGACACAAGTCGATCAGACTTGGCTCTCGCAGGTTGCCTTGCAAAGGGAAGATCGCCCCGCCGCAAGCGGTTTGCGGAATGTGATCGCATAGAACTTGCCGTCCTTCAGCATTTCAACGTGCACATCTTCCATCTCCGGCGGAACCAGATCAATCGGTACCGTCACAGCGTCTTGGCGGTTCGAATAGAAACTGCTGGTAATTGGGCCGTTCTCGTAGGTGCTCTTCACGTACTCTTCAGTTTCGTCCTCGATCATCATGTGACCGCCAGGCTTGACCACGCGGATCATCTCGCAGAGGGCCTTGGCGCGATCGCTGAAGAAGTTGAAGCCGCCACAACTGTAGACCACGTCGAAGCTAGCGTCAGCAAAAGGCAAGGATTCGGCGTTGCCGAGATAAAGGTCGGCGTCCATCTGCCAGCGGCGCAGATTGTTCTGGCCGTTTGTCAGCATTTCGGGCGAGAGATCGAGGCCGGAGAGTTTGGTTCCATGAGGCAGATACTTGAAATTAAGACCGGTGCCAACACAGGTCTCCAGCACCGAATCGCCAGCTTTGACATCGAGCAGACTCATATAGTTTTCGAAATACGAGTCCAGATCCAAGCCTCGGAATGCGCCGACGACACGCTGAATATCGTCGTAAAAACCGCCAATCGTCTCATACAGCTTGTTGTATTTGCCGTTGTCGCCGGTGAGATCGTCGGGCTTGAGAAAGACGGGAATTCCGTTGCGAACGGGGAATCGCTCGCCGGAACTGCTGACCAGCGATTCCTTGCCCCCTTCAACGGCAACATGCAAATGTTCGCCAGTGAAGGGACTTTGCAGCAGGGCGACGGTCTCCGAACGGTCGAACCATCTTCTTGCCTTGAGGGGGCGAAAAAGCGCCCAGATGCTCAGAAGCAGGGCCGCTCCGAGGCAACTCCAGGAAAACGCCGTGCCTGACAGCAGACTAGACGGCAGAACAAAGACACCCAAATGGCGGAGAAGCCCAAAGCAACCCGCAACGATGAAACCCGCGCCGAAAACGAGATCAGTGGCGCGCGATTCGCGGTTCCAGAGCCACACCACCGTCGCCGCAAACCAAAAGATGAGGAAAGTGAAGAGGCCTGCCGTTGAAGGTGCACTGATGTGGAGAGCCAGAGCAAGTGATGGAATCGCGACTGCGGTCAGCGGCAAGGGCAAAGTCGAGAGAAATCCAGGCAAACGCGGGCTCGCAACGCGATAAAAGGTGAAGGGAAGAACGCTGAGCACGACGGCTACGAGCGCCCAGCCCAGATATTCGAGCATGGGCATGATGCCGGTGAGCGGGAACTTTCGCCATCCGAAGATCAGGCGGGGAATAAAGCTAATCGCTACCATCCAGAGGAACCCGCGGCGGGGCTTTTGCGTACCGACGAACCACGCACTGAGGATCGGGCCGGTCCATGCTCCAACCAGTGAGACGAAGTGGCCGACGATAAATAGGCAAATGAAAGCATAGGCTTCAATCCGCAACCAGGGCTTGGACTTAACGTTCGTAGGCATTTCGGTTCTCCTTACCGTTCTAGTGATTTGGCTTGTTGGGTGCGAGTCTCTCTGCTCACTCAGCTCGTTCAAGATGCCGCCGGATTATCTCCGGGAGGCTCCAGGGCAGCCAGTTGAGCTAACGCCGACTCGCCCCAATTGAGCGCCGCGCGGGTCATTGCGATTCCTAGGCTCAGGGTAAGCATCCAGTAAGGCAGATGAGGGTTATGGGATTCATGCTGGTTTGCCATTTTCTCGATCCCTTCCATGATGGCCAGCGAGCGCCGGTTTCGTAACTGCAGTTCCTTAACATGCGCGATCGCAACGCCCGGAGCGGCCTCACGGCCGAAGAAGAGCTTGAGCATGAACTCATTGCGTGGGGGATCGTTATGAAAGGGCAAGGCAAGCCACTCTCGAAGACACGCGCGCCCGGCATCGGTGAGCGCGTACTGCTGGCGGCGCTTTTTCGGCGCGGAGGCTGGCTTGCAAGGCTCGATCAGGCCATCGGTGGCCAGCCGCTTGAGGGTTGGGTAGATCTGCCCGTAGCTCTCGCCCCAGAAACTGCCGAAGTTCTCTTCGATAGCTTTGTGAAGCTCGTAGCCAGAGAGACCCGGCTGGATGGAGAGCATTCCGAGGATCACGTATGCGGTTCGACTGTTCTTCATATATCTTCAAGATATATCTTGGAGATATACATGTCAACAGAAATCTCTCGCAAGTCTTACGGCAATGTTTTGCCGCAGGCAAAAACGGCAGGCCGCGTGGCCTGCCGTTTTGCAAATCAAGGTGGAGAAAAGACCTCTGCGGACTATTTGCCTGACTTGGCCGGGGCAGAGATCG
Source organism: uncultured Occallatibacter sp. (assembly GCA_964452615.1). GTDB lineage: Bacteria > Acidobacteriota > Terriglobia > Terriglobales > Acidobacteriaceae > Telmatobacter. The sequence continues at coordinate 15,748 of CAYVMS010000006.1, forward strand.
GCGCAGTCTTGGAGTTCGACAGTACCGAGTGCGATGCGCCTCCGCCGCGAACGTAGAGGACGGTCAAAGAGATCGAGGTGCACATAAAGATGATGGCCGACCAGGTGGTGAGCCGGGTGAGGACGTTGGCCGCGGCGCGAGGGCCAAATGCGGTCTGCGAACCCTGACCGCCGAAGGCGCCTGCCAGGTCAGCCGAGCGGCCCTGCTGCAAGAGGACGACACCAATCAGAAACAAGCACACGAGGATGTGCAGTATGACTACAAAAACGAAGAGAATATTCATCTTGAAAGCTGCTTTCTAACTCAGCCCGGAAGGTCCGGGCGATAAAGATTTGGTGCGGAAGAGGGGACTTGAACCCCTATGCCTTTTCAGGCGCCAGCACCTCAAGCTGGTGCGTCTGCCAATTTCGCCACCTCCGCACTGTGGTGAACTCAACAAGTATAGCAAAAGCCGGTGCGTTCGGGGGAGACTGAAACCGCAACCAAGCGTTCCTTAGTCAAACGTCAAGCTCACCCTTACTGTATGCGCTCAAAGAGGAAGCCAGCCTCGCCCAGCGCGCGGTTGATGGCGGTAATGTGGGCCGCGCCGCGAGTCTCCAGGGTTACGTCGATCACGGTTTCGCCCAGACTGACACCGTAGTAGGAGCGGTTGTGGATGGTCTCGACGATGTTGGCGCGTTCGCGGGCCAAAACCTGGGTGAGCGCGAGCAGCGCGCCGGGCCGGTCCTGCAGATGAACGCGGATTCGCAGCTGGCGGCCATCCTTGACCAGGCCTCGCTCGATGATCTTGGCCAGCAGCGTAACGTCGATATTGCCTCCGGAGACCAACACCACAGTTCGCCGCCCTCGCAGATCGGTTTTGGACTGAAGCAGGGCCGCCAGGGCCGCCGCGCCCGCGCCCTCAGCCAGGGTCTTTTCGTGCTCCAACAGCATAAGGATGGCGCTAGCAATCTCCTCGTCGTCCACGGTGACGATCTCGTCCACGTAGCGCGAGACTAGCGGCAGCGTCAGATCGCCCGCACGGAGAACGGCGATACCGTCGGCGATGGTGGCTTCGGCGGGAATGGTAACCGGACGGCCCGACTCGCTGGCGCGAAGCATTGAGGGCAACTTCTCCGTCTGGACGCCGATAACGCGGATCTTGGGGTTGGACTCTTTGAGCGCGCAGGCGATGCCGCCGATGAGCCCGCCGCCCCCGATGGGTACGACAACTGCTTGGAGATCGTGGACCTGTTCGAGCAGTTCCAGGCCGATAGCGCCCTGCCCGGAGATGATCTCAGGGTCGTCAAAGGGGTGTATGAAGGTGTGGCCCTCTTCATGGCAGATGCGCAGTGCCTCTTCACAGGCCTCGTCGTAGTTTGCGCCGTGGAGGAAGACCTCGGCTCCAAATCCGCGCGTAGCCCCGACCTTGATCTGCGGCGTAGCCAGAGGCATCACGATCTGCGCTCGAATGCCGAGCGCTGCTGCGTGAAAGGCGACGCCCTGGGCGTGGTTGCCCGCACTGGCCGTGATAACGCCTCGCTCCCGCTCTGCATGGCTGAGAGTGAGTAGTTTGTTCAGTGCCCCCCGCTCTTTGAAAGAGCCTGTGCGCTGCAAGTTTTCGAGTTTCAGATGCAGCGGCAATCCGGTCAGTTCGGAAAGATCGCTGGAAAGCTGGCAGGGAGAGACGTAGATGGCCTCCCCGACGCGTGCGCGGGCCATTTTGATGCTGCCGAGGGTGACAGGGTCCACGATGTTCCTCCTAGCCTGGTTGAAAGCGGAATAAACCGGAATTTAAAAGCGGCCGGAGATGAAAAAACCACCAGCCGCGCTTGCGGGGGGTGGCCTGGGGACTGCATTACTTCTATTTGATGATCAGGCGTCACTTCCCGCACGTGCATTAGAGCCGCTAATTCGCATGGCGGGAATCGGCACATCGATGCGCAACACCGATGACAGACTCGAGTTCGAGCGGAGGGCGTGCATCACGTTGATTGCAGTAGAGCAGAGAAGCAAAGGGCGCGTCAATAAAGCAAGGTTGGCCAACTTACGCGGATCACGGTGACCAACGTATGAGACGGGCCGTTACCTTCGAATCCCACTGGGCGGGAAACACCCTTCTCCCCGGAGGATCTTTGGTCGATCTATGTAAAGCTCTCTTCTACCTGTATCTTTCGGCATCATGGAGTAAAGACAAATGGTGTGCATGACGTGTCAGTGCCCTGGAATGCATCGGATCAAACGAAAAGGACTCCTGCGCGTAACGCTGGCTCCGCTCTTCGGCTACTATCCTTGGCGATGCTCCGTCTGCAGGACCGAGCGACTGGTTCGGATGCGACGCAACCAGGAGCACGCTCATGATTCAAGAAGCCGGCACGAAGAATCGCCCCGCCCTTCGGCGAGCTAACCGCATCGAGATCCTGTTCGGATTCCCCCGCCGTCAGCCATAATTCTCACGGCGCTTAGGCCTGGATGCGAACTTGTACCGCAACAACCCTTTGGAAGCGCTGCGCAGAGCACTTCTCCATCTTTTGGATGAGTACGGAATCCCTCCCATTGAAGTATGGTTTAGCATGTTCCTGATGTGGAGGCCTCATGATCACGCTGATTCCCCAGCGTCTTCAGACCTCTCCTTCCCTGAATCGCAGCGCGTTCGCATTGCGGGATCGAGAGTATCAACTTTTCGCCAGACGAAGAGCCATTTGCGGAGTTGCCTGCATGATACTTTGTGTCGCGCTGCTTGCAGGCTCGCGGTCTAGCGACGCACAATCCACTACGCCGGACTCTCACTCTGCCGATACGCAATCCGACAAGCCGCGAGAGGGCGGACAGGCACCCGCCGTTGGCGGAGTCAACACAGGAGGCGCGCACCCGGCTGTGCTCGATAAGGAACATCGGCCAATCACCGCAGGTGGGTTCGTCAAAGACGGCCCGGTTCTCTTTCAAGACATTGCGAGCAAGGCGGGCCTAACCACGTGGAAGCACGTCATGGGCACGCCGGAGAAGAAGTTCATCATCGAAGACAACGGATCTGGGGTCGGCCTGATAGACACCAACAACGACGGCTGGCTTGATATCTATCTTGTCAGCGGATCTACTTACGACGCTGAGGCAGGCAAGGCGACGCCGCCTAAGGCCGCACTTTTTCATAACAATCATGACGGCACTTTCACGAATGTTGCTCAAAAGGCCGGCGTAACCAACGACCGTTGGGGCTTTGGCGTGGCCATTGCGGATTATGACAACGATGGTTGGCCCGATATCTATGTTACTAACTTCGGCAAAAACCGCCTCTACCACAACAATCACGATGGCACCTTCACCGATGTGGCCGAGAAGGCCGGCGTAGCCCTTGGTAACTGGTCTACCGGAGCCACATGGGGCGACTATGACGGCGATGGACGCCTCGACCTTTTTGTTCCCGGCTACGTTCACTACGATCTAGCCAACCCGCCCGCCTCAGGCGAAAAGGGCGTTGCGTATAGCTTCTGTCAATTTCGCGGCGAGAACGTCTCCTGCGGGCCTCGCGGCCTTAGGGGTGAGCCGGATCATTTATTCCATAACAACGGGGATGGAACGTTTACTGATGTGAGCGAAAAGGCTGGCGTAGCCGATAGCAACGGCTACTATGGGCTCACTTCCGTCTTTGTCGATGTTAATAACGACGGCAAGCCCGATCTGCTCGTAGGCAATGACTCGACCCCGAATTATCTCTATTTAAACAAGGGGGATGGAACCTTTGAAGATATAAGTTATGCTTCGGGCTTCGCACTCAACGAAAACGGCCGTGAAACCGCGACGATGGGCATCGCAATCGGCGATTATCAAAACAACGGCTTGGTCGATCTCTTCAACACCACATTTAGTGATGACTACGATCCGCTCTATCGCAACGATGGCGACGCTAACTTCACAGACATTAGCTTTCAATTGGGAATCGCCGAGCCCACGGTCCCTTTTCTTGGCTGGGGAACGGCATTTTTCGATTACGACAATGACGGGTGGAAAGATCTCATTGCCGCGAACGGCCATGTTTACCCCATCGTTGACAAAGAGCCGTGGGGAACTACCTATGCGCAACGGCCTCTGCTCTTTCACAACATGAGCGGCAAGCAGTTCGAGTTGATGCCCGCTGTCGAAGGAACAGCTCTTGCGCAGACCTATCTAGGCCGCGGTCTGGCTGTCGGTGACTTATTCAATGACGGAAAACTCGATGTCGTCATCAATGTATTGGATGGCCCTCCGGCGCTGCTGCGTAACATCTCGCCCGATAAGCACCATTGGATAGAGATCAAGCTGATCGGCGGAGCGAAGAGCCCTAAAGACGCCGTCGGCGCAACACTCTATCTAACAGCCAACAAGATGCGTCAGCGCGGCGATGTTATCTCGGGAGGCAGTTACGCATCGACAAGTGATCCCAGGCTACACTTCGGACTCGGTGACGCAACAGCAATCAACGATATTGAGGTACATTGGCCCAGCGGCGCAACAGAGCACTTCCCCGCTCCACAGATCGACCGCGTCGTAACTCTCAAGGAAGGTCAAGGAGCGAAACCGTAGAACGTCGCACTCCACCCTAGCAAGAACGCAGCGAAGGTGTGGTTACCAGTTCCCCTCTTCACTTCGGGATGGAGAGTTTTCCCGTAATTGACGCCGAGGTAACATCCTATGAGGATCGATATCGCTGCAATCGCTCTAGAGCTAACGACCGCTGCGAATCGGGCTATTCGTCCGATGCGCACGGCTATCGTTGTCGCCGCTATCTCGGGCGCTTTGATGACATGGCGGATCGATCACGCCGTTGCTGGCAGCGACAATCAGACGACCGCACAGAGAGCGGACTATTCCCAGGCTGTCAGCGATCACTACAATCTGCGCTTTGGATCGGATCGTCCGTTCCTTCCCTCTAATGCCACCACGGACACGGGTCAATTTATAGATTCGAAGAACTTTCCAACGGCAAAATACTGCGGTCACTGCCATCAGGAGGCACACGCCGAGTGGCGTCAGACGGCACATGCTAACTCATTTCGCGCCCCCTGGTATATCAAGAACACGAACCTGCTAAAGAAGGAGAAAGGGATCGAGTATACCCGCCACTGCGAGGGCTGCCATAATCCAATCGCTCTCACCTCCGGCGCGCTAACCAAAGACTCGCCGGTTGATCGTAAATTCGACGAAGACGGCGTGACTTGCTCGGTGTGCCATGCGATCCAGCAAGTGAACACACGCGGCACGGGGAGTTATGTGCTTGGGCAGCCGGCTGTGATGGTCGATGAGAACGGCGATCCCATTTACGGCGAGGTTCCCGACAAGGAGATCCTGGCACACCTTGACCGGCACTCCAAAGCCGTGATGAAGGATTTCTATCACACGAGTGAGTTTTGTTCAGTCTGCCACAAGGCCGCTCTGCCGAGAATACTGAATGACTATAAGTGGCAGCGGGCTATTTTTCTCTACGACGAATGGCAGCTATCCTCATTTGCGAAGCAATCGCCGCTTCCCTTCTATGTCAAAGACAAGGTATCCACCTGCCAAACCTGCCACATGCCCCAACAAGATTTACAGTTACCGGACTATGGAGCGAAGGACGGAAAGTTGACCTCGCATCGCTGGCTCGGAGCCAACACAGTTTTGTCGAAGTATTACAACTACGATGCGCAAATGGAGAAGACCATTGCCTTTCTGCGCAACGGAGTCTTCAATGTCGACATCTTCGGCATCGAACGCAATGGCGGAAGCCTGATTGCTCCTCTTGGGAGCTTGCCTTATGATATTTCCCCAGGCGACTCACTCACTGTTTCAGTCGTGCTTCAAAACAAAGGTATCGCCCATAGCTATGTTCCAGAGCAGCGTGACTTCTATGAAAGCTGGGTGGAATTTGAAGCCAAAGACGCGACAGGCCGCACGCTGATGCACTCCGGCGCGTTGCAGCCGAATGGCTCGCTGGACCCACGCGCACATAGCTTCACTAATCGTTTGGTTAATAGAAAGGGTGGCTTGAACGACCTTCATCAAGTCTGGGATACAAGAGTCGTCGCTTATAACAATACCATTCAATCGGGGCGCTCCCAGATCGTGCGCTATGAATTCAAAACGCCATCAAATGCCGCCGGCCCAATTACCGTTACCGCAAAGATCAACTACCGCCGTTTCAATCAGCACTTCATCGATTTCGGTTTGGGCAAGCATTATGAAATGCCTGTCGTTGAGATAGCTTCACGTACACGAACCCTTGCAATTGGTTCCAACCCGGCTGCTCCGCCCGATCCTCAGGACAATAAGGAATGGATGCGCTGGAATAACTACGGTATTGGCCTGCTGGATGCGCAGCAGTATGCCGCAAGCGCAAACGCATTCAAGCGAGTTACTGAATTGCGTCCCGATTATGCCGACGGATTTACGAATGTTGCCATTGCCGACTTTCAATGGGAGCGTTATGACGAGGCGCGCGTCAGCCTGGAAAAGGCTCTTCAGTTGGCTCCGCACAACGCACGCGCACTCTACTACCTTGCACTCGTTGAACGCACTCAGGGGCATCTGGAGGCAGCAATCGGCGATCTCCGTGAGGTGACGGCGCAGTTCCCAAGGTCCCGCGATGCCCACCGCGAGCTCGGCTTCTCTCTTTACCAGCAACATAAATACGACGAGGCTCGAACCGAATATGAAACGCTGCAATCGATCGATCCTGACGATCTTGCGGCGCACTACATCCTCTCCATCGTCTATCGCCGCCTCGGTATGAAAGAGCAGGCCGCCCGCGAATCTGCCGCCTTTGCCGACCAGAAGGACGATCCAACCGCCAGCACCTATGCGTTGGAGTTTCTGAGAAAGCATCCGGAGATCACATCGGAGAGTGTTCTGTGGCACACGCACAGCGACCTACCGGAACAAGCGGTTGCGGGTGAAGGGACGGGCAGCCAGTGAGATTGTTGCTATCGCCATTGGTCTTCATGCTGCTCTTCCCAGCCGTTGGGTCTGCGTCCTCTCGCATCCAAAAGGAACACGGAGCATCGCTTTTTGCCGCGAGCGGCTGCACGCACTGCCACAGCATTCGTAATGAAGGCGGACATAAGGGGCCTGACCTCTCAGGCGTAGGAAGAAGATTGAATATAGATCAAATGCGGCGGCAGATCATTGAGGGTAGCAAAGTGATGCCGCCCTTTGGCGAAGACTTGCAGGGTACGGACCTGAAGGACTTGCTGGCATATCTGCACTCCTGCCGGGATAAGAAGATCGTGCGATGAGTCTCCTCAAAGAGTGTGCCGCCTGCGATACACTTTAGGTCGTGGAGGGGTCTCCTTGTCTCGCAAATTCGGATCGTTGGTCGACTGTGTCGCAAGTGCTTTTTTGGTCTTTTTGTTAGCTTTCGAACCATTGGCAGCACAACAAGTCAAGCAAGATGGGGCGCCTCCATCACAGAGCGGAATGGCCACTGCCGGTCCGCAGAAAGCTCAGTTCGATAGCCAGCATCGGCCGATTACCGCGGGCGGCTTTGTCAAGACCGGCCCCATCATCTTTCAGGACGTTGCCGAGGCTGCGGGACTTACCCGCTGGCATCACATGGCAGGCACCTCGGAGAAGCGCCTGATACTGGAGGCCAAAGGCCCCGGAGTTTGCCTGCTGGACTATGACAGCGACGGCTGGCTGGACATCTATCTGGTCAACGGGTCTACTTATGATGCGCTTGATGGGAAGGTTACTCCGCCACATGCAGCTCTTTTTCATAACAATCGCGATGGCACATTCACCGATGTAACTCAAAAAGCCGGCGTCGCAAACGACCGTTGGGGCTACGGGTGCGCGGTAGGCGACTACGATAACGACGGCTGGCCTGACCTCTATGTGACTAACTACGGAAAGAATCGCCTTTATCACAACAATCACGATGGAACCTTCACGGACGTTGGGGAAAAGGCCGGAGTTACTGTGGGTACATGGTCCACGGGTGCAACCTTTGGCGATTACGACGGCGATGGGCGGCTGGACCTTTTCGTGGACGGCTACGCTCAGATTGACTTGACCAATCCGCCGTATTCCGGGTCGAAGGCAGTTAATTTTGCATTCTGTCAGTATCGCGGAGTGCAAGTTATGTGCGGTCCGCGGGGATTGAAAGGCGAGCATGACCACCTTTTTCATAACAATGGTGATGGGACATTTACCGACGTCAGCAAGAAGCTTGGCGTCGACGACCCGAACGGCTACTACGGTCTGGGCGCTCTCTTTGTCGACGTAAATGGAGATGGCAAGCCGGATCTGCTCGTGGCCAACGATTCAACGCCAAACTATCTCTACATGAACAAGGGAGATGGAACATTTGAAGATCAGAGTTATGTAAGCGGATTTGCGCTCAACAACGATGGCCGCGAGGCAGCGAACATGGGCCTTGCGGCTGGAGACTACGAGAACAACGGTCACCTTTCCATCGTCAGCACCACCTTTGCCGACGATTACAATATTTTGTTTCAGAATGACGGGACTGGTTTTTTCACGGACGTAAGTTATCAAGCTGGCATCGCCGAGTCATCCATTCCATTTGTCAGTTTCGCCGATGGATTTCTCGACTATGACAATGACGGATGGAAAGACCTGCTTATTATCAATGGCCACGTCTATCCGGAAGTGGATAAGCACCCTGAATGGGGAACGAGTTACGCCGAGCGCCCGCTGCTCTATCACAATCTGAAGAACGGCAAGTTCGAACTAGTTCCTGCGGTCGAGGGAACGGGGCTTGCGGTTGTCACCGTTGGTCGCGGAGCCGCATTTGGCGATATCTTCAACGACGGCAAGATCGACGTGGTCGTCAATAGCATGGACGGCGTTCCGGTGCTGCTCCGCAATGTGAACCCGGACCATCATCACTGGGTCGAGATGAAGCTCATCGGAGGACCGAAGAGCCCACGGGATGCGGTCGGAGCAACTGTCTATCTCGCGGCGGATGGCATTCGTCAACGTGGAGACGTGCTGAGCGGCGGCAGTTATCTCTCATCGAACGATTTGAGGGTTCACTTCGGCCTTGGCGATGCGACCGATGCCGGAATTGCTGAGATTCATTGGCCTTCCGGCACTAAAGAAATGGTCAAGCTGCCTGTGGTGGATCGCATTTATACCATCACTGAAGGCCAGGGGATTACCGGGGCGCTGTGCGGGGTCGCGCCTTGTCTTGTTGAAGCTCAAACGGCTGCCGATCCGGCAAAGTCGGGCAAACCATGAACTGGCCTCGGCAGTTCGCGCCGGTTCGTGCCGCTCGCGAGAGGATGGATGGGATTTGAGTGGAAGAGGGTGCTTTGGCAAAGTCCCATCGATATTGGCAGAGCCCCATCATGGCCCCAAAAAGAAATCAGGTGGCAGCCCAGCGAGAAGGGGCGGCCACCTGAGAGTCATACTTTGAAAGATCCTGCTTAGGAGACAGAATCACGAGACATGCATAGAGTATCGGCAGACGGCAGCCATGTCTTGGGCCATTCGAGTGAGGTTTGAGTCCATCAATAGGTGGAGACCTGAGATGGCATTTCCTGCGATTATCCTCTTATCTTTCTGTGCATTCCCCCACCTCTCCAATTACTGTTGAAGTGCGCGGATTTTGCACGTCAAGGTGCAGTCTTAGGAGAGAACCGCTCGATCTCGTGATCCGAATTCATGCCAACTCGATGGATGCACAGCAAAGAGAAACCTCGCATCCCTGCTTTTTGGGCAAGTATCGCCGCTGGCATGGGTTCTGGGCAGGTCTGGCAGTGGTTGCGTTGCTGGGCTGTGGGCTCCCCAGCTTTGCGCTGGAGCCATCCACTCCGCTAGCCAACTATGGCCGCCAGACATGGGTGATGGAGAACGGGCTGCCGCAGAACACGGTGCAGGCGCTGCTCCAGACCCGCGACGGCTTCGTCTGGCTGGGAACCGAGGTAGGGCTGGTCCGTTTCGACGGCAACGGGTTTCAGATCCTCGATCGGAATTCCACCCCGGCCTTGCCGGGAAACGATGTGCGCTGCCTGCTGGAAAGCCACGACGGGGCGCTGTGGATCGGCACAAGCGAGGGGCTGGCGCGGTGGAAGGACGGACTCCTCACCGCCTTCACCTCCAAGGAAGGCCTGCCGGGGGGAAGCATTCGAGCACTGATCGAAACTGGAAACAAAATGTTGTGGGTCTGGACGGATCAAGGGCTGGCTCGACTGACGGACGAAGGGCGGTTCGTTGATGACACGGTCAAAACCAGGCTGCCGATTGGCGCAATTACGACAGTGACGACCGACGGACAAAGCGAGATGTATGTGGCGACACGAGAGAGTGTTATCGCTTACGCAATGGGCCGTTGGGGAGAACCCGTGCTTCAACAACAGCTCGAACCAGTGTTTCCTAGCGAAGGCGCTGAGTTCATCCAGAGTGTCACTGGAGAAGTCGCGGTCGCAACTAAGGCGACAGTGCAGATATTGCATGAAGACTATGTACTAGCAAGACTGACTGTGGGCAAAGACCTTCCCGGTAGCCGAATTCAGGCGCTCTTTGCTGATCGGGAGAACAGCCTGTGGATTGGCACGAACGGTGGCTTGGCGCGATGGATAAACGGAAAAGTGCAACTGCTGCCCGTCACCGATCCGCTGGCCTCAGCGTCGGTCCTCGCGCTGATGGAGGACCGCGAAGGCAACCTCTGGGTGGGGACCGAGACAGGTGGCCTGCAAATCCTGCGCGATCAGCGCTTCCGCACATTTGGCGCTCGGGATGGGCTTTCTTCCGATGCGACAACTGCCGTGGTCGAAGACAAGGCGGGCACGCTTTGGGTGGGAACGAACGGAAGTGGACTGAATGCGATGCTCACGGAAGGCGGTGCGGCGGAATCCCACCCTAGCCACAAAGACAAAAGCGTGGCGAGGGTGGGGCGCCCAGAGTCACCGGGCGCAGAATCGAAGATACGCAGCTTCACGGTCCAGGACGGTCTATTGAGCGACGTGATTCTCTCGCTTGCCGCAGCTCCCAACGGCGACCTGTGGGTGGGAACACCGGATGGACTGAACCGGATTCACAAGGGCAAGATCGATGCATTTACCTCGTCAGATGGACTGCCGGATGACTTCATCCGCTCCCTACTGGCGGACGCCGACGGCTCACTCTGGATCGGGACCCGGCGCGGGCTGACGCACTGGACGAGCGGAGCCATCCCCGGTTCCGCAATGCATATGGAGACATTAACGCAAGCCAATGGTTTGGGCAGCGATTTGGTGGGTGCAATGGTCCGCGATTCCAAGGGCAACTTGTGGGTGGCGACCTTTGCCGGGCTGTCACGGCTTCACGACGGCGTGATTACAAACTACACAACCGCGAATGGACTCTCCAGTAACGTGGTTACCGCGATGTTGCCGCGCAGCGACGGTACGCTTCTGATTGGCACGCAAGATCACGGCTGGAACCAATGGGACGGACAGCGTTTCACGCCGGAGAATCAGTCCATCGAGAACCAGGCCAATTTCGGCAGCGCCACCATCCACGCAATCTTGGACGACGGAGGCGGCCATCTGTGGTTCGCCACCGCAAACGGAATCGCTCGCTGCGATTTCGCCGCCACTGCATCAAGTGCGGCCAGCGCGATGCAAGGAATCGGCTGCTCGCATTGGATAGAGTTTAGCGCCGCCGATGGGCTGCGTAGCCGGGAGACGGCCACCAATAGCCACCCTTCGGCATGGCGCTCGCGTGACGGACATCTCTGGTTTGCCACGCCCAAGGGGCTGGTTGAGGTGGACCCGGCACATTTTCCGGTCAACACCGTTCCGCCTCCAGTCGCGTTGGAGCGCTTCACCGTGGACGATCTCTCCCAAGCATTGCATGCAGCGGACTCTGTCTTGCGCGTTGAAGCTGGACATGTCCACTTCCAATTCGACTATGCGGGATTGAGCTTTGCAGCGCCGCAAAAGGTGCGCTATCGCTTCAAACTGGAGGGAGTCGACCGCGACTGGACCGATGCAGGCACGCGCCGCTCTGCCTACTACACCAACATTCCTCCTGGGAGCTACACCTTCCGAGTGCAAGCAGCCAACAACGATGGGCTTTGGAACACACAGGGCGCGTCGCTGACCTTTGAACTGCGGCCACACTTCTATCAGACGGTCTGGTTCTTCGCGCTACTGCTGGCGATTGTGGCGGGCATGGTAGTGTTGCTCCTGCGTCTGCGGCTGCGCCGGGCAGAGGGAGAATTCCGCGCCGTGCTGGGCGAGCGCAATCGCATCGCGCGGGAGATTCACGACACACTGGCTCAAGGCTACGTAGGCATCTCGGTGCAGTTGGAGGTGCTCGCGGAACTGCTGCGGCACAAGAAGAATGAAGCCGCGGAGAAGCATCTCGACCTGACACGGGGCTACGTTCGCGAAGGGCTGGCCGATGCGAGGCAGTCGATCTGGGCGCTGCGTTCGCAGGATGCCGGCGAGACGACGCTGCCTGTCCGCCTGCGCCGCATTGTAGAGTCCGAAGGCGGCCACGGTTTGGAGGCGACGTTCAGCATCTTTGGCGCCTATCGCCCCATGCCCCCGGGCACGGAGCAGGAATTTCTGCGCGTGGCCCAGGAAGCCACCCATAATGTAAAGAAGCACGCGGGTGCACGACACCTATTTGTCCAGTTGGAGTACGGGGCGAAGGAGATCGCACTTGAAGTGCGCGACGATGGCCGCGGCTTTGCGGTGGAAGGTGAATCGCTGCCAGGCCACTACGGGCTAACGGGAATGAGAGAACGAGCGGCGGCTATCGGTGGCAGACTTGAGGTGACGAGCGAGCCGGGAAGTGGAACCACGGTACGCCTGCAAGCGCCCGCGCCGAGAGAGATAAGCGAGCAAACGAGGGAGCCAGAGTGAGCAAGGAATCAATTCGCGTGCTGGTTGTGGAGGACCACCACGTGGTGCGCCAGGGACTGGTGGCATTACTGAACGTCGTGGACGGTCTGGAAGTTGTCGGCGAGGCAGCGGACGGTGTCGAGGCAATCGCACAATATCGCAAGCACAAGCCGGATATCACGCTCGTCGATCTGCGACTGCCGCGGCTCAGTGGCGTCGAGGTTATTGAGCGCATCAGAATGGAGACGCCGCAGGCGCGCTTCATCGTGCTCACCACGTATGACGGCGACGAGGATATTTATCGTGCCCTGCAGGCTGGCGCTCGCGCCTATCTGCTCAAAGGCATGACTTCGGAAGAGTTGATTGCGACGATTCGCGCGGTTCATGCAGGCAGGTCGCACATCCCTCCAGCCATTGCCGAGAAGCTGGCTGAGCGAATGGGCACCGAAGAGTTGACGCCGCGGGAGTTCGATGTTCTCGAACAGATTGTGCACGGTAAGAGCAACAAGGAGATCGCAGCTGAGTTGGAGATCTCAGAGGCCACTGTGAAGACCCATATCAACAGCCTGCTCGGCAAGTTGGGCGTGACCGACCGGACACAGGCAGCAACTGCAGCAATCCAGCGCGGCATTGTTACCCTAGAATCCTTGAGAAAACCGAAGCCATGAATCAAAGACCGATACGAACGCTGATCTTTTGCGGATGTCTTCTGGTGTTTTCGTCTGCGCTTGCAAATGCGCAAAAAGCGGCATGGCGGCAAGCAACAGATGCGGAGCTAGCCTCGCTCTTGCCTGCCCGTGCGCAGGTGGAAAAGGAGCACATCGAGACGGAGATGCGCACCGCCTCAGGCATCGTAAGCAGCCACGGTCACTACATCGCCGGTGTTGTGTTGCTTACAGCGGGGTACTCCGCCGAAGGCAAATATTCACATTATCTGATCGTTCAGGCACCTATACGCGTCGGCGGGATTGCGCTGAGACCGGGTGAATATGTCTTTGGATGGACGCGCGCGCAGGAGGGCGATGCTCTAAGCGTGCATTTTTACAAAGCGGCGACTGGAACACCGATAGGCACGGCAGAGGCGCGCCGCATCGCCGGATCGAGCCGCGTGGAAAGCCTGCACATCTGGCCTCCAAGCGACAAGGCGCTGATCCAGATCGGGCGCTTCGGCATTCCTTACGAAGTGAGCGCGGAGTAGCCACCAAGATCAGTTGGGTTGGCGCGGCTCTCCGGTAGGCAGAAAAGCAACTCCTGAGATTACGCTCCCTGAAGCCAGCACATCCCTCAGCCTCTCTGCATTGGCACCGCTGCGATGTTCTGCCGCTTCGATCAGACTGAGCGCCGCGGCCGGAGTCGTCTCGGGCGACAGACGAAAGATCCACGGAATATTTGTCGAGGTCAGCTTCTTGTCGCTGCTCAAAGCAACCACCGGCACAAAGGCCTTAATAGCGAGTTGCTCGGCAAGGTGAGCCGAGTCACGGTCGAGCGCGACAATTGCAAGCGCGTGCTCATCCATCAGCGCGTGAATCAGTTGAGTTGACGCCGCACCCCAGTTCTGGCCATTTTGATCTGTGGCTACGGGCGCAAGCTTCCACTCGCGGCCCTTGCCTGCGATCACCGCCAACTCTGCCTGCACCTCGGGTGACTGCACAACCTCCACCGCGTGCGGCCCAAAGAGCACCACGCGCATCGGTCCCTGCGGAAGATCGCTCGGATGCGGACCAGCATAATCGACTCCATCCTCGCCTACTCGCGCATAAGGCAACACCTGTCGCACTTCTGAAGACACGCTCGACTGTGAATTTATCTCTTGCCTCGCAAGCGGCGTCTGCCCCACCGCAGATGGCTTTTCCATAGTTGCAACGCGGTAGGTCACAGCGCCGTTATGCACCATGCCCAAATACAACGGTGCCACATTTTTCTGATTGGGATCGAAGGCCATGTGCCCGGTCACGCCGTCGTACTGCTCGATGTTGGCCAGCGCATCGTGAATCCGCGCGCGATTAAGGCCCGCTTTGCAGATCGAGCCGAGCAGCGCATTCATCGCGTCGTAAGCCAGCGCGGCAAACTGCTCCGGCTTTTCGTGGAAGCGCGCTTCAAAACGCGTGTTGAACTCCAGCCACTTCGGATCGTTGCGCGTGGGGTCGTAGGGAAAGACAGCCTCGAATCCCTCAGCAGCATCGCCTGCCTCGGCCAGCAACTCGGGCCCCAGCGTGCGATACGCGCCGAAGACTCGCTGCTTCATTCCCGCCGTGCGCATCTGTTTCAAGATTCCCGCCGCTTGAGTCTCATCCGCCCACAACACAATTGCATCGGCGCGTGATGAGCGAATCACATTCAATTGCTTCGTGAAATCCGTATCGCCCGGAAGATATTTTTGTTCAATGACTATCGGATGACCCAGTCTGCGCGCCGCATCGCGAAGCTTCATGACGCCGAAGCGACCATACCGGCTGTTAACTCTGAGAATCGCAACGCGCTTCATGCCAAGCTCGGTAAAGATATGGCGAGCTAGAGTGAGGCATTGCACGCGGTCGTCCTGCAAAACCTCAAAGAACCACGGAATATAGGTCTCGGGAATCGTGGGATCGGTCGAGGCCGAGTTGACGATGGGAATCTCCGCGCGCAGAGCCACGCGCAGAGCGATGTGCGTTGACTCCGAACTGATCGAGCCGAAGATCGCCCAGTCGCGGTCGTCGTAAACCATCTTCACAACTTCATTTGATGCGGAGCCCCAGATCGTAGGATCGGTGGGCCGGTCTTCGCCATAGACCGCCTTCGCCTGCCAATTGTCATAGTCGTTGTGCAGCATCAGACGGAACGGCTTGCCGCCGTAGCCGCCGTGCGCGTTGGCATCCTCGATCGCCAGTTGCGCGCCGTGCAACATGCGCACGCCAAAGATCGATTCAGGATTGTGTTCTATGGGTCCGAAGAAGCCGATGCGGATTTCGGTCAGATCCTTCGGCTCGGGCGTGTCCCGTCCCGCGCCCGAGTAGATGTTCGGATGGATGTAATTGAGGTCGTAGGGCGCTGCAAAC
Source organism: uncultured Occallatibacter sp. (assembly GCA_964452615.1). GTDB lineage: Bacteria > Acidobacteriota > Terriglobia > Terriglobales > Acidobacteriaceae > Telmatobacter. The sequence goes on from CAYVMS010000006.1 coordinate 31,574, forward strand.
TTCGCATACGGGCTCAGGTCGGCAGGCTCGCCGGCATAAGGCATGACCATGCGATCCCTTGGCGGTCCCGTCGGATGCGCGCCGCATTCGCACCTTCCCTTGCCAGTGACCGCCACTGAACTGTCATTCTGAACCGCGGACTGACTCGAATACGAGTTCGAATCCTGCGCGCCAAGACTAGCAGTGCAGGCCGCGCCCGTTGCGCAGACCGCAGCCAACAACCATCCCATGCGCATAAAGACTACTCCTTGTCGGCCGATCCCCTGTCCGTGCGGAACATGGCGATGGCCTCGATCTCGATCAGCAGTTCGGGGCGGCAGAGATGCGCCTGAATTCCGGTGGACGCAGGCAACGGATCGAGACCCTGCTCCTTGAAGAATGCGGTGCGCCCGGCGTTGAAAACGTCATAGTCGCGATCAATGTCCCTCAGGTAGCAACTGGTGCGCACGATGTCGTGCCAGGTGCAGCCCTCCGCAGCAAGCAGACCTGTTATGTTATCGAATGTCCGCCGCAGTTGCGTGGGAAAGTCGCCGATGTGAACGCTCACGCCATTTTCGTCGATCGAGGCCGTGCCGGAGATGAGCAGAATGGCGACGCCGCCGATGTCGATCCTCATGCCGCGTGAGAACGAACTCGGCTTGGCGTAGGCATAAGCCTCGTTGAGCACGCCATGATTGGTGATCGCCCGCTTTTCAATAGGCGCGTGTGCGATGGCTTCCAGAATATCCGCAAATGCATTCATGATTGCTGCTCCTTATTATTTTTGTCGAATTCCGTGGCTCAACCCTTTGGCCGTCGCGACCCAGATATCGTCGCCCTGAAAGTCGAGGCCGAGTACATAGTTGTGGGCCGGTGCTGTTGTTATCTCGACCGGTGTTACGTTGCCTTGCGCGTCGCGCACCATCATCTCTGGCCTGCCGTCTTTGAGCGATGGACGATAGACGGCCCAGTTCACGCCGTCGTAATAGGCCAGCCCCTTGTCTGTGCCGAACCAGGCGCGATTTGCGTCAACGCCTTTAATCGTGTTGATAAAGTTCGAGGGAAGCCCGCTGTCTTTGGTGAGGAAGTTATGCCAGTAACGGCCATCGTAACGGCTTGCGCCAAAGTAGGTCGCCACCCAAACAATGTTATCGATATAACTCACCGATGTAACGATTTCGTGGATCAGGCCCTGGTCCTTGAAGAGCACGATTTCGTTCTCGCCGTCGGGGTCATCGTATTTATCCCACCGCTGAGTTTTTTGTGTGTATTCAAGAAGCCCACTGCCCCACACCCCGTAGTAAACCTTGTCAGGAGCGGCAGAGACCGCATAGACCCAGATCTCGGTCATGGGCGTGTTGCGCTCGTTGTAAAGCGTCCATTGGCCGGTGCGTGTATTGAGGCGGCAACCTCCTGCGGCCGTGGCCACCCACACGTTCTCACCTTCCACACCAACGCCGTAGACCACGTCGTTGCTCAAGCCCGAGGTCAATTGCGTGTAGCTATCGATGCGCCCGGCGGAGATGCGACTCAGGCCGCCCATGGTGCCGGCCCACACATCGCCCGTGCGCTTGTCCAGCGCCAAGGAGAGCACAGCGCGATGCGCCAAACCATCCTTGGTGTTGTAGGTCTTCCACGCATGATTTTCGTAAACCGCAAGTCCATCTTCCGTGCCAGCCCAGATGCGGTTTCCATCCACCAGCACGGAGAACACATGGTTATTGGGTAATCCGCTTGCGGTGGTGAAGTTCTCAAAGTGGTACCGGGGCATCTGCGGTGGCGCGGGCACCTGCGGTGAGGCAGACGCCGCTTGCGCGGCCATTGTCAGTGGACCCGACAGCACTATACCAACCACGGCAAGCGTTGCGATCACGCGGAGTATTCTCAATGCGGAATTCTTCATCGCGTCCTCAGGTACTCAATCAAATCGTTCAGTTCATCCTTGGTCAGATCGTTGGTGCGTCCATGCTTGTCTTCAGGGTTGTAGACCGTCCAAATCTCTTCGAGCGTCCGCGCCGAACCGTCATGCAGATACGGCGCAGTCAGTGCGATGCCATCAAGCGGAGCCGACTTCAGCTTGCCTGAATTGTCGGTGGGCTTGCGCGTTCCCACATCGAAGAGCTTCTGGTTAGTGCCTTTGGGGCCGCTATGGCAAAAGGCGCATCGGTTGTTCTCGGGAATCGGCTTGCCGAATTTGTCGGTGCCGCGCTCAAAGAGCGCCTGGCCGCGCTCCTGGGCCGGCGTAAGTTCGCGACCCGGTAACCGCCAACGATTGGGCCGGGGCGACAGGCTGCGCGCATACATCGCCAAGTCAGCGAGCGTAAGGTCGTCATAGTTTTCCGAACGCCAGAAGTACTTTTCCGTTCGCGGCCCGCACTCGGTCGGAATGTTGGGATTGCCGCCGTTCCACTTATAAGGCTCGGTACCTTTGATGCCTTCAATCATCTTGTTGTCCACGATGTCGCGGCCAAAGCCATCCGGTTCCAGATCCCATGTAAGGCCATCAAAGGTGGAATCGATGTGACAACTGGAGCAGCCGATCTGGCCTTGAAAGCTGTAGCGCGCGGTGTAAAAGGTTTGCTCGCCGTGACGCATCGGAGAGACAGTCTTTGGCCCGTCGAGAGTTATCGTCGAGAGCACGCGATTGTTCCTCGTGTCGATCACGCTGATTGTGTCATCGAGGCGGTTGGCAACTAAAAGCTTGCGGCCATCGCGAGTCAGCGCAAGACCGCGAGGGTTATGGCCAACCGGGATGCGCGCGATCACATAGCTTGCACTGGCCGAGAGATCCTGAGCAAACGAGCCTGACTCCGGATGAGGGCGCGCATGAATGAAGCGCAGCAGCCGCGGAATGTCGATGACTACAACGCACTCCGAGCCACCGATCGTGACATAGAGTCGCGACTTATCCGGCGCAACAGCCACGCCAAAGGGCTGCGATGCATAGCGTTCGAGCTCATCCAGCGGTACCTCCACTGGCTTGCCTACATCTGCGCCGAAGAGGGTAAGCGTGTAATCGAATGCACCGCCGTGTTCCAGATGCGCAAGCGGCACAAGATTCTTGGGGTGATACTCGGCCACCGCGCCAAGGCGGCCATCGGGTGAAAGCGCGAGATGAAAGACCCCCGCGATCGAGTGCAGCGGCATACGATCGACAACCACGGCGCGCGTTGTGCCGATCACCGCGATCTCCGACTCGGGCGCTGTGCGATTATCCAATTCAGTTCGTACGCGCGGCGGATTCGGATAGATGTGTGTCGCGTAGATTCGGCTTCCATCGGGAGAAAGCGTGAGATAACTCGCGCCGCGTCCGGCCAGCAGTCGCTTTTCTTCGACGCCTGTCGACGCATCGAGCACGGCCACATCGCTCGATATGCGATTCGCTACAAAGAGCCGCTTGCCTGCGCGATCCTCGACGACGCTCGAAGGCTCAGCGCCCACCGGCCATGTTGCTGCGACGCTCAATGTGTGAGTATCGATCACCGAGAGCGTGTCATCCCAGGAGTTAGTCACAAAGAGGCGGGCGCCATCCGGTGAAAGCGCAAAGCCGCGCGGCACGCGACCAACAGCGATATTCTTAATCACCGCGTAGCTGGCTGCGTTTAGAACTCGCACCTCTTCGCTCTGCTGGCAAAGCACATAGAGCCGCGCGCCGTCGGGTGAGAGCAGTAGTTCAAGTGGCGAAGCGTAGTTTTGAGCGTCACTTTGCTCCGCGCGCACCGGATGATCGATTGCAGGCCAGAACGCAAACTCCAGCAATGCCGTGCCCAAGACTATGAGTCCTGCGCCGCACCGCGTTTGAAAGCGCTGGCTCACTTCGTGTCTCCTGTTTTTGGCTCTTCGACTGTGATCACGCGGTCCACGCTTAGCTTCTCCAGCATCTGCTCGCTGCCGCTGGGCCAGTGAACAATCAGCTTGTCCACAGTGGTTGCAGCGCCGAGACCGAAGTGCAACCGGCCATCGTCTTGCGAGAGATAGCCGGAGGCCGCCACGCGCTCAGCCGTCTGCCGCTCACCTGCGGCGAAGACTTCAACGCGTGCGCCGATGCCGTCGCGATTGCTCCCCATTCTCGTTTTCTCAGTCCTGGCGCCAACGAGCTTGATCGCAATCCAGTGGCCGGTATTCGCAGAGACGTTATGCAGCAGCGTTCCCCTATCGCCAAGATTTACCGCGAAAGCGTCGACCTTGCCGTCGTTGTCGTAGTCGGCAAAACAAGCCCCGCGCGCCGTCGTACGCTCGCTCAGCACCGGACCGGCATCGCGCGAAACATCGGCAAACTTTCCGTTCCCGAGCCCGTGAAAGAGCGTGTGTTCTTGCGGGATGAGATGAATCAGCCCGCCGTGGAAGATAAGAATGTCGAGCTGTCCATCGTTGTCGAAGTCGTAAACTCCCGTGCCCCAACTGACATATTGCGCGTTTGTTTGCGAGACACCGTTGGAAGCGCCCGTATCCTCGAAATTCTGCTTCCCAGTGTTACGCAGAAACCGGTTGTAGTGGCCATCGGTGACCCAGAGGTCAAGCAAGCCGCGTCCCTCAAAGTCGGCAAAGACAGGGCCCATTGATGAAGTGGACTCGCCGTTCTGTCCAAAGGCAGTGCCGGTATCATTGCCAATCTCTTCAAAAGTTCCATCGTGCTTATTGTGAAACAAAAAATTCTCTGTGCGGTCGTTGGCTACGTAAATATCATCCCAGCCATCGTTGTCGAAGTCCGCAGCCGTAACACCCATGGTGCGCCCAACATACGCGCCGATGCCTGACTTCTCGGTTACATCCGTAAACGTCCCGTCGCAATTGTTGTGATAGAGCTTGTTTGTCTCGCCCTCGTAGTCAAGCGGCCCCGGATAGTTATCGGCCGCATAAAAAGCGCGATACTTGGGATCGAACTTGACGTAGCGGCCCACGAAGAGATCAACGCATCCGTCCTTGTCGTAGTCCAGCCATGTGGAGCTGATCGCCCATCCGTCGACTTTGATTCCGGCCTTTGCGGTTACGTCGGTGAAGTGGCCATTGCCGTCGTTGTGATAGAGAATCGTCTTGCCGTAACCGGTGACGAGCAGATCGACGAATCCGTCGTTGTCGTAGTCTGCCGCCGTCACAGCCATCCCATACAACTCCGGATTGAGTCCGGCTTTCTCCGTCACATCGGTGAAGTGGCCGTTGCCGTCGTTGCGATAGAGATGATTGTGCGGCAGCGGATCGGGCTTTACTTTCAGCGGATACGGGTGCATCGAGTCGTCGAGCGGGCGGCCGTTGACAACGTAAAGAGACTCAAGGCCAGAGTTATTGTAGTCAAACCAGATGCATCCCGCGCCAGTGCCCTCAAGCAGCGAACCCAGTTGCCGCGAGCCAAAGCTGTGTGTGAAGTGGATACCCGCTTTGTCGCTAGCGTCCTCAAACTTGATGACGGAAGTCTGTTTTGCGGTAGACGCCGGTTGGGCGGGTTGAGTGGAAGAAGCCGCCGAAGCCGGCGGAGTAGCTTGCGCCGCGGCCATCGAGACAATGCCGAGTAAAAGAAGATAACGAAATATCATTTAGTTCCCTCCCGGCGTCTTTTGCTTTAGTGCTTCTGTCTGCGCTGTGCCTGTCAGATCAACCGGCGTTGTAGACCGCAGCAGCACAGCAGGCACGTGATTCTCCGATGCGCGCTCCGGTCCCACGTGGCAGCCCACGCAGATGCGTTGCTCACCCCGGCGAATCCAGAACCATCCGTGCTCCTGCCGCAGCACCGCGCCCTTGTCATCGAGCAGCGAGAAACGGATGGGCTTGTCGGCGGGAGCCTTCACGAAGAACGAACCATCAGGCTCGACCGGCGCCGTACCCATGACCACCGCGTGACCGGCGTCAAGTGTCTCCATCCGCACCGATGCGGGCGTTGCCTTCAGATCGCCCTCGCGTGAAAGCCGCGCATCGAGCGCAAGCATATTGGCATAACTCCAATCATGCAGACCTGATGGATGGCGCTTCGGCCTGTTGCGCGGAGCCACCAGAACCGGGTCAACAAGATTCTCACCGGTCTCGGCCAGCACCGTTTGCATCGCGGCAGCACCGGGCTTCCATAGCTTCAACGCATAATTCATTCCGTCCGTTGCCCGTGCACTCATCAGCCACGCGCCTGAGGAAGTTTCGGCAATCGCGCCCGCGAACTCCGCGTGTGGCGCAGGAACAGGTTCCTCATGGGCCAATGGCGAAGTGAAGCGTGCCAGTGACGCTCCGTGCGTGAAGACCACGTCGCCATTCGCCAACTGATGCCCCCCCCAACGGGCCTTGCCGTGATCGCAGCGATACGACTCAACACCCGAGCCGTCGGAGTAAACCAGGAACAACTCGGGAGTCGAGCCTGAGCCCAGCGGGAAGCCAGTTTCAAAAAGAATGCGCCCGTCAGCCAACACATCGGTAGGTACCGCGCTCCCCGCAAAATAGGAGAGTGGAAGCAACGCAGAGCCCGCGTCGGAATCGATCGGCGCAAAGAGGTCGGAAGCATCTTTGCCCGCAGCCTCCAGTTGAAAACCCTGCGGTGTGCGTTGCGCATAAACCAGGCGGCCCGCGGGCAGATAGAATGGGCGAATCCCATCACTCGCGCCGGCAATCAATTTGCGCACAGAGCGATCTGCCAGAGTGAGTTCCCAGATCTGCCAGGGATCGCCTGATGCCTGCTTGCCGGCAAAGAGCACGCGCTTGCCATCGAAGGAAACATTCGCATCGGCCGAAGCCGCAAAGCCCGTCAACAGAGGCTGCGCCTGTCCTGCGTGAATCAGCAGCAGTTGCGCGCCCTTGGGAAACCTCTCCAGATTCTGATCTGGGCCGCGCAGCGCTGCAAGCGGTTCGTAGACCGGCGCTGCTGTAACGATGACATCTGCGCCAATCGCTAAGCCGCCTTTCAAGCCAAGACCTTGCGCCGCGTTAGGCGCAGATTCGCAAAACGGAATCAGCAATGCCACTGCAGCGGCTATCGAAAACACTCTGGTAACAGTACTCATCCCACTGCCACCAGTGATCGCACTTGAGATCTCTTGCGCCGCGAAGGTCCGCCACAGTTGCGCGCCGCAAGCCACGGATTGAGATCCGCCATCATCGCATCGAATGCGGCAAAGTCCAGCGACTGCTCGCCATCGCTCCACGCCTTGGCGGGGTTGGGATGCACCTCGACCAGCAAGCCGTCAGCGCCGGTCGCAACCGCAATGCGCGCCAGCGCGGGAACCAGTTCACTATGCCCTGCCGCGTGACTCGGATCGGCGATCACGGGAAGATGAGAGATCTGCTCGAGCAGCGCGATTGCGGCCACATCGAAGGTGTTGCGCGTCGCAGTTTCAAAGGTGCGAATGCCGCGCTCGCAGAGGATGACGTTGGGATTGCCGTTATCAAGAATCAACTGCGCCGAGCGCAACCACTCGGCCACAGTGGCCACCATGCCGCGCTTCAGCAGCACAGGCCGCCCCGACCGCGCCGCCGCTTCGAGCAGCGCATAGTTTTCCATATTGCGCGAGCCAATCTGCAAGATGTCGGCGTACTCGGCCACCATCGGCACGTCCTCTTCTGACATGACTTCAGTGACGATGGCCAGACCGCTCTCCCGGCGCGCGCGGGCCAACATTTTCAGCCCTTCCAGGCCAAGCCCTTGAAATGAGTAAGGAGAACTGCGCGGCTTGAATGCGCCGCCGCGCAGAATGCGCGCCCCGGCCCGGCGCACATGGTTGGCCGTGGCCATCAACTGGAACTCCGTCTCAACCGAGCAGGGCCCAGCCATGGTGACGAATGCGCCGCCGCCGATCTCCAGATCCAGCACGGGCACCGTCGTCTGTTGGCGTCCTGCGCTCTTCAGGCAATCGGGGGATTCGGCAAATCGTTCGTGCCAGTTCTCGCGCACTTTCTTCGTTCCGTTTCTGGGGAAGCGGCAGGATCAGGCTACCGCGGCAATGTGCCCAACGCCTCCACCTAAAGGTGGAGATGAATGCTTCCCGATCTCACTTTGCCGCAGTTTCGGAACGGCTGTTTGCAACTTCTTGTAACGGAAATACTTGATCGGAAATTGGCTACGGTCGCGCGATAGCTGGCGGCTTGTAGCCAAAGGCCACATCCACAATCGCTGCAACTCCCAGCGCAGTCTCGTCGCAAAAGGGCCGGGCGACAATCTGCACGCCTATTGGCAGGCCTTCAGGTGAGCGGCCGACGGGCACCACCGCAGACGGCGCGGCCAGCGCGTTGAACCACTGCGTATGCCGCACGGCATCGAGATACTTCACTGCCTGGCCGTCAATGAGCCACTCGCGTTCGCCATGACGAAATGCAGGAATGCTGGCCACCGGGCACAAAAGCACCGGATATGCGCTCATCTCCTCAAGCGACTTTGAGCGCAATACGTCCAACTCAGCCCATGCATTCAGCAACTCGGTGGCCGTCAACATCGGTACGGACTCTGAGAAGCTGAGAAACTCGTTGAAGATGGGGCTTAGTTGTTGTTCCCGCCCGCGAATCGCCGGCGCATAAAACATTGCACCGCACTGAACAAAAAACTTCCACCACAACTGGCGCAGCGGCTCGAGCGTGCGCGGCCTGAAAGGCTCAACGCGAAAGCCTGCATCGCGGAGCGCAGTCGCCGCAGCCTGCAGCGCCGCGCGCGTCTCCGGCGTCACCGGCACAAGGCCGTCATCCTCGAAGTATCCAATCGTGTTCGTGCGCAATTCCTCAAAACAAGGCTCGCGCAGCGTAACCGGCGGACTCACCGGATCGTGCGGGTCCTGGCCGCTGAGCGTGCGAAAAAGCATCGTTACGTCGGCCATGGTGCGCGCCATCGGCCCAATCGCGCCGAGAATCGAGAACGGACCCACGCACGGCGGCAGATGGCCACGGCCGGGAATGCGACCCGGCGTAGGCTTGAGCGAACAGATGCCGGTAAAATGCGCAGGCACGCGCACCGACCCTCCGCTATCGCTGCCCAGACCAGCCGCCGAAAGCCCCGCCGCGATACCCGCCGACTCGCCGCCGCTTGATCCGCCCGGCGTCCGTTCGAGATCCCACGGGTTCCGCGTGTGCCCGTGCAGCAGATTCGCGGTCTCGTAGGCCATCAGAAACTCCGGGCAATTCGTCGTGCCCATAATCAGCGCTCCGGCTGCGCGAAGGCGCGCAACGACGACCGCATCTTCAGTCGGAATTTCGCCCTTGTGGAGCAGGCTGCCAATCTCGCAGTTGAAACCTCGCGTTGCGATCGATGACTTCACGGTCACTGGCAATCCGAATAACGGTCTGCGGGATCGGGTGCCTCGCCACGCATCGTGCTTCCGCGCTCGCTCCCGCACGCGGTCCGCATCGAAGTCGGCGAATACATTCAACTGAGGATTGAGCCTGGTAATTTGCTCGATGTGTGCCTCGGCCAACTCCGCCACGGAAAGCTCACCCGACCGCAACAACTCAAGCTGCCGCGTGGCCGACTCAAGCACAACATCGTTCATGGACGCGCCGCCGCTGGAGAGACCGTCTCCATATCGTTTATCGGAGTCGATGGCGACAGCTTGTAGTCGAATCGATACGAGCGCACCGGTTCGCCAGAGTCGAAGCGATTGTTCCAGTTCAATTGGTATTCCAATGCATTCGAATCGTCCGGAAATTTTTCATTCGGCGGATAGGGATAGGAGCTCATCGCATGAAACGGCAACTGCGCAACTGTAAATGGCGATGCGTCCCACCAGTCCATATCTTTGACGAATCCGTTGGCATAGAAAAAGTAATCGCGCTTCCAGTGCGGAGCGAGAACTGGCAGTTGAGTCGCGTCAAACTCAGCCGCAATCTCTTCACCGCTGCCGAAGATGACATAGCGGTCATCAATGCTCTTCAACAGTGCTGTCACATCGCCCATGCGCGTGTAGCTGCCGCGCTGACGCTGGAATGGTCCCGTCAAACTCACGCGATCATATTCGTAGTCGAGATCGCCAGGGCTTGCGCCCTCAATTTGCGTTGGGTAGCCGCGAAAATGCAGCGTCGCGCCGGTCAGCGGAACCTCCTCTGTCTTTGCCTCTGCGCCGTTGCTTTGATCGATCAGCACCTGGTCCCAGTAAATCTCGAGATTGGTAACGAGGCGGATGCGCCGCGCACCAGCAGGCAGCTTGCCCGTGAGGTCAACCACAATCGTGCGCTCAAGGCCCGCGGGAAAACCTACATCGTCCGCAATGCGTTGCCATCTCCAATCCGCCCCGTCGGGCACGAGCGCCTCGGCATAAGGCGAGATCGGTTTGATGCCTGCCTGCCACGCGGCATAGAGCGATGTCGCGCTGAAGTAATTCACATAGCCGGTCATCAAGAGGCGCAGCGGGGACTGCGTGTCCAGCGGTCCCAGATCGAGTGTAAGAGCATGGGGGTTCGCAAAGCCATCATACGGCAGCGGAGTGAAGCCACTCGCGAATGTGTGATCGCGCCGGCTCACCTGATCAAGCACATCGCGTCCTTGGCCATCCCACGCACCGACGGGCAACTGCGCGCCTGCAGTTGCCACTACGCGCCCCGATGCAAACGGCGGATCGTCGAGGAATCGCTCATTGGGATTGACTTCGACATTTTCCGGGTGATCGACCGCAACCAGCCGCAGTTGATCAATGTAATTGACCTCCTCCATCGGCTCCATGAAACGCAGGCTCAGCTTTCCATTCACAGGCGCAAGTCGCGCGCCGTCCACCTTGATCCACTCGCCGGGATTCGGCGTGTTGCGCCGCGTAGGCGTGAACCAATGTCCCACAACCGCCGCGCCAATCACATCCGTGACGAGCTTGTATTTGTGGCCGTTCCAGGCAAAGAGCACCGGGCACGAACTGCCACGCCTGTCGGCCTCCTTCATCGCAATCACCGGCTGATGAGGCAGATCAATCTCGTCCTGCAGCACGCCCGTAGGCCAGAGAATGCGCAGCAGATCGACACCCTCTGCATCGCCTAAGCCCACGAGAATCTGCGGCGGCCCTTGCGTCTGATAGCCCGACGCTCCGGCCAACTCCCACTTCTGCCATTGGCCGTTGGCGAAGATCTCCACCTTCACGCCCAGAGCCGTTTTGTTGTCAGCAAAGCCTGTCAGGTCGAGTCGAACGGAGTGATTCTTGTTGCC
>CAYVMS010000007.1:0-41815 GCA_964452615.1 uncultured Occallatibacter sp.
AGGAGCAGGGGTGGTCGCAGCCCTCGGCGATTTTGATGTAGGCCGAGGATTTGGGCGTAGTCAGAAAGCGCGGAGTGTTTTCGTCGTAGAGGTAGGTAGGCAGCAGGTGGGTTGCGCCTTGCCAGTCGTCGCGGCGGAAGCGGCCTTGTTGTTCGCGGAGGTCGCCTTCAGGGCGGGAGGTGGTGTCCGGGGCTAAAGCCCTCGTCGATTGCGGGATGCCATTCAGGGGCCTGAAGGCCCCTGCTCCCTCCGTGCGGGGATTTTCAAGAGCGTGCTGGTGCGTGCCGGCCTGGGATTCCTTGCCGGGCCGGGCCGCGGCGGATTGGCCGGTGAGGATGTTGAAGGGCGAGATGGTGGCGGGGGCGGCGAGGCCGACGGCTTCGAGGATCGCTTCTAGCTCGCCGGTGCCCACTACTGCGTCGACCTCGGGGATGCTCTTGCGGATCTCGTCGCGATAGCGCTCGACCAGGCAACCGGCGACGATGAGCTTCTTTGCCGAGCCGGAGGTCTTGTGGCGGGCCATTTCGAGGATGGTGTCGACCGACTCCTGCTTGGCTGTGTCGATGAAGCTGCAGGTGTTGACGATGAGGATCTCGGCCTCTTCGGGATTATTGGTGAGCCGCGCGCCTGCACGGTTGAGCAGGCCCATCATCACCTCGGAGTCGACGAGATTTTTGGGGCAGCCCAGGGAGATGAAGCCCACAGTGGGGGGCGCGGGTGGGGAGTTTTTGCTCACAGCTTCATTGTACCGGGGTGTAAGGTTCGCCGTCTGACTGCCGCAAGCTTCTATGGCTGGGATCGGACGAGGACCTATCTGCAACTTTCTTCAACTTGTCTCAATTGGAGCTGGTAGGTCACTGCGCGATGCACATAGCGCAGATCATACCAACGCAGGAATCACGTGGAACGGCGGCTGGGTGAGCAAGCGGGAGAATTGTTCGGCGGGGACTGGGCGGCTGAAATAGAATCCTTGCGCCTCGTCACAACCGTGCGCCTTCAGGAATGCCAGATCTTCAGGGGTCTCGACTCCCTCGGCGATGATCCGCAGGTTTAGGCTTTGGCCCATGCTGATGATCGCGATGGCGATAGCCGCATCGTCAGGATTCTGGTCGAGTTGGTGAACAAACGACTGATCGATCTTCAAGATGTCGAGCGGAAGCTTTTTGAGATAACTCAAGCTGGAGTAACCCGTGCCGAAGTCATCGACCGAGACCGCTACCCCTTTGTTCCTAAGGCTTTTCAGGATGGAGGCCGCAAGTTCGGGCTGTTTCATGAGCGCACTTTCGGTCAACTCCAGTTCAAGAGATCCATGGTCAAGGCCAGTCTCGGTGAGAGTCGCGAAGATGCCTTCCAGGAAGTGCTCGTCCCGAAACTGGACAGCCGAAACATTCACAGCCATGCTCGTAGGAGGTAGCCCCTGATCGATCCAGGCGCGGGCCTGGGTACATGCTTCCCGCAGAACCCAGGCGCCGATGGGCAAGATGAGACCGGAGTCCTCCGCTATTCGAATAAAATTGAGCGGGGGAATGCGCCCACGAGTTGGATGCGTCCAGCGGAGCAGCGCTTCGACCCCTGTAATGGCTCCCGTTCCGATATTGAGCTTTGGCTGGTAATGCAGTTTGAATTCATTTCGTTCCAGGGCGCGCCTCAGATCCTCCTCGATCGATTGCCGCTCCACGGCGTGTGTATTCATGACAGGTTTGAAGAATCTGTAGCACTGACGCCCACTTTCTTTTGCCTGGTACATTGCGGTGTCGGCGTTTTTCAAGAGTGTCTCTGCATCCAATCCGTCGTCGGGATACATGCTCACGCCGATGCTCGCTGTGACAAAAAGGTCGTGCTGGTTGATCGAATGAGCCTCTGACAGCGCGCGCAACACTCTCCTCGCAGTAATGGCCGCATCTTCCGGTCTTTGAACTTCCTGGAGCAGAAGCACGAATTCATCCCCTCCCTGCCGGCTCACGGTGTCAGGTATGCGAACATGCTGCTGCAAGCGTCCTGCAACGGATTGGAGCACCCTGTCGCCGATCACGTGTCCCAAAGAATCGTTGATGTGCTTGAAGCCGTCGAGATCGAGGAACAGAACAGCAATATGGCCATTGTGACGTTGCGCAAGGGCGATCGCCTGGCCAAGTCGGTCGTTGAGAAGCATTCGGTTGGGCAGGCCGGTGAGAAAATCGTGCTGGGAGGCATGGAGGGTCTGTTCCGCTAATGCCCTCGCAGTCGTTACGTCATGGAAGACGATGACCGATCCGGTAATTTCTCCCTTGCGGTTGTGAATGGGGGCGGCGGTGTCTTCTATGAAGATTTCACGTCCATCCCGGTGGATGAGGATGGAGTTCAAGGGCAGGTGACCGGACCGGTTCTGTTGAACGGCCGTTTTCATTGGATTGGCGATTGCATTGCGGGTCACGGGATCCACAAGAAGCAACACTTCATCCATGGAATGGTCATTGGCTTCCTGCTGCGACCAGCCGGTCAGTCTCTCCGCGACCAGATTGAGCAATGTGATATTCCCATGGGAGTCCGTGCAGACTACGGCATCGCCGATGGAGTTGACAGTCACTCTGAACCATTCCTCGCGTTTCCATATCTCACGTAGATGGCTTTCGCGAAGATTCAACTCGAAGAGGATGAAGTATGCCAGAAGGGCTAAACTCAGGCCGCCGAGGAGGCTGGCCGAATAGATGAAAGCGATCGTAACACGGATACTTTTGCGCAATGTGACGTTCTGGGAGGATTCGAGGGAGGTCTCTTCCTGCTCCATTTGGGCGATGAGGTCGTGGATCTTGTTCATCACCACAAATCCTTGATCCGATATCACCAGCGCCCTGGCTTCTTCAGGACGGTTTGAAAAGTGGAGAGAGATGGTTTTACCGAGCTCAGCGAGCTTTGCCTGGGTCAGGCTGCGCAACTCAGGAATCCTTGCCTGTTGACGGGAGTTGTTCGCGGTCAATTCTGCGAGGTGGTCGATGTGCCGTTGGACCTGGACAATCGCGAGGTCGTAGGGCGCCAGATACTTCACGTCGCTTGTGTAGAGAAGGCCGCGCTGACCAGTTTCGGCGTCTTTGAGGAGCGATTCCGTCTGGTTCAATTCGGAGATCACCAGCCGCGTGTGTGTGACCCAATCCTGATAGGCGATCTGAATGAGCAATTGGCGCCGGAGGACCAAGGTTGCTGTCGCCAGCAGGATCATCAAGATCGCGAACCCGGCGATGATGCCGAGGCGCTTCAAGGCCGTATGCTTCTTGTAAATCTGTGTCTCCGGGTAGCGATCAAGGCTCAAAGGCATATCAGACTTTCCCAGGAGTTGCGTTTTGATGAATTCAAGAGCTGCACGGGCGCGGTCCTATTCTTCAAAACGCTCTCTCGGCGCTCTTTGCGGCCAGGGGGCGGCACTCGTAGCATCTCGAATCACGATGGTCGAAACAAACAAGGATGACTACTTTCGACGGATTCTCTTGTTCACTGTCCTTTGGAATCAAAGGAGTCGTTCGCTGCACTGCTAAGGAAAAGTGCTGAGTCTATCGTTGCAGAACCTCAGATTACAATCTGGTCTGTTCTGCTCTGACTTCCGGTGGCCTCAGAAGACCGGATGCCGAAATGCTGATGAGCCTGGGAAGGGCAACGATGACGCGAAATCTCGGTTGATGCAAGCGGATCAACGCGCCGTCTGGACAGTCATGAAATGCTGTTATGGCCTCTTTCGGATTGGACAGTTGCGGGAAGGACGGGAGAGAGGCACTCATCTCTGAACGTAGGAGATCGAATCCCCGGTCTTGGGGTGGTAGAATCAGCAAGTGCCGGGTCCTACGCGACGTAATCCCGCCAACCCCGCCAGGTCCGGAAGGAAGCAACGGTAACGGGCTAATGCGTGTGCAGTAGGTCACCCGGCGCTTTTTGCGTGTTTTGGGCCGAATGACCAGCCCGATAGGGATTGAAGCGGAAAGAGCAAAAGTAGGTTCTTCGACTCGCTGCGCTCGCTCAGAATGACGGTCCGATTTTGATGCTCCGCTCAGGATGACAGTTTTGTGGGGAAGTTGGAATCCCAGGTCCAAGAATCCGGACCTGGGGCACCCAGGTTCCAAAGATTTCCCAGGTTTCAAGAATCAAACCGCGAAGATTAAGCCGCAAGGAGAAATGCATTGACCCTCAGTGTTCGCCCCGTAGTGGGCTGCCGCGCAAAGATCACGGCGCTCGGAACCTACGTTCCCCCGCAAGTTCTGACCAATCAAGACCTCGAAAAACTGGTTGAAACCTCGAACGAATGGATTCTCGAACGTACGGGAATCCGCGAGCGGCATGTGCTGGCCAAAGGGCTGGGCGTGAGCGACATCTGCACCGAAGCGGCCAAGAAGTGCCTGGCGGCGCGGGGTATTCCGGCTACCGAGGTCGAAGTAATCATCGTGGGCACGGTGACACCGGACATGATGTTCCCGGCGACGGCCTGCCTGGTGCAGGACAAGATCGGGGCAAAAGGCGCGTGGGGTTTTGATGTTTCGGCGGGCTGCTCGGGGTTTGTGTTTGCGCTACAGGCGGGCGTGAAGATGATCGAGAGCGGGGCACATAAAAAGGTGCTGGTCTGCGGCGCGGACGCCAATACGAGAATGACCGACTACACCGACCGGACCACTTGCGTGCTGTTTGGCGACGGCGGCGGGGCGGTGTTGCTGGAGCCCTGCGAAGAGGGCGAGATCGGTTTCATCGACTATGCGCACGAGGTCGACGGGTCGGGCGCTGCGGTGCTGAACCTGAAGGCCGGCGGAAGCCTGAATCCTGCAAGCCATGAGACCGTGGACAAGAAGATGCACTACATCTACCAGGATGGCCAGGCGGTCTACAAGTTTGCCGTGCGCAAGATGCTGGAGGCCACAACCAAGGTGCTTGCGCGCAACGGTGTGACGGGCGCGGATCTTGGCTGCTTTATTCCTCACCAGGCCAACATGCGGATCATTACGGCGACGGCGGACCGGCTGGGTATGGACCGGGATCGCGTGATCATCAATATTGAGAAGTACGGCAACACGTCGGCGGGAACGATTCCTCTGGCCATGGAGACCGCGGTTGAGCAAGGCAAGATGAAGAAGGGCGACCTGGTGCTTATGGCCGCGGTAGGTGCGGGCTTCAGCGTGGGAGCTGTGCTGCTGCGGTGGGAGATCTAGAAGCAGCGGCGTTCGCGGAGTTAGCAGGCCGGTCCGCTTCGCGGGCCGGCCTTTTTGCGAGTTAGCTGGTGGTAGGCGTTTAATTCTTCTTTATCACTTCCTACGCATCCAGCGGACTGGGTTGTCACCGAAGATAGCGAATTTTTTGTCGTAGGTGACAGCTCGACCATCCAAGGTTTGCCCATCGCTCGAGAGCGACAAAGTGACCATCACCTCTGAGAATGGGAATGCTGCGTCTCGTCCCGTGAGCTTGAAACTGAGTTGCCTGGGTGGGACGTCGATATCATCGATCGATCGTTTCGATGGAGCGCATTTGTTTTTGATCTCCCATCGCCCGGCGTTATGTTTGACAATATAGTCGCATTGGGGATTGGACTCACCGCCGACGAAGTATCCAGTCGGCGCAGTGACCAGATACCAGCTTCCCTCAATGGTAAACTTCATGGAGTCGATCAAAGCGCGTTCCTTTTGCTGTTGCTCCTGTGCGAGTTTGAGCCGCTGCTCTTCCGTTTGTTTCTTCGCGTCCTCATCCGCAGCCCGGCGGCCGAGAGCCTTGAGTCTGTAGATCTCGTCCTGCGTGGCGCGAGCTTCGGATGGTTGGACGGCCTGGTAGAAGATCAAGTTGGTAATGGCCTCGTCATAGTGGCCCGCGAGTGTCTGCGCACCGGCCAGTTTTTTGTAAGCGTCTCCCCACCAGGGAGCGACCAGCAAGGCTGCCTTGTACTCGGTGATTGCACGTTCGTAGTCGGTGCTATCGCTCGCCGAGTTTCCGTACACGACGGCCATCACGTAATGACCTCGAGCCTCTTCGGGGATCTCAGGCTGAGTTCCCATGGCCTGGGCCATCTGGATGAGATGCATACGTGTGGCGTCGGTGGGATTGGCAGTAAACTGCTGCACAATCTGCTGGAACTGCAAGGCCTGTTTGCGATCAAGCTCGCGCCGCAGCACCTCCGGATTCCGGGTGTCAACGCCTGGGCGCGCGGCTGCCTGATAAAGCGCAAGATTGCGCCGGGCGCTGTCGTACTCATTGGCCTTGGTGTAGGCGGAGGCAGCGTTGTAGTAAGCATCGGAGAACCAGGGAGCCAGGATAGCGACCTGCTCAAACAACTGCCCCACAGTTTCGAAGTCATCCGCGGAAGAGGCGGCGGACATCTGCGAGACGGCCCTGGCAAAATCATCTTGCGCAAGTTGAGAGATAGCGGGAGCGGGAGTCAAGCTCTTGGCCAGCTCAATGATCTTGCTGCGCAGGGAAGCGTCTTTAGGATCGCCTTGGAACTCCGCAAGGTAAGTTTCGAGCTGATTGCGGGCCTCTGAGTCTGCAGTTTGCTGGCGCGAGGAGGGAGTGTGCTTAGCGGTCTGCGCAGGCGCCGTGACACAGGTTGCGCAGAATAACGGAAAGAATATGAAACATGAGAAAACAGATCTTGCCTTCATGGTTTCTCTCTTCTTGTGTGGTACTCGACGATCCGAGACCAAAGTACCCATATTATACGTAATCTCCATATGTGACCATCGGTAATCTCCTTTTTTCAACAGCAAGACAAGAAAGACTGTAGATAAATAGGCACCCTGTCCAGCACAACAAACTCAGAGATGCGAAGGGGCTATCCGGCGTTCGGCAGCATATCGTCTTCGAATGCAGCAACAGAGAGGCCGTACTCGGGCAGGACGCGGACCTCGGCGGCCAGGCGGAAGAAGACTCTCATCCCTTCGATACATTCTTCGTCGAGGTTGTAGTGGATATTTGAGATGAGGTAGGCTCGGATGGTTTCTTCGGGGATAGGGATGCGGCGGGACCACTCGGCGGCCAGCGCATCGATGTTTTGGAGGCCATGGATGCGGGATTGGTTCAAATCCGCTGCGATGCTCTCGATTGAAGGATTGTCCAAGACGTTGGTGCACCAGACTGCAGAGACGAAGGGCAGGCCGGTAAGCGTACGCCACTCGTGGGCGAGGTCGTGGTAGACGAGGAGTTCGCCGGTGCGTTCGAAGCGGTTGGCGCGTTCTTCGAGGGCCAGCAGGGCGGGGTCGCCGATGAGGATAGCGGCGTCTGCCAGTGCCAGCATGGCGTTGAGGTCGGCGACGAGCGGAATGAAGGGAACGTCCGGGTTGTTCCAGTGGTGGAAGAGGATGCGGGCGTGGGCCAGTGTGGTGCGGCTGGCAATGTCGGCTGCTACCGAACGTAGGGTCTGGAGAGGTTGACTGGCGCGACGAACCAGTAGCAGCGAACGTACACGACCCTTGGAGGCGATGGTGCAGCCGGGCAGGATGCGCAGGCCGGGAGTGGTGGCCAATGCGGCGATGGGAACGAGTCCAATGTCTGCCGCGCCCGATGCAAGCCTGACGGCGCACTCTGCCGGGCTCATGCGGTCGATCTGGTAGCGCTGGGCGAGCTGTGCGTTCAGAGGCGGGTGCTCGAAGTCCCACATCAGGGGCGCGGGATTGAGGAAGCCAATAGCGGCAACACGCTGACGGGATTGGGACAGGGAACTCACAGTCTTCATTAGACTACTTCCTTGAAACTGGTTTTTGGGGAGGAGGCATTTCGCCGGGAGCATCCTCAGCGCCACTACGTCCGCCTTGACAGGGGAGTTTGATCACGGTAGTGTTGGCGAAATCACCAAAGTCTGCTTGCTCTCGTCTCCTGTGAGGAAAAGCCGGAGTGTGCAGTTTCAGGACAGACGGATCAAACCATGACCATATTGCCCCAAGAAACGACTACGGAAGCCACGCCCCAACTCGATGAAGACCGCCTTGCCTGGCTCGCGCTCGTGCTGGCGCCGGGGTTGGGTCCAAAACGAATCTTGGAAGCCGTCAAAAAGCTGCAAACTGCGAGCCAGATTTTTTCTTTGACACTGACCGAGCTTGAAGGACTGAGGTTTCCCGCACAAGCCGCGCAGTTCATCTTTGACGGCAAGGCGCGGCAGGCGGCCGAGGAAGAATGGGCGCGAGTAGCCGCGCAAGGGGCAACGGTGGTGACTTACGGTTGCCCAGAGTATCCAGAGAGGCTGAAGGAGATCTATGATCCGCCGCCGGTGCTGTGGGTGCGTGGCGCAACGGGGCTGCTGGACCGGCCGGGAATTGCGATTGTAGGCACGCGTCACCCATCACCTTATGGCTCGGGGATGGCGGAGATGCTGGCGCGGGATCTGGCCGTTCGGCGGCTACTGATCATCTCCGGCATGGCGCGGGGCGTCGATTCCTGCGCGCATCGCGGCGCGCTGGCCGCGCGCATGCCCACAGTGGCCGTGTGGGGCACGGGCATCGACGTGGTCTATCCCAAGGAAAACAAGAAGCTGGCGGAGGAGATTCTGGCTCTGGGCGGGGCGATTATCAGCGAGTTGCCGATGGGGACGTTTCCGGCGCCACAGAACTTTCCTCGCCGCAACCGTATTTTGAGTGGACTAAGCATAGCGGTGCTTGTGGTGGAGGCAGCGGAGAACTCCGGCACGCGCGTGACCGCACGTTGTGCCGCCGAGCAGAATCGGGACCTCTTCGCAGTGCCGGGCAACGTGACCAGCAAAGGATCGTGGACTCCCAACACGCTGATTAAGCAGGGGGCCAAGCTGGTGGCGACGTGGGAGGATGTATGGGAGGATCTGACTTCGCAGGTGCGCCTGGAACTGGAGGCCGATGCGCCGGTTGAATCCAAATCCGCGACGACCGCATCTCTATTGCCTGATCCGGTGTTGCGGCCTGAGGAGTCCATCGTGCTAGAGGTTCTCCGCAGCGACTCGGCCTTGCAGATTGACGAGATTCTTGAAGTGCTGGAGACGCAATTGACCTCTTCGGAGGTGTTCATGGCGCTCTTCGAGTTGGAGATTACGGGGCGGATTCGTCAGTTGCCGGGAAAAAACTATGTACGGACGATGTGATAGATTTCCATTTTCTCCGAAACAGCGCTCGGGATCACGTTTTCCTTCCAGAAACATGTCTTAGCGAGAGCGCAACAAAGGCTTTGCGGGAGAAGTGCTGGAGTGCAATTGTGCCTGACGCGCCTCGGAAATGGGACAATAGACAAAAAAGAACAATCTGCAACTGGAAACGGCACGGTGTTCCGTGGTAGCTTGCAACTCTTGCGGTTGATTTTCCCCGAACGGGGAAGACGGCTGTTTTGAGCTGGCTGGGACTGGACAACCTGGGAAGAAAACGGAGTGCCCCTCTTTCGAGTCAAAAGGCCAGACAGGATAGAGTGGGACTGGTATCGTAATTGGAAACAAGGATGGCAATGAGCAAATCACTAGTGATCGTCGAATCGCCCGCCAAGGCCAAGACGATCGAGAAGTATCTGGGCAAAGGCTTTGAGGTTTTGGCATCGGTGGGGCACATCATGGACCTGCCGAAGAACGATATCGGCGTGGAGCTGGAAAATCGCACCTTCGAGCCGACGCTGATCGTCTCTCCCGGCAAGGAGAAAGTGGTCGCGCAACTCAAGCGTGCTGCGGCCAAGGCTGACGAGATCTTTCTGGCGCCTGACCCGGACCGCGAAGGTGAGGCGATTGCTTATCATCTTGCGTTGCAATTGGGGACGACGGCCAAGGAGCGGAAGAAGATTCGCCGCGTGACCTTTAACGAGATCACGAAGAAGGCCGTGCAGGAAGCCTTTAAGCATGCCCGGGATCTGGATCAGAATCTCGTGGACTCGCAGCAGACGCGGCGCATTCTAGATCGTCTGGTGGGCTACCAGATTTCACCGCTCTTGTGGGATAAGGTGCGGCGGGGGCTCTCGGCCGGCCGCGTGCAGACAGTGGCGGTGCGGCTGATCGTCGAGCGTGAGCGCGAGATCGGCGCGTTTGTTCCGGTGGAGAATTGGACGCTGGATGCTCTGCTGCACCCCGACAAGCAGGCGGACAAGAGCTTCAAGGCGCGCTTTGTGGGAATCGACGGAGAGCCTGCGCGCGTAGCGAACGGTCAAGACAAAGACGGGAAAGACCAGTTCATCTCCAATGCACTGTCGGATGAGGCGTCGATGAAGGCGGTGGTTGCAGCGCTCGATAAGGCGCAATGGTCGCTGGCTTCGGTGCAGTCCACAGAAAAGCAGCGGCGGCCATCGGCTCCATTCATCACAAGCCAACTGCAGCGCGATGCAGCCAGCAAGCTGGGATTCAATGTGCGACGGACGATGGGCGTGGCACAGCGGCTCTATGAGGGTATCGATCTCGGCGACGAAGGCACAACCGGTCTGATCACTTACATGAGAACGGACTCGCCGCGCGTGGCGCCGGAGGCGGTTGCAGGAGCGCGTGAGTGGATCGGCAAACAATTGGGAGCGCAGTATTTGCCGGCGACGCCGAACGTGTACAAGGGCAAGAAGGCCGCGCAGGATGCGCACGAAGCGATTCGGCCTACCGATGCTTCGCGGACACCGGAGTCGGTTGCGCGCTATTTGACCGAAGAGCAATTGAAGCTCTACCGGCTGATCTGGCAGCGGTTTGTGGCCTCGCAGATGATGCCTGCGATCTTTGACGTAACCTCGGCGAAGATTGCAGCTGTCAGTTCGCAGACTGGCAAGACCTATGATTTTCGAGCTAGCGGTTCGGTCGTGCGATTCGACGGATTCTTGAAGATCTACGAAGTTTTGGAAGATAAGAAGGACGACGACGATGAGGCCTCCAATAAGCTGCCCAACCTGGACAACGTGAAGAAGCTGGAGTTGGAGAAATTGGAGCATGAACAGCACTTCACCCAGCCGCCTCCGCGCTACAACGAAGCATCGCTCGTGAAGGTCTTGGAAGAGCGGGGCATTGGGCGTCCTTCGACTTATGCGTCGATCATCAACACAATTCAGGATCGCGAGTACGCGACCAAGATTGCCGGGCGGTTTTATCCCACCGAAATTGGGATGGTAGTTTGCGACCTGCTGGTGGAGAGTTTTCCGTACATCTTCGACGTGGCATACACGGCCAAGCTAGAAGAGGAACTGGACGAGATCGAAGAAGGCACGGAAAAGTGGATCACACTGCTCAATGGCTTCTATGGCTACTTTGAGGATGAACTCAAAGATGCCGGAAAGAACATGCGTGACATCAAGCGCATGGAGAAGAAGACGGAAGAAAAGTGCGACCTTTGCGGTTCACCCTTGTTATTGAAGTGGGGTAAGTTCGGCACCTTCTTTGCGTGTTCCGCCTATAACAAGAAGGATAAGTCGAGCTGCACATTCACCAAGGAAAACACGGCAGCCAAGCCGGACATGAATACTCCCGAAGGGCAAGAGGCCACCGAGGCCGAGGAGTATTGCGATAACTGCGGGCGGGTGATGGTGTTGCGGCGCGGGCCGTTTGGAATGTTCATGTCGTGCCCTGGATTCAATGAAGATCCGCCATGCAAAACCTTCCGCAAGCTGAGCAGCAAGCAGCAGCAGAAGCAGGCCGTGCCCAAGCCAACAGGCGAAGACTGTCCGCAATGCGGCAAGCCTCTGGTGTTGCGCCAGGGGAGTTATGGAGAGTTTGTCTCCTGCTCCGGTTATCCAAAATGCAAATACGTCAAGCAGAATTTAATTGAGGGATTGAAGTGCCCGAAGTGTGGCGTAGGCGACCTGGCTGAACGCAAGGCGCGAAGAGGCAACATCTTCTGGGGCTGTACGAATTATCCGAAGTGCGACTTCACCTCGAATTTGAAACCCGTTGCGGAGAAGTGCCCGGAGTGCGGAAGCCCGTATCTGGTGGAGAAGACGCTGCGGTCGGGGATTTTCCTTGAATGTCCGAACAAGAAGAAGTCGGCTGAAGAGGAAGTTGCGCCGAAGAAGCGCCCAGCCAAGAAAGCTGTCAAGGCAGCCGAGCCTGCGGAAGGCGCAGTGGTATGCAGCTATTCAAAGCGGATCGGCGACGCGCCGCCTTTGCCGACGGTTGAGACGCATGGGCCGGTGGTGGAGAAAGCTGCGAAGAAGGACGGCAAGAAGGAACTGCAGCCTGCCTAATTGGAGAACGGAAAGAGTCTCCGCTGCTGTCGGATTGGACTGGTAGAGGTTCGTGGTATCCCACCCTAGCCGCACAAACAAAGACGCGGCGAGGGTGGGGCACCCGCGAGAAGCGCACTCCCGCGAAGCCGGCGAAGGCTAACGCCGCTTAACAGGCATTCCAGCGGATACCGGCTCAATCCGTTAGTATGAGTCAGCGGAGAAACCAACGATGGAACGAATGCTCGCAACACCGGCCGATGCCGACATTATTCTCAAACTTTATGAATTGCGCACCGAAACGGTGATGCGTCAGGCGCGCGCGTGGATGACGGGCGAATTTTGGCCGGCCACTGCCGAGGAGTTTTTTGCCGTGGCGGAGAACCCCGCCGACCCGCACAACGCGTGGCTGCGCCAGGTGCTCACCTACTGGGAGATGGCTGCGGCGCTGGTATTGCATGGGGCAGTCTCAGCGGAACTGTTTGTAGATTGCAACGCCGAGGGCTTCTTCCTTTTGGCTAAGGTTGCTCCCATTTTGCAGGCGATCCGGGAGAAGAATCCGTGGTTTCTGATCAAGACCTCAGAGCTGATCAACCGGTTTTCTGCCGCTGCCCAGCGTTACGAGGCGGTGCTGAAGAATGTGGATGCCCGGCGGGCCAGCCTGCCTGCCCGGCAAGAGGCGCACGGGCAGTATTCCTACCCGGCGAAACCCTGAGTCTCAGTCTTCTTGCCCAATTGAGGCAAAATGGAGGATGATAAAGGCCGAAAGACGATTCCCCATTCCCCTGGAGGATTCTCATGAAGCGTATAGCCCTGTTGGCAGCTTGTTTCTCCCTCACCACTATCGCGGCCGGCGCCGCGGATTCCACAAAGATCAACGGTTGGATCTCCGACTCCATGTGCGGCGCCAAGCACGCTGGTTCAGGTGCGGCCTGCGTGAAAAAGTGTATCAATGAGATGGGTTCGGCCCCGGTCTTCGTAGACGAAGAAAAGAAAGCGGTCTGGTCCATCGAAAATCCAGATGCTGTGAAGCCGTTCTATGGCGAACACGTGACCATCTCGGCCACCGCCGACTCTGATAAGAAAAGCGTTCACATCGACTCGATCAACGAGGCCAAGTAGGGCCGGACAAGACCAGCCGCTCAGACCAAGGGCTTTTACGATGCATAAGTTTATGGCTCCGTGTGAGCTGCGGGATGGCTCAGGACTGGCGGCAATGATGGGAAATACAGCGTCTCCTGTGATACATTTGCGCCATGGGCCTGAAAGTTTTGGCGAGATTTGCGGTGCTGTTGGCCGTAGCGCTAGCGCCGGCGGTGGTGTTCGCTCAATCGGAAGGCCAGAGTGCCGTTAATCGGCCAGCGACAGATCGGCGAACCTCGGCGGTATCGACGTCATCCAATGCAGCCCCTAAGGAAGAGTCCAGCACAACCCCAGGCGATGTAAGTTCAGCCCCAGGAGCCGATGGTGACGGTAGCGTCCGCGATTCCCATCCACCTACGCATATCACCGTCACCGATCCGGCTCCCGAGGTTAAACCGTGGATTTGGCAGGAGAGGGTCACCTGGGGAGCTAATATCCTGCTCGCCGCCTTCGGCTTCTGGGGCATCTGGACGGCCAACGCTCTTCTGAGAAAGATCGACCGCCAGATCGCATTTGCGGAATCCGCAGCCGAGGCCGCAGGCGCGAGTGCTCATGCGGCGATGCTTAACGCGCAAGCCTTTATCCGTTCTGAAAGGCCGTGGATTCTGATAACGATCGAGCCGTCCCGGAGCCTGGAGAACAGTTTTACGGTGATGGCAACGAACCGTGGCCGTACACCGGCAAGAATCACGGCAACGGTGGATCGAACGAGGATCGCCGTTGATGAAAACCGACTTCCCAGCTTTCCTGAGTACACGAGAGAAGTGCCGGAAGCACCGCTTGTTCCGATCATTCTGGTTCCGGGAGAATCAACGGCAATTAAATCATTCTGCCGTGATGAAGTGAAGGCGCTTTGCGACTCCGAGGAGAGATACAAGCGCATCGAAACCTGGGAGGAGAAGGTCTTTCTATACGGCAAAGTCACCTACATGGACTTGATTTCGCCTTCCGACGATGAATTTCATGAAACGAACTGGTGCTGCTGGTACATTCACGGGCGGCAGAACAGTGGATTGGTCATAGCTGGCACGCCGGAATATAACTCGCACACTTAGAATGACTCTCTGATCCCCACAGGGAGTGGGATGTTCTAGTGAATGCCCCCGCAATTAGGGTCATCTATCGATCTCCGTAAATTGGCTGAGATCATTGAGGGGATTTCCCTCGGCTCTAAAGCCCAGCTAATTTTGCGGCGTTTGTGGCACGACTGAAGTCGTGCCCTTTCAAAACATAAATGACCATCTGGGTGGCGGAAACCACTAGCTGAATGGCTTCTTGTGCGCCGATTCGGGGATTGGCCGATCAGACGGAGATACTGTCGTCAAGCAGTCTCAACGTCCCGCAGGTTCTGTTCAAAGAGCGGGTCGGGTTCGGCAAGCCTGATCAGGCGATGCAAATAAGCTCTCGAGATGCACAGGCTGCGAGCGGCTAGAGTCTTATTTCCATTATTCTCCCGGACAGCTGCGACGGCCAGTTTTACCTTGTAGTCGCGCAATTGCCTTTCAAAGGAGCCCGCGGGATTGTAATCGCTGATGTCGACAATATCGCCGATCTCGCCAAGGTCGGAGATGTTGTCGAGATCAGCGTCCGGATCCTGGATGTTCAGGCTCAAATCTTCCGCCCGGACGGTATTTCCCATGGCAAGGATGATGGACCTTTGCATCACGTTTTCCAACTCGCGCACATTGCCGGGCCAGCGGTAACTCTGAAGCAGGGCCAGCGCACGCGGCTCAATGTCGTCCATCGGCTTCTGGAACATCTGTCCATACAAACGCAGAAAATGCCGGGCAATCCGTGGGATGTCATCCGGATGCTCCTGCAGCGGTGGCGATTCAATCTGCATGACGTTAATGCGGTAGAAGAGATCTTGGCGGAACTTTCCTTCAGCCACAAGCTTGGACAGGTTCTGATGGGTGGCGAAGACAAGCCGTGCTCGCAACGGGATGAGCCGGTTGCTGCCCAGGCGGCTGAATT
This sequence comes from uncultured Occallatibacter sp., assembly GCA_964452615.1. Lineage (GTDB taxonomy): Bacteria > Acidobacteriota > Terriglobia > Terriglobales > Acidobacteriaceae > Telmatobacter. The sequence goes on from CAYVMS010000007.1 coordinate 15,178, forward strand.
CCATTTGCTGCAGGACGCGCAGGAGCTTGACCTGTGTGAAAAGGCTCAGGTCACCGATTTCATCAAGGAAGAGCGTACCGTCCGCGGCCTGCTCAAAATACCCCTCGCGGGCTCCGTTCGTGCCGGTGAAGGCACCCTTCTCGTGGCCGAACAACTCGGCCTCGATGAGAGTCTCAGGGATGGCGCCGCAGGAGACAGCTACAAACGGACGATTGGCGCGGGTGCCGAGATTGTGGATAGCCCGTGCGATCAGTTCCTTGCCGGTTCCGCTCTGGCCGGTCACGAGCACAGATGCGTTGAGGTTGGTTACGCGATGCACCAGCTGATAAACCCGCTGCATCTGCGGACTGGCTCCGATCAGGCGGTCGCAACTGCCTGGCTCCTCCAGTTGCTGCTTCACAGTCTGTAGTTGCTGCCTCAGCGTGGAGTTCTCATAGGCCCGGCTGAGCATGGTCTTCAGATCGCGAATCGACGGCGGTCTGCGGCAGTAGCCGAAGGCGCCCGTCCGGACCAGTTCGAATGCGGTTGATCGCAGGCCGTCGTCGGCCATGATCACCAGGGGAACATGGGTGGCAATGAGGCGCTGGGTACATCCAATCCGCTCTTGCAGCGAATCATGATTCGAATGAAGGTCCAGGATCACAACTTCGCAGTCTCCGGCAGCACGGAGTAGATTAATCCCATCCTCGTCCGGCTCCAGATAGACTTCGAAATCCTTGCCTAGTGCGGAGGAAAGCAGCGTGTGGAGCGTTCGGTCGTCCGAAAACAGTCCGATCTTGATCATTGCTGGACCCGCTCCCTCACCTTACTGCGACTGCGCCGCCTCCGGGGAGAAGCGGATCATTCACAACCCAATGCCGCGATTCTGTGACCCCAACGCTCAAGCCATGGCGTTGGAATCCATGTCACCTTACCGGCATCCCCCTGCCGACGACAAAGCCGTACGACTAAATTGGCAGTTATCGACTCTTACCAAGGATACTAGCGACATATTGATCGGCGTGTCGAGATTACTATGGTAATTTACTTCTAAGGTCCAGACTCTGTTGACCTTTTCACTGGGGCTGGCCAAGCTGAGGGATAATCGTTCGCAAGGATGCAATTAAATGGGGATATCATTCGATTAATATATATATTTACGTGTCACTTACGTCTTAAGATTTGCTTCTTTTCGGAGGAAGATTCATGATTCAAATCTTCAGCCCAAATTGGGGTACCATCGCGCTCGCCGGTGTGTTTTTTACCTCTCTTGGGTAACAAAAACAATAGTTACCCAAGATTCAGTTTCCATGTAAGGGAACCTAGATTGTAACTGACTTTATCGGGGATCTTCAATGTTTTACGGTACTTGTGGCCCTGAGGACGCCCATCTGAACGGTGTATACGTCCCGCTTCACTCCAAAAGGCCTTTCCGTAAACACCCGTGTACACCGAGCGGTGCGGCAAGTTCCATCTACTACGATTCGGGTAGTTTAGGCCGTCCATAGTTTGGACCAGCAATTGCAACAAGGGTGGGTTATCGCAAGTTGTGAGCGTCTCTCTGTGCTCTGGGGAGGGGAAGGATACGGGAAATGCACGGATTCGCTTGGTGGCCAACTCTGATCGTACTTGCCGTAGCGACCTTCACGGATCTGCGCACCCGACGTATCCCCAACTGGCTGGTATTTCCTTTCCTGCTGGCGGGGGTCGTAGTCTCCCCTTTGCGCCATGACTGGCACGGCAACAACCACGGCTTTGGGTGGCATGGCCTCGGCCAGAGCCTGGCTGGCTTGTTGCTTGGCCTGCTGATTAATGGCATCCCATTCTTCATGGGCTGGACCGGTGGCGGAGATGTGAAGCTATGCGCAGCGATTGGAGCCTGGATTGGCCCGGAGCAACTTTTTTGGTCCATTTTTTTCACTGCGTTTGCGGGGGGGATCATGGTCCTTTGCTGGGCTGTCTACGACGGAATTGTCAAGAAATTGTATGCGAAGGCGCGCAATCTTATCTTCGGTTCGAAGCAGCACGGAATGCGCCGCGAGCCGGAGGAGGCCATCGCCAATCCACTAATGAGGCGCAAGATGCCTTACGCTCCGGCTATTGCCATTGGGACGCTGCTTTCATTCTTCGCACGTTGAGGATTTGGGTTACGTATGAGGTTCAACTCGGAGTCGTCCTATCGATTTTCGGCAAGACCGCAGGAAATGCATCACGCGGCAGGGGGAAGCAATCCCGTGAATTCAGACTCTTCTTCGTATCTCGATGACCAGTATCCGGACTCTTTAGGCGCCGACGTTCTGTCGATAGCGCTCATCGGCCCGGACGAGGATCGCCGTAGGGCGGCCGCCAGTGCACTTGCCGGATGCCAGGGGGGCGAGATCCGCGAGTTTTCCACTTACCCGCCTAGCCTCGATGATGTGCCGAGGCTGCTGGAGAACAACTACGATGTCATCATCATCGATCTGGATAGTCACCCGGAATACGCCCTGGAGTTAGTGGAGAGCATCTGCGCCAACGGCGCGGCCACGGTGATGGTTTACTCGGTGAAGGCCGATTCGGAGTTGCTGGTTCGCTGCATGCGCGCGGGTGCTCGTGAGTTTCTCACGATGCCCTTTGCCCAAAGCACTATGGCCGAGGCTTTGGTGCGGGCCTCGGCGCGGCGTCCGGCCACCCGTCCCGCAAAGAAAACAGGCGGCCGACTAATGGTATTTCTCGGCGCCAAGGGTGGGGACGGAGTCACGACTCTGGCTTGCAATTTTGCGGTATCGATGGCTCAGGAGTCCACGCAAAGCACTCTGTTGATCGATCTCGACCTGCCGCTCGGCGACGCCGCTCTCAACCTCGGGGTGGCTGCCGAATACTCGACGATCAATGCTCTTCAGAATGCCAGCAGGCTGGATTCAGCCTTTCTATCCAAGCTGCTAGTCAAGCACAGCACCGGAGTCTCGGTGCTTGCTGCTCCCGGCAAGTTTCCCCAGTTCGATGCTTCCAACGACGCCATCGACCGGCTGCTCATGGTTGCGCGCCAGGACTTCGACAACGTGGTCATCGATATGGGCTCCAGGCTTGACTTGATGGGGACAGGGCTCTTCAAGGATGGAGCGACGGTCTACCTGGTAATCCAGGCCGGTATCGCGGGACTGCGCAATTCGAATCGCCTGATCGCGCAGTACTTCGCCACTGGAATTCCCAAGCTTGAAATCGTTCTCAACCGGTTTGAGCCTCGTACGATGGGGGTCTCTGAAGAACAGATCACAAAGGCCCTGACCCGGCCGCCTCAGTGGAAGATTCCCAATGATTATGCCGCTGTTCGGCGCATGCAGACCACTGCCGTTCCGCTGGCTCTGGAAGACTCGCCCATCTCGCGGCTGGTCCGGCAGATGGCCCGCGCTGCAGCCGGCCTGCCTCCAGCACCGGAGAAGAAGACGGGCTTCAGCCTTAAAGGCTTCAGGAGCAGCATTTCAAAGTCCTCCACAACCGATGAGTCGCCAGCACTGACGCAACTTGGGTTGTCCTCTGACCGGGACAACGGTAGCTCTTCGTCTAACACGAACCAGTCTGATGCTGCGGCGAAGAACGCAGGAAGGTTCGCGAGTACCGCATCCGGACAGACCGAGTCAGCAGCAAGAACGCAGGCTGCGCCGACGCCCGCCGACGTCTCGAGTCTTTCGCCTGCGAAGCGGAGCGCACCTGAAACACGCACGTACAAAGGTTCCACCTATGTGAAGGGCGAAGACGGCGAATGGCACTTGCAACAACCTACTGCCGAAGCCGTGAGAGAGGAGCCGCGTGCCCGCGTGAGGGAGCCGGAGCAGGAGCCGGTCAGCGAAGAACCAGAAGCCGTCAGCGAAGAGCAAGAAGAGCAAGAGGCCGTCAGCGAAGTGCACGAGGATGTCGAGCCCGAGGTGCCAGCAATGGCCTGGTCGACTCCAGCTCCGATCACCTACGGCACCGCGCTCGGCACCAAGCAACTCAGGGCCATGGCAGCGGTTCCTGGAAAGTTTGTCTACACTCCTGCCGTAGGCGAAGTGCTCCCGGTAGGATCGCACACATTGCGGGTGGATTTCACTCCGACAGACACCAGGGCTTACACCAAGGCAGACTGCACTGTATCGCTGATTGTCAACAAGGCAACTCCGGCGATTCATTGGACAAAACCCGTCGCTGTCACCTATGGGACGGAGTTGAGCGCCGATCAACTCAACGCGACGGCATCGGTTCCAGGAAAATTTGTTTACACGCCCTCCGCGGGCGAAGTGCTTGCGGCAGGGGTACAGACACTCTCGGTGGAGTTTACTCCAGAGGATGCCGCCGGTTACAACATCACTCAGGCCACGGTGTCGTTGACGGTGACCAAGGAATCCCCGGCCATTTCGTGGTCGGAGCCTGCATCGATTCTCCACGGTACTCCGTTGAGCGACACCCAGCTCAATGCCATGGCGTCGGTTCCAGGGACATTCACCTATAGTCCGGCCGCAGGCTCGGTGCTGCCAGCAGGAACGCAGACACTGTCTGTGACCTTCACTCCGACCGATGCCGCGGATTACACGCCGGGACAGGCCACAGTGTCGCTGACGATTACCAGGTCAACGCCAGCCATCCGGTGGTCAAAGCCTGCTCCGATTACCTACGGCACGCCGCTGGGAGCGAATGAGCTTAATGCCACTGCTCAGATTCCGGGAAAATTCGTCTATATTCCAGGCGCAGGCGCCGTGCTCGCGGCGGGAACACACACGCCTTCAGTGATTTTCACTCCGGCAGACACCACGAATTTTCTCCCGGTGCAGGCCGCTGTGTCGCTGACTGTTACCAAGGCGACGCCGATGCTCGAGTGGCCGGCGCCTGCTCCGATCACCTACGGCAGCGCGCTGGGCACCGCTCAACTTAATGCCACAGCGTCGGTTCCAGGAAAATTCGTCTATGCTCCAGATGCTGGCGAAGTGCTCGCGGCAGGAGAGCATACGCTCTCTGTAACCTTCACTCCTACGGATTCGACGGACTATGCTGCGGTGCAGGCCACCGTACCGCTCACGGTCGCCAAGGCAAGGCCAACCACGATCACCTGGCCAACTCCAACGGCAATTTCCCACGGCACCCGCCTCAGCGCCACTCAGCTCAATGCCACTGCATCGATTCCGGGAAGTTTTGTTTACGCTCCGGCGGCTGGCGAAGTGCTCGGTGCGGGAACGCACACTCTCTCGGTAACCTTCACTCCAACAGATACCAACTTCCCCGCAGCGCAGGCTACGGTGCCTCTTACGATCACCAAGGCAATCCCAACCATCGACTGGCCGACACCTGCCGCCATCTCCTACGGGACCGCGCTCGGCTCCGCGCAACTCAAGGCTACGGCATCGGTCTCAGGGACCTTTGTCTACACTCCACCGGCAGGCGAGGTGCTCGCGGCGGGAACTCATACACTCTCGGCAACATTCACTCCGACTAATACCGCGGACGAAGCAACGGCGCAGGCCAGTGTGCCGCTCGTTGTCTCCAAGGCAACACCCATTATTACCTGGCCAACACCCGCCGCTATCTCCTATGGCACACCGCTTGGCGCCGCTCAGCTCAATGCTACCGCATTGGTTCCAGGAACGTTTGTCTACACTCCCGCAGCGGGTACTGTGCTCGCTGCTGGGACACCTACTCTTTCCGTAACCTTCGTTCCCGCTGACGCGACGGACTACACCTCGGCGCAAGCCGCGGTGTCGCTGGTGGTGGAAGGACTGGCCAACTTTGCCTCGCTCATGCCGGTGGCGGCAGAAGCGGAACCTGGCCGTACTGACCCGGTAGAGACCAAGCCGGTTGCACCAAAAGGCGCTGGTGCCCCAACCCAGCAGAACAAAGTTGAAACGCGCGTTTACAAAGGCGCTACTTATGTGAAGGGAGCCGATGGACAATGGTACCTCCAGAAGGAATAGACAAGATTGCACCAACAACGCTACCCGCGGATTTCGGAGAATGGGATAGCGGAGACAAACCCGATACGCAACCCGCTGACTTCAACGGGTTCGATCGTTTCCCCGGGTCAGTCTCTGCACCAAAGCCGGTCGCAAAATCAGCGACAGCTCGAGTCGCGGTGTTGCCAGCGGCGGAGCGGCCGCCCGTTGCGCCTCCTCGCAAGCCTGTCAGACGGCAACCGGAGCCGGAGCCGGTCTATGAGCGTCCTCAGCCCAAAGACCTCGATATGGCAGATTTTCAGGAAGCAGATGAGAGCAAGGACAAGCAGAAGAAGATGTTCATCGGCGTTGGTGTGCTTGCGCTTGCGCTGATTGTCGGCGTGAGTTATCTGAAGTTCAGTTCCAGGCAGCCCGTCACACCGAATCAACCCGTCGCGTCTCAGACAGCGTCAACACCCTTGGCTTCGACAGCGATGAAGCCGGCGGCTGCGACGACTGCGACGAATTCACCGGTGCAGCCCACAACGACAGCGGACGCAACACCTGCTCCACAGCCCGGGCTTGGCAAGCAGTCGGAGATGATGAATCGCCAACTGAATGCGCCCTCGAAGATTTCGAATGACCTGAAGGCGCTGGGCGCGAGTCAACCGGAGCCTTCGTCGGGCTTTAGCGCGACCGGCATGGATGGCATGGGTAACAGCACCCCTGTCTTCAACTCGGGGAATGGACCCAAGGTGAAGGTTCAGGCTCCCACAAAGGTGACCATCTCGAACGGGATTGCCGTTGGTTTGCTGATTCAGAAGACCGCACCGGTTTATCCTCCCATTGCCAAGAGCGCACACGTCCAAGGCACGGTGGTGATTCAAGCCACGATCTCCAAGGCCGGAGCAATCGTGAATTCTCACGTTGTTGCTGGACCGCCCATGTTGCGGCAGGCTGCTCAGGATGCGGTGCAGACCTGGCGCTTCCGGCCCTACCTGCTTGATGGCCAACCGGTAGAAGTCGAGACCACTGTCAGCGTGGTGTTCAACTTGGGTGGATGACGACCCCAGAGGCTCTTCCCGAAAGCCTGGGAGGGCATACGAAGTACATGGACGAGGATACTCTCCGATGGAAGGTTGAATGTGGAACTGCTGAATCTTGAAAAGTACAAATCGGAAATACACCGGACTCTGATCTCCAAGCTTGATCTGGAGAAACTATCACGCGTCAATTCAAGCCAGGCGCGCCAGGCCGTGGCGGGCATCGTAAAGGAGATCATCGCCGAACAGCGTGTTCCGTTGAACTTCGACGAACAGGAAAAGATCCAGGCCGACCTGCTCGACGAAGTCTTTGGCCTTGGTCCTCTGGAGCCACTGCTTAGGGATTCCAAGATTTCGGACATTCTGGTCAACGACAAGGATCACGTCTTCATTGAGAAAGGCGGGCTTCTACAGAGAGTCGATACTACCTTCCGCGACGATCGCCATCTCCTGCAGATCATCGACCGTATTGTCTCGCGCGTGGGCCGCAGAGTGGATGAGTCCTCGCCGATGGTCGATGCTCGTTTGCCTGACGGTTCTCGTGTGAATGCTATTATTCCGCCGTTGGCGCTCGATGGGCCTTCCTTATCCATCCGCCGCTTTGGAACAGGCCCACTGGCCGCCAATCAACTGGTCCAGCTAAAGAGCGTTTCGCCGGAGATGATGGAGGTGCTTTCCTCGGCCGTCAAGGCCCGTATCAGCATTCTCATCGCGGGCGGCACCGGCTCCGGCAAGACGACCTTCTTGAACATTCTGTCTCAGTACATCCCACGCGGCGAACGCCTTGTCACCATCGAAGACGCGGCCGAGTTGCGTCTGGCGCAGGAGAACATCGTGCGTCTGGAAACGCGCCCACCTAACATCGAAGGGCTAGGAGCAATCAAGCAGCGTCAACTGCTGGTCAATTGCCTCCGCATGCGCCCTGACCGCATCATCATGGGTGAGATCCGCGGAGAAGAAGCTTTCGACATGCTGCAGGCCATGAATACTGGTCACGAAGGTTCAATGACCACTATTCACGCCAACACCCCGCGCGATGCCATTTCCAGGCTCGAATCGATGGTGGCTATGGGCAATATGAACATGCCCGAAAAATCGGTTCGGCAGCAGATTGCGTCAGCCATCACGATTGTCGTACAGGCCGCTCGTATGAGTGATGGCACACGTAAAATAACCAGCGTCTCGGAGATCACCGGCATGGAAGAGAACGTAATCAGCATGCAGGAAATCTTCAACTTCACCAAGAAGGGGATCGGACCCGATGGCAAAGTCATCGGCGTCTTCCAGCCGACTCGTATCCGTCCCAGATTTCTCGAACGTCTGCGCGTCTCGGGAATCGTACTGCCGCCGACGCTGTTCGAGCGCGAAACGCAGGTCAACTGACTGGAAGGGAGCAACAGATATGGGATTGATCGTTGTATTGGTTTTTCTGGGTGTCTTCGGGGTCGTCGCGTTGGTTGCGTTGGCCGTTGGCAGCGGAGCCTCCCAGCAAGCCAAGCAGGTACACGCGACGCTCGACTCGGCCCTGGCCACTGACAGCCTGGAAGATCACGGTCAGTCATTCCTCGATTTTCGCAAGTCCGAACAACTCAGCACTATTCCTTGGCTTAATCAGAGACTGCTGAAGATCGAACTGGGGCCGCGCACACAGAGCCTGCTTTATCAGGCCGATCTGAAATGGAGCGCTGGAGGCCTGCTTTCCGGTTGTGCGCTCGCTACTGCGATTTCAGGGTATCTGGTCTACTTGAAATTTGACATGGCTTTGGTGGCTTTGGGTGTCGGGTTGCTGGTCGGTGCGGCGCCTTTTGGCTTCGTGCTCTATAAGCGAGGCAAACGCCTCGACAAGTTTCAGCAGGGGTTGCCGGAGGCGCTTGATCTGATGGTAAGTGCTCTTAGGGCCGGCCATAGTCTAGTTGCAGCGATGGGCTCGGTAGCTCGTGAATGCGCCGATCCAGTTGGGTGCGAATTCAAGTCTTGTTTCGAAGAGCAGAACTATGGCCTCGAAATGAAGACCGCCATGGACAACATGATCAATCGCGTTCCTCTCCAGGATCTTCGTATCGTCTCAACCGCAATCATGATTCAAAAGGAGAGCGGCGGCAACTTGGCAGAAGTTCTCGATAAGACCTCCCATGTGGTCAGGGAGCGGTTCCGCCTGAAGCGCCAAGTCCAGGTCCACACAGCGCAAGGGCGCATGACAGGATGGGTGCTTACCTGTTTACCTATCATACTGGGAATCGTTCTCTATTTCGTCAACCCCACAATGATGTGCATTTTGTGGACGACGCCAATCGGGATCAAGATGCTTTGGGTCTCTGCCGGTTTGCTTGTTGTTGGCGGTTTTACGATTCGGCACATTGTCAACATGGAAGTTTAAAGAGGAATCATGGGAATTGCAGTTGTTACTTTCGGTGTCGTCTTTCTATTGATCGTCAGCGGTGGATTGCTCTTGTTCCATCGCGAAGAGATGCTTCAGCGCATCTCCGACGTAATCAACCCGCGCCCAAAGCCAAAGTCCCTGTTGAACGCTATTCAACTGACAGGTCTTTCGATCGGCGGTGTGGTCGAGCACTTCGAGAACGTCGTGCCAAAGAGCCAGGCCGAGGTTTCTGTAATTCTGCAGCGTCTTCAGAACGCTGGTTTTCGCGACGAGAAGGCGAAGGGGGTCTTTTACGGCTCCAAGTTCTTGGTGCCTGCCTCGTTCTGCTTAGTCGCTTTGGTTACCGGCCTCGGAGCCTGGAACCCGCTTTTGGTCTATGTCTTGGCCGCTGCGTTGGGATTCTTGGCGCCAGATTTCTGGCTGAGCAGGAGGATCAAGACGCGTCAGGCCAACATTCGACGAGGCCTTCCGGATGTGCTGGATTTGTTGATCATCTGCATCGAGGCCGGACTAAGTTTAGACCAAGCGACGGCCCGCAGCTCAGTGGAGTTGAAACTGGCCCAGCCGGAACTATGCGATGAGTTGGGCATCGTAGTGCTGGAGCAACGTGCCGGTCGTCCACGCGGAGAGGCGTGGAAGCATCTGGCGGAACGCACCGACGTAGACGCGATTCGCAATCTTACCACCATGCTGATTCAGGCGGAACAGTTTGGAACCAGCATCGCCAAGACATTGCGTGTTCATGGCGACACCCTTAGAACCCAGCGTGTGCAGGCAGTGGAGGAGGCGGCGGCAAAGACCACCATCAAGCTGCTTTTTCCACTGGTGCTTTTCATCTTTCCCACGCTCTTTGTGGTTGCCCTAGGTCCTGCGGTCATTAGTATCATGGAGGGCTTCAAGTAGATCAATCATTTAGGGAAGGAGGAATCGACATGGATAGTCTCTTGATAATCCGGATTGTTGGCGGTGTTCTGGTTGTAGTGATACTTGCCGTTTTGATTCAGCGTCGCCGCACGCGGGTGAAGTAACTCCGAAGCGTCGATCGTTCAGCGTCGGCGTGAAGCTGCCGCTGCTTGGTTCGCTGGTCTTCAGGTCAGTGAACCGGGGATTTCGCCTTGGCACTTAGTGCCGTTCGTATTCCGCTCAAACAGGGAGCGCATCAAGCAGTATGTTGCAAGAAAGAGGAGTTGTTATGGACAGTTTCATGATCTTTCGGATCGTTGCAGGCGTGTTTATTGTCGTCATTTTAGCAGTATTGATTCAGCGCCGTCGCACAAAGGTCAAGTAACACGAGTAATAGCCGTGGGCTGGCGAGGTCGTGAAACTACGCGAGCTTCGCCTGCCTGCTCAATCAGCTCGCTGGCCGATGGGTCGCCGTTTCGGCGATAGTTGGTTGTGTGTCATCCAGGCACGGGCGCAGTGGACGTGTGTCCCAACGCGGATCTGGGAAAGGCGCCGTTGCTCTTCCGCGCGAGGCGAAGCAGGGATCGTTCCTAGCCCTAACATCGAAAGAGAAAGGACTCGGATAGGTTTTGGTGGTGGGAGAGGTTGAGTCGATCGCCTGGGCTCCGGGACAATGCCGGGTTGCCGGGTTCTTGCTGGAGGCCGGAGGTACCATGGATTCACGAAGACTTTGCGCATACAACCAGACTCGCGAGTGCTTTCTCGGCCTCGAGGTCACCGCAGCCGATCTTTCGTTTGCGAGCCTCAAGGATCTGCTCGGAAAGCTGGCGCTGAAGTCTGGCGAGGGTCTCTGGATGGCACCGTTCAGGGGAATGCCCGAGACAAGTATGCGCGTTCCGCTCGATCTCATCTATCTCGATGAGGATTGCTGCGTAATCGAGGTCGTCGAGTCATTTCCGACTTTCCATGTCACGTCTTCCAGTCCGCAGGCTTCAAGCGTTCTAGCGCTGGCAACCCACTCGATCTATTCGTCGCAGACCCAGCCAGGCGATCAATTGGTACTCTGTGTGGCTGAAGAGATGCAGCGCCGGCTGGAGCGATTTGCCAGTCCAACAACGGTGGGCGGCGGAGTGCAAAGCGCAGTTCTGCTAAGGGGAAAGCCGCTCTGGAGCGGCGGTCCCGGTGTCGTGGAGTTGGAAGATCGCTCCACGGCGGAGCGGCCTCGATCGGAGCATTTATATGAGATGGACCTGATCGAGCCGGGAATGAAGGATGTTAAGCCGCCAAAAAATTGGTTAGAGCGCTGGTGGTCTCCGGATCCAAGAAAGGCTCCGGATATGAGAAAGGCTCCGCGTGAACTGACACCCGGCTTGGCAGCATATTATTGGACCGGCTCCGCTCCGAAGGCGCACAGTATCCGGGACATCAGTGCGACAGGACTGTATGTGGTCACTGAGGAACGCTGGTACCCCGGCACTTTGATCCTGATGACATTGCAGGACGCTCAGAACGGAGAAGAAAGTCTCGAGCATTCGATTTCCGTGCACTCCAGAGCTGTCCGCTGGGGCAACGATGGAGTTGGTCTTCAGTTCATTCCGCAGGATGCTCCGGCTGCGCTGAAGGGGCTGAATCCTTTGGTGCATGGGGTGGACACGAGAGAACTCAATCAGTTCCTCGAATGGCTTCGAAAGGGTAGAGGTTAGGTACAGTTCCGCGGGTATCTGATACTATCCATAGGTGCTTGGTACTTTGGTTACAGGTTTCTCTATTTGGTTACTTTCGTTTGAGTTTCAGGGCCCAAGTTGCGAATCATGTGGAAAATTTCATTTGACCAGTCGTACAATGGTTCATCAACCGTGTAGTATGCGCCCTCGGAACGGGATTGCCGGAACGGTGACGGTTAGAGGGGTAAAACGATGAAGATGCTGAACGAATTGCATGGGCGGATGATTGCGCTTGTGCGCGGACTGAATCGTGCGGAACACTGCAAACTTAACGTCAAGACCAGTGTCGTCGGCAGAGCTATCGCTCGCCTGCACTCCGACGAGGAAGGTCAGGCGCTCGTTGAGATTGCGGCGGCGATTTTCTGGCTCACGCTCTTAGGGGTGAGCGCTCTGTGGATTGGGGAAGCCATCACCTGGCGCACCCAGCTCGATCAAGCAGCATACCAAGGCGCACTGGCCCTGAGGGATTTCCAGAACCAAACCGAAACCGGCGGCCTGACCCCTTGTGATCAGGCGCTCACGGCAATCCAACAAAACACGGCGTCGATGAATCAATCGAAACTGGGCATCACTTATATGGAAGACGGTGCCGCAGTTTCTGGGAGCTCGTGCGTGAACACTGTTGCTTCAGGGGGGAGTGTGGAGGTAATACTCACATATCCCGCGAGCTTCGGACCCTTCTTTGGTGGCAGCTTTACACTTACCGAGAGCTCGACGATGCGAGTTCAGTGATTAACCCAAATTGACGAGGAGAACGCAATGAAAACGACCAGAAAGTCCTTTATCCGGAAGATGCTCATCGATCAACGAGGGCAATCTGCGGCGATGTTGGCGATCGGAATATTCGCACTCATGGGCTTAGGCGGGCTAACGATCGATGTCGGTCGCGCCTACTCGGTCCGTACTCAGGTCCAGAACGCAGCCCAAATCGCGGCGTTGGCGGGCGCGCCTCAGGTTTACGCGAGCCCATCCAACGCTATATCAGTGGCGCGTCAGTACAGTGCTGACCCGTCTACCGGACTGAATTACAAGCCCGGCATGGGAGCTGTTACCACGACGATAACCACGCCCTGCATCAACGCGATTATGGTGGCACCAGCAACCTGTAGTAATTCCGGTGATGTCCCGAATGCCGTCAGGGTCGTAGAGTCGACCGTCGTTCAGACCTATTTCGGCGCGGTCTTCGGGGTTAAAACGTTGAATGTGACGGCAACGGCAACCGCTGTTCCGACCGGGGTCAAGCCGAGCAATATCGCGATCATTTTGGATGCAACGCCGTCAATGAATAATACAGACCCCAATTGCAGTGGGCTAACGGACGAGGCATGTGCAATGTCAGGCATTCAGAGTTTCTTGGAATTGCTCAGGCCGTGTGCCCTCGGTCAAACGAGTTGTAATGGATCAGATGGTAAAACGTTCACTCGCGTAAGTATGTTCTCGTTTCCAAACGTAGCACCGGGCATTACCTCGGGCACGGTCTGGAGCGACTATGGAAGCCCTTGCAATGGCGGCACAGCGAAATCTTACCCGTATACCTTGCCGACGGTAGGAGCTGTCGGCTACACGCCAGTCAAATATTCCGGCGCGACGAGTGGCTCCTATGGTTCCACATTCACTGCAACCTACCAGGTCACACCGGCGACGGTAGGGGATATTGATCAGTATGGCTTTACGAGCCAATTCTATGATTCGACACAAACGAATAGTATGAACAAGGGGTCCATTCTCGTGCAGGAAATAGGGAATGGTGTCGCCAGCCCTTGCCTCCATCCGCCAACAAGTTTGGCGGATGCTCCCGGGTATTCTTCATCAAACGGGGAAACCTATCTGGCAGGCGCAATCTATGCGGCGCAGTCTGCGCTCGTGGCCGAAAAGGCAAAGGCCGATGCTCTTCTGAACCCGCTAGGTCTTACATCGCAGAATGCGATCATCGTGGTCTCCGATGGTCAGATGAACACCAACAAGGGTATGTTCCCAGTAGGTTGGGGGACCACATCGGCCACGAATGGAATTAACGCAATGAATTCAAATGGGGTCTATCCCTCTTACATCGACGCTTGTCAGCAGGCGATGCAGGCGGGCCAGTATGCCCATTCGCAGGGAACCCAGGTTTACGGCGTCGCATATGGAGCGGAGTCTGGTGGCTGCACTCCCAGCAGCGGTGTCGACAGTACCGTAATTTCACCACTTCCATATGGTGCTTATAACATTTCGATCGGTTCGACCGGCGCGATCGTGCCATGCGTGACGATGGAGAATATAGCCGATTCTATGCTCCACTTCTACGCAGAAATATCCAGCGTAGGCTGCTCGACCACGGGCACCAATGCGCCGATGACGCACCTGGCCACGATTTTCAACGCTATCGCGGGGGACCTGGGAATCAGTTCGAGGTTGATTCCCAACAGCATTACCTAGCAGCAGTCTGAACGAGAATTAATTCTGCATCCCGGCGGGTCCATCGACAGGATCCGCCGGGATGTTTCTTTATTTGTGCACTTCGGGATGATCGGTCGTGCTGCCACCTTCACGTCCAGCCGATTCTGCCTCGCCGCCTGAATTGCCCCTGAGCAAGCGCGCTAAGAGCAAACTGCATTAGGGGAACTCAGGGCAAGACTCGGGCAATGCTTTTCCTGCCCACGATGTTCAATGGCATTTTGGGGACATGGGAGCCGCTCTCGGTTGACTCCTCGATGATCTTCCGTAACACAAGTCTGACGAGAGTAAACTCACATCCCGGCCGGGTCCATTGACAGGATCGGCCTGGATGCTTCTTTATTCCTGCACTTCCGGAATGATCAGCAGTACTTCCACCTTGACGTTCTGCCCATTCTGCGTTGCCGGCCTGAATTGCCACTGAGCAAGTGCGGCAAGAACAAACTGCTTTTGGGCGAACTCAGGAGGGAAGGCAATAGTCAGAGCCTCGAAGCGTCCGGTCTGATTGACAAAGCCGTGAACCATGAGGGCATCGGCATCGATTGCGCCGGGCTCGATGTTGGGGCGCACGATGCTAAAGGGCCAGGGCGCTTCGATGTGATTGACATTGCCGGTCTCGCCGGTGTTCTCGGCGCGCGAGAGCGAGTATTGAAGGACCCAGCTCTTTGACAAACCCACGGGCAGGAAAACAGTGTAGGCCATCCTGCCGCTCCATAGGTCAGCGATCTCGGGGTACTTCTCGACCAGCGACGAGCCGACAATAACCGCACCGAATTGGCCCTCTTTCTGCCGCGCAATATGCGTTGTCTTAGGCAGACTGCCCAGCCCGCGCCCATCTTCGTTGGTGTTCTGCGAACCTCCGGCGTTACCTGAACCCTGATTTCCTCCCGCTCCGCCAGCCGCCCCCGCGGGATTTCCATGCCCGGCGTGCGAAGTCTCCGTTGCCTTTCCCGGCGTCAGAGCCCCTGGAGAATTTGAGGAGGCTGACTGATTCACGGGCGGAAGAGCGACGTGTCCATTCGCCATCCCGACATCGGAGAGAGACATGACCGCGCCGGAGGCAGGCTTCCCCGAGCCAGCGGCTGTCGTTAGTGGCGCTGGCGGCGTTGGCTTCGGCCCGGAAACAACGATCGGCGAAGTCGTGCTGGAAAGGATCGGGTGAGTAGGCAATGCGAGATCGCTGGGTCGAATCGCGATGTCAGCCAGGTTGGGAGATTGATTCGGCCTCTGAATTACGGGCTTCGCCAAAGTAACTGGCGGACTCTGCGGCGCGGGCGCTTCGATCGTCTTGACCTGAACCTTGGTAGCGTTCCAGACCACAACCGTCGGCAAAGGAACATTGACGGGGAGTTTGAGAGGCTTGGGGATATCGGGCTGCACCAGTGTCTGCTTCACTCGTGGGGCATCCAAGACCTGACGCATGACCGGTCGCTGCTCCTCTTGGCTTCCTCCAGGCGGGAGCGTGCGCTCCTTCGGATGCAAGCTGGGAGTCTTAATTGCGTTGGCTGCGGCACGCTGCACTTCGGGAAACAGAGTCTGCAGGTCAAGATGCCGCACCGCATATCGCTCAGCGATCACTGGGGTCGTGACCTTCGGAGCGGAGAGAATTCCGAAGAATACGAGTAAAATCACTGTGCCGTGAGTCACGATGGAAACCAGAAATGAATAGGGACGCTTTTCCAGCTCCGGCTGCGCCGAAAAGAGCGATATAGCGGAGGAAGATCTCATGAATAAATGAATTTCCTTCCTTGCGGCGCCGGCCCTTATTACGGTATATGCGGCACTTCAGACACTCTCATCTCGGCCTTGCGCCGAAGGCCATGGTGCCTCCACCATCAAGGTTCAATTATGATGATCAGAACTCAATTATAATGTTTTCGGAATACCCGTGAGTGTGTCTCCATATAACACTCTTGATACCTCCTGTGGATAGAGCATGTCTTCCGATAGTCTGCCGCGGCTATTGGGGAATACAATCAACACCAAAGCAAACTTGTTTGGCAGTCCGACTTTCCGAAGTCCATTTCGGCGTACAATTGGGCGTAGTAATAGCCATTACACACAGAAAGGCGAAGCTGGCGTGGCAGCCAGTTCAAACGGGTCTCAAAAATGAACCGAAGACTGACCATGATTCTTCTCGCTGCTTTCGGTATCGCCGCCGTATGCACTTTCGCGGTCTATCACCTGGTTCGCAATCGCATTGCGGCAAAGCCAGCAGCCACCACCAGCGTGATCGCAGCTAAGACCGACATCAAACTGGGCACGATTCTCAAAGATGAGGATCTGACGACGATCGCGATCGTGGGAACACCTCCGGTGGGCACCATTCTTGATAAAGATAAGAGCCGGGCCATTGGACGGGGCGTCATCTCGGACCTTTATAAGGATGAGCCCATCATGGAGAGCCGCCTGGCCGCTGTTGGTGCCGGCGGTGGTTTGGCTGCCGCCATTCCTCCCGGTATGAGAGCCTGCGCTGTGAGGGTCGATGAAGTTGTTGGAGTCTCTGGTTTCGCCACTCCCGGAATGCGCGTGGACGTAGTTATGTCCGGCACGCCGCCCGGCTCAAATGACGCTTCAAAAGGTGTTGAGGCGAGAACTGTTTTGCAAAACATCCAGGTCTTGTCGGCTGGTACTGAGTACCAACAGGTGAAGGATACGGAAGGCAAAGCGAAGCAGGTTCAGGTGGTCAACCTATTAGTGACGCCGGACCAGGCCCAGACCCTTGAATTAGCGAGCAGCCAGATCATCCGGCTTGTGCTACGGAATCCGCTGGATACAAAGACCGATCCGGTCCTGGGCACGGCCACGAGCAACCTGTATGCGGGGCCGAACGCTCCTGCGGAGAAACCGAAGCATGTCGCAGTGGCAAAGGTCGCTCCCAAGGCAGCGGCTCCGTATTCCATAGAAGTGATCAACGGCTCGAAAACGAGTGAAGAAAAATTTGCTTCTCCCGAGGGACACCAGTGAGAGCGAAGACTGGCATTACTATCGCATGTTTGAGCGCATTGTCATTTATCCTTTGCGTCGGCGCGGGCCTTCGGGCTCAGTCCTCCTCGTCTGCTTCTCAACCCTCTGGGGTCGCGACTCAGGACTCGGCGAATGATCTTTCCGTAGCCGTGGGCAAGACGGTGTTGGTAGACATTGCTTGGCCGATCAAGCGGATCGCCAACAATATGGCTGAGATTGCCGATGTCCATGCAACGAGTCCAACCGAGGTAATGGTGCAAGGCAAGACCCCTGGCGAGACCAGCCTGATTGTTTGGGATACCCATGGCGGTCGGCAGTTCTTCAATGTGACGGTGCGCCCCAACATGTCTGCCTTGAACGATAGTCTGGATGCAATCCGCCGCGAGCTTAGAACGGAGCTTCCAGGACAGACCCTTAAGGTCAGCACTGAGAACGGCTCAATTTTTCTGCGCGGAACCGTGAAAGACCTAAACAGCTCGGACCGCGCTGTCAGGATCGCCATCGCCGGTCTTCCGCCCACAGCTCAAGGCGCCGCTGCGGGCAAGGTAGTTAACCTGCTCAACGTCAACGTCCCTGACGGCGATCCACAGATACTCCTCAAAGTGCGCTTTGCCAGCGTGGACCGCAGCACTGAGAGACAACTGGGTATCAACATCTTCGATATGGGTGGATTGAACACGGTGGGCGGGATTACCACAGGTCAATTCTCTCCGCCGACTATTACCATTCCGTCGAGCGGCCCTCTGGCGACTTTTACGAACGAGCTGAACATTCTTGCCAATCCCATTGGCAATCTGCCATTTGGGGTCGATGTTCAGGCCCTCGAGACCAAAGGCCTCGTGGAGATTCTCGCAGAGCCAAATGTCCTGGCTGTGAATGGCAAAGAAGCCAGCTTCCTGGCTGGCGGAGAGTATCCCTATCCTGTAGTTCAGGGTGGCACAGGTGGCACGGGTGCGTCGATTTCGATCGTGTTTAAGGAATATGGGGTGCGCTTGAATTTCATCCCAACGATTACTCCTCGCGGAACGATCCGACTCCAGGTGGCTCCTGAAGTCAGCGCTCTTGACTTCACCAATGCTATCCAGGTTTCTGGATTTGACGTCCCCGCAATTACCTCCAGAAAGATGAAGACTGAGGTCGAGCTGGGTGACGGTCAGAGCTTCGTGCTGGGTGGGCTGCTGGACAATCGCGATAACGAACTCTTCTCGAAGATTCCCTTTCTAGGGAGTATTCCAGTCATCGGGAAGTTCTTTCAATCAATCCAAAAAACGAAGTCGAACACTGAACTGATTGTTATTGTGACGCCAGAGATTGTTGCGCCGATTCAAGCTGGCGCGCCGTTGCCTTCGTTGAAATTCCCAGGGAAGTTCTTGCCGCCCAGCAGCGGCATACCCATGAATACGCCAGACGCCAAGACGGCAGACAATACTCCGGTTCCTTCTCCGGCGGCTATTCCAGTCGAGACGTTGATCAACAGTATGAAACCGGAGCAGCCGCTGGTGATCGAAGGCTCCAGTGGTTTTGGCGCAGCATCGAACAGCACGGCTGCGCCGGCGGGTGCAGCTCCTGGCGCGGCGCCTGGAACCGCCTCTGCAGCTTCAACTCAATAATGAATTCGCCGGCTGCCTAAAGGCAGCCGGCGAATTTTAGAAACTTCGTCCAGAACGCGATTGATCGGCAAGTGGATACGAGACATCCGAATGAATTCTTTTCGGTCAGTGCTATTGAGACTGCGGGGATCTCTATCTTCGAGGCATTCGGCTTCAGAAGGAGTGCGTGTGCGGGTTTCAAATCTGACGCGCAATACCACACTCACAACTTGCATGGAAGTTGCCGATAACGGTCCGAAGCGCAATAAGGGCTTGTTGGGGCGTGAGTCTCTCTCTTCTGGAGAGGGTCTGTGGATCATTCCCTGTGAAGCTGTACACACCTTCTGGATGCGATTCCCCATCGATCTCGTTTATTTGGACAGCAAAAAGCAAATCCAGAAAATTGTGAGCGCGGTGCCCCCATGGAGGCTTTCGGGCTGTCTTCGGGCGCATTCTGTTTTGGAGCTTCCCGCAGGCACAATCCGCTCCACGCAGACACAACGCGGAGACACGCTCCAGTTTTCGTTCGTTCCATCGAACAGTGACACGACTCCTGCTGTGATTTCGTGACAGCACATCAACCAGTGCAGAAACACGCCGTAGAAATCATCCGTGAGGTCTGGGTGCAGTTGTTCGCTCGCTCGAAGGACTCCGTTCTGTCTCTACGGGAAGATCGGCGCAAGGCTCAAAGGGATCCCATTGCCCTGTGAGGCGTTTCCGCAATCTTCAAGGTTGTAATGCGATTCTGCTTCGCTTCGGTTCTCTTGATTCTTGTTGCAAGCAAATACCATCCGAGCCACGCGGGCGCCGTCCAGAGATAAAGGGGCGAGTCCAATTTGAAGCCGCAGAAAAGTTCGATCTCGATCAGGACACTTGCAGAGGCTAGAACTACCAACAGCATCCGTGATCGAGTTAGATATGCGCCTTGCAATAAAGCGGGTATCGCCAGGGAGCCATCGGAAATCCAGGCATATGGTGCAGTGACAAGCGACGTGAGCATCAGTGGGCTGCCGTTCCTCATCCAATCCCACGTGTGGCGGCGTGGCCAGAAATAGCCAAGAGCCCAAGTGCAGCCCACAGCAGTCGGCAGGTAGTTAAGCCACAATCTTTGTGGGCTGAGCCAAAGACGCAGCGCGACACTCAGGCAGAGAATGTGTTCACTCTCAATCCCCGCATTCCGCATCATTCGAGCGTATTCGGCCCATGCCGCCGGGTCAATGAACGCCACGGCCAAGCAACTGGCTGCCATGGCAACCGTCGCGCCTGCCAAGAGCCGATATTTCTTCGATACGAGTATCCATGCCAGCAGCACAATCCCGATAGGCAAGAACAAGTGCGGCTTCAGCGTGCACAGCCAGAGTGAGGCTCCGGCTCGAAATGGATGTGAACGATGCAGGCGCAGGAATTGGACGAACCCAAGGAGGAGAAAGACAGAGGTCTGCCCGGTGATTAGGCAGAGCAGAGCCGGCGCGAACGCAACTCCGAGCCAGATTAGACTGGTCCTGGGGCTGCCGTGCATCCGCCAGAGTGTGTGAATCGAAACCATCAGGCTCGTGAGTTGGGCCAGAGACCACAAAACAGCGCCAACCTGCAAGCCGGCGAACCCCAGCGGCCACGCGAGAATCAGTCCCCAAGGCGGATTCCTCATGAGGCCGCCTTGACGTCCGGCGGCAAGCCCCGCGGAGTGCTCAATCCGCATCATGGCATTCCAATCATAAGGATTGGAATGATGCGCGAGTTGCTGGCCCGTAGCCCAATAAACAACGAAATCGTTACCGGCAGCCAGCGTGCGCACGAAAGGCATGATGCAAAGGTACAGGGTCACGTGCACAAGCATCAGCCCGGTAATAATTGCGATCAAAATATCCGCATAGTCGTGCTTTGTCTGGATGTTCGAAGATCCCGTCCTGATTGCCATGGGGACCATTCTACATCAGTGAAATTGCGATTCTTCTCGAAGAAGCGGGCTTATCCTCGACACGGAATCGACGGATTTCACAAAACAAAGCAGAGGGTTCGAAACAGATACAACATCGCCTAAGTTCGCCAGATTCTTAGGTCACCCGTCTGACCTGTGCCTTCTGGATACAATCCGATGCCGCGCAGGTTAAGTGCCTTTAGTCATGTATACGCGGCTGGTCTATTACCCTCGAACTGTATACATGTGTTTACACCGCAATCTAGCTCTTAGATGCTCGATGTTATTATGTGATTGATTTATAAGCATGCTAGCTGGCGATAAAAGATGGAACGTTACGTGCTGATATCGAGGTGACCCGGCCTGAAGCTGGGAATTCAAACTGCGGAGAGAATCCAAATGAATGCCATGTTTCTGAAGATGTGCTTGAAGCTCCAGGACCTGACGAATCGCGAAGAGGGTCAGGATTTGGTGGAATATGCTCTGGTCGTCGCGCTGGTCGCCATCGTTGCGGCTGCAACTTTGAAGCCGTTGGGCACAGCAATTGCGGCTCAGTTTACCGCCATCACAGCCCAAATCTAACATTGATCGCTATGATCCTCGCGATTGCATAATTAGGGGTCGTGAGACAAATCCTCCACTAGCTTCGGTCCGGTGCGGGAGAGATTCACAAAGCAAGGCAATATTGCTGCGAAGTTCTCTCCCGCAGTCGACTAGGCGCAGTCCGACAAAAAGCAAAGGACACTCACATGCGACCGGCATTGCTTCAGACTCATTTTAAGCTGATATATCTGTTTTTGCAGGAAGAAGGGCAGGATTTGGTGGAATATGCTCTTGTCGTCGCCTTGGTCGCGATCGTTGCAGCTGCAACTCTGAAGCCGTTGGGTACTGCGATTGCTCTCCAGTTCACAACAATCACGGGCAAAATCTAGCCCTGAACTAGCTGGCTTTTGACGAAGTGACATCGATTTTCAGAATTATCTCTTTAATTCGCTTCGGTCCGCAGCGGAAGTAACTTTCAAAGCAATTGCTCTGAAAGACCCAAATCCACTGGGGTACTCGGACGCAAGGCTACTCTACGGGAGGCTGACTTTATGCAGTTTGCGCTTTGGGATATCTATTCCGGATTGCAACGCCTCATCCAACAGGAGGAGGGGCAGGATTTGGTTGAATATGCCTTGGTCGTCGCCCTGGTCAGCATCGTTGCAGCTGCAACTGTAGGGAGTTTTGGACAAGCTGTAGTCGCCTTAATCAACTACATCGTCACGCATTACTTGGCACTCGTCGGTTAATCTCCCGATACCTCAAGCCGACTCTTCTATTCATCTGCCTCAGTGCGCCTCGTCGCACGTGGTCGTGAGCTCGTCTCAGAAGTGCCAGGGATCTCCCGCTACAGATCCGTTTTTGCCCGAAAATGCAGCCTTGGTCTCGCAAAACCCCTCCAGAGCGGTAAAATTCTAACAACTCATCTCTGAAACTCAGTCCTGAAATCGTCGATACGCGCTATCGGTACTTGAACGCAAAATGACATAGATTTCTCAGGGCAGAGCCAACTCTCTGGTGCGGCGAGGAGGTCAAGATTCTTAACTTTCCTACGATCACGGCAGAGCAGATCATCGATAGCCTTTTGGCGATCCCACTATTTCTTCCAGCTACTTTATGTACAGGCTACATAGCCGCTTGGATCGCCAACCTGCACGGCTTCCGGCAACGCTCAATTGCGGAGAGAATGTTCTGGAGTGTGCCATTATCCATGGCCGTCTCTCCTATTGCCACAGTGCTAATCGGTAAGGTCTTCTCTCTCGCTGCGGTTGTCTTGTTTCTCCTGGTGAATGCCGTGCTCTTTCTCGGGATCCTTGTTATGGAATGGATACAGTTGCGCCGCTCCGGCAGGAAGTGGAATATCGGCTGGCATCCGTTAGGCGGCACAGCACTGCTATTGGCGATCGGTTGGATTGCATTTGCTGTATTGTCGCTTGTTGATTTCCAGAGTGGCCATGCACTCCACATGAGTGTCAGCATGTTCGACCTTGGTCCCCGGATCAACTGGATAGAGAGCGTGCTTCGCACCGGGGTTCCACCGGCCAATCCGATGTACTTTTATGGGCAAGCCGCCACCATGCATAATTACTATTTCTGGTATGTCATTTGCGCCGCGGTAGCGCGAATGACACACCTCCCTGTCCCCGCTGTTCTGATCGCCAGTTGCATGTGGGCCGGATTTTCCCTCGCAGCCCTCACCGGGCTTTATTTGAAGCACTTCCTTGAAGTCGGCTCCCGATTGCGGAGTCAGTTTCTGCTCTCGATGTCCCTGCTCGCGGTCGCAGGGGTCGATATCTGTGGCAATCTCTGGACCGTTCTCTACCTTCATCGTGCTTTGCCCGGCAACCTCGAATACGGGTCTGTGGATAAGATTCCCTTCTGGCTCGACTCTCTTGTTTGGGTTCCGCATCATGTCGCCGGTTTGGTCTGCTGTATGCTGGCATTTCTGTTGGCATGGATGGCCGGAAAGGACCGCGAGCACAAGCGCATTGTGTGCGTTGCACTGATCGCTGTAGCGCTGGCGAGCGCCTTTGGTCTCTCCATTTATGTAACATTCGCATTTTTCCTCATAACACTGGCATGGGGTTTCTGGCAGGTCGTGATTTTACGCACACCCCGAACTGCATTGCTGCTAGCTGCAGGTGGCGTGGGCGCTGCTGCTCTGCTTGTTCCTTACCTGTGGGAACTGACCCACACCCCAGCCGGGTTGCATAGTGGCAGCGCCTTCTGGTTTTCTGTCCGCGAAGTGATCTCGCCCCTTGGCCTGCTCGCATTGCCTGTTTTTCAACACCTCGCGATTGCTCACCCGTTAGCAGCACGTAATCTTGCCAATCTGATTCTGCTGGTTCCCGGCTATGTCATCCAATTAGGCTTCTATTTGGCTGTCTTGCTTGTTTACCTGATTCCCGGCTGGCGCGGTCGGACACCACTCACTCCTGCGCGGAAGTCCTTGGTATTCATCGCCGTAGTCACCATCCCGCTTCACTCCCTGGTCCGGTCCGGTGTATTGGACTTCAACGATTTCGGTTTCAGGACAGCTTTCTTTCTGCAGTTCCCGCTGCTTCTCTTGGCGTCGGAGCTGATCACGAGTTGGAACTTCGCCGATCGAAAACGCGATTCGGACACCGGTTTGCCTCGTGATACCCCTCATTGGCTACGGTCGACAGCCTCACTTGCTCTTGTTCTTGGTGTTGCCAGCACTCTTTGCCAAGTACTCTTCCTGCGATTCAGCATTCCATTGGCCGAGGCGCATATGAGCTCTGTCCACAATCCAAGCGCAACCGACCTCTCGCACAATACCTATATTTCTGCCATCGGCTACGCCAAACTAGATGTGTCCATTTCGAAAGATGCGATTGTGCAATACAATCCAGCCGCCCGATTCTCGATGTGGACGGTCCCAGATCAAATCGGAATCGACCATCAGGTGGCCATAGCCTACGACAAACCGTGGTGCGGTTCCGAGTTTGGAGGCGATCCCAGCGGCTGCCTCGCAATGGCTGCCGCCGTCGATTCCATCTTCAACCGAGCTACTGCGGACCAGGCGCGTACGGCCTGCCGGAAGTACGGCATTCAGTATCTGGTCGTCCGCATTTACGATCCCGCATGGAAGGACAAGAATGGTTGGGTGTGGACACTTAGTCCAGTAGTAGCCGACGAGGAGTTTCGCGCCCTCGATTGTCGCCGATAACTATCAGCAATATTAATAGAGCCATGTTGATTCGTGCCTTGTGGACTCGAAACTGAGTAAGTCCGTCGCCATCCGGCTCAGCGTGTCTTTGGTGTCCGGCTGTTTTGATGTCTCCCGGTATACAATATGCGTTAGTTAGGAGCCTCCTTGAACGACGTTCGGCCAACACAAATGCATTCGTCTTGCCCGGCCTGCGGAGGATGCGAGCTGAAGGATCTCTGGAAAGTCAACGGTTACACTATTGCGAAGTGCGGCACATGTGCTCTGGTGTTCGTTCAGAACCAGGTCACAGTGGAGGAACTAGCTGCGCAGTATGCCGGAGGTACGGATGACGCATACGACGAAACCAATGTTGAGTGCCTTAACTACTACTATAACAAACTTGGGATACTGATTCGAAGCCGCTTTCCACAGCCAGGGAGGATACTCGATGTCGGATGTTCGAGAGGCTGGTTTCTTGACGTAATGACGGACTGGGAGTGCTATGGCAACGAGATGGTGACTTCAGATGCGATGATCGCCAGCAAACGCTATGGAGACCGGATTGTTACTGGTCCATTCGAAGAGTACCCGTTGCAGGAAAACTACTTCGATGTTATTACGCTGCAGGACGTCTTCGATCATGTCTGTGATCCGATGTCGGCGTTGGAGAAATGCCGCCGCTTATTGCGGCCCGGAGGGTTGATCGTGATCAAGGTGCATAATATCTCCTGTCTTTATGCCAAGCTTACAGGGCCTAATTTCTATGCTGTCATTCCACCATTTCATCTTTTTTACTACGACCGCCGGACGTTGAGTT
The DNA here is from genome assembly GCA_964452615.1 of uncultured Occallatibacter sp. Classification (GTDB taxonomy): domain Bacteria; phylum Acidobacteriota; class Terriglobia; order Terriglobales; family Acidobacteriaceae; genus Telmatobacter. The sequence goes on from CAYVMS010000007.1 coordinate 40,528, forward strand.
CCACTCTATCTAACAGTGGTTTTCAAGTTATAGGTTCAAGGTTTATTGGCCACCTGTTCAAAGTCAAAATGGTGTTCTTTCGCCTATCCCGAGGCAATACTAACTCACTCTGTTACCGTATTTATAAGAAGCTGATCGGGACGTTAGTCGGCGAAATAAGGTTCCATAAAAATCTGCACGACATCATAACGGTTCTGGCGGTGAAACCTACTCGTATATAGAATTGGTTGCATAGACCCGGTTGTGAAAAGTCGCTGCTGTTCATATCAGCAGTTTCTGAGTATTGCCTCGGCTACGCCTTTTGGACAGTGAGATAGATCGGATAGTGTCCTTGCGCTAACACGATCAACCATCCGATCCAATTGCCGACATTCACGGTTTGTACAAAGGCGATCATCCTTCCTAGCTTGGTTGCAGTGCGCTCCATTTCAAACTCGAAAGGCTGCTTCAGACGGTCCAGGAAGATTTCGGCTCCGAGTGAAATTAGCTTCACCGGATATTTCTTGTTTATCTGTTTCACTGCATGCCTGCACCAAATAGGGTTAATCTCCGTTCGCATCGTGTATGCAAACGCCGGGTCTCGTCCGAGGAGACGCACCCATTGTGGAAGCATCCATCGCCACAGAAGCGGCGGCTGTGGCACGAGGTAGTGTCCTTCAAAGTAGGAGAGATAATTTGGCACTTCCGCGTGCAGAATGCCTCCTGGGCGTAAAACTCGTACTGCCTCTTCCAATGCCTTCAGCGGCGCTTCGGTGTGCTCCAAGACATTCCCCGCGTAGACTATGTCAAAAGAAGCATCCTCGAATGGCAGGGCATCGTCTGTTACGCGAATAATGCGCTCCGGATCGAGTCCGTTCGCAGCAAACAGCTCACGCGATGCCTGGAAAGAACTTCCGAATCCTTCCGTGTCCCTCTCGGTGCCAAAGCCATCCAACCGGTAGTTCTTAATCCAGGTGGCCAGGTTCGCTCCGAATCCCGAGCCAATCTCCAGTAACTTTTTCCCTTGCAACGGTGTGAAACTTTCCAGCAGTTGCCCTTTCTTAACCGGCCTCACTACATCGAGATGGTCTCGCGCGGTCGCCTCTCTGGACGTCATACTAACGCGTTCAAAAAACACCCCGATAGATTTCTCGGCCATTTCTCGAACTGAGGCGGGAACTACAATCGTTTCACTTGGCATGTTTGGGATTATAACTGCTGGCCCGCGCGAATGCTTCAAAAATAGCTTCAATGACAGGGCAATCGCATTTGAAATTGGGCTGAACCAGAGTCGCCACGGACCTTGGTT
>CAYVMS010000008.1:0-40022 GCA_964452615.1 uncultured Occallatibacter sp.
CTTGTGTTGGAATCAAAGCCCTCCTTCAGGCTCATCTTGTGTTGGAAGAGAGTCTAGCTTGCGCATTTTCCCTCGTATCAGTATCATCAGTCGCGTATCAGATACATGATATTTTCCCGCGAGGCACGAATGCAAACCATCGAAGTACAAACAAATCTTGCGCAGCTTCGGGCCAAACGAGCGATTTCCGCAATGCATTTAGCTGCGGAAGCTGGCGTCAGCCGCCAGACAATTCATGCTATCGAATCAGGACTTTATGTCCCCAACACGGCGGTCAGTCTGAAGCTGGCTCGTATCCTTGACGCGACGGTCGAAGAATTGTTTCAACTTGAACCGGCACCGGAAGTGGTTGAGGAGACAGCCGAAGTTTTTATTCTTGGCGAAGCGGCGTCGCTACCCAAGGGACAGCCGCTACGACTAGTAATGGTCAATGACCATTTGGTTGCCGTTGCACCCGACCCGGCGAGTTGGGGTTTGCAGCCGACGGATGCAGTTCTTCTTGCGCCTATTCGAGGCGGCAAAGGCAATGCAAATGCGAAGGTTCGACTGCTTGGCAATAGCTGGAAGAACCCCGGACGCATTCTGCTTGCAGGTTGCGATCCAAGTGCATCGCTGCTGGCGCATTCGCTGGAACGGCAAGGCTTTGAACTCATCATTTCATACGAAAATAGCTCGCGCGCACTTGATCTGTTGCAGGATGGGATGGTTCATGTCGCGGGCACACATCTGACCGAAAAAGCCATCGACAAGACAGATCTGCTGCCTATCAGCAAGATGTTTCCTCGTGGTTCGATTGCCGTTCTTTCATTTGCAATGTGGAAGGAAGGGTTGGTCGTTGCGCAGGAGAACCCAAAGAAAATCACAGGCATTGAAGACTTGTTACGCAAGGACATTCACATCACGAATCGTGAAACAGGCGCAGGCTGCCGACGTTTGTTGGATGATCTGCTAAAGAAGAATGGCATCGACTGTGAAAAGGTGAAAGGCTACGAGCGCATCACGCATGGACAACTTCCCGCCGCACGTTTGGTACAGAGCGGAGAGGTGGACTGCTGCGTTAGCACACAAGCTGCAGCGCTCACCTTGGGCCTGACCTTCCTTCCGCTGGCAGAAAAACCCTATTTGCTCGTGCTCCGCCGTACGCATCTCACACTTCCGCCTGTTGAGGCGTTAATCAGTGCTCTGGGCCGCACCGCCTTCCGGCGCGAGGTAGAGGCCTGTGTCGGCTACGATATGCGCAGGGCAGGCGACCGGATCATGTAATGTCTCGCTTTTCTAACCTCATGCAGGTTCTTCCCTTCCCAGCAAAAGCAATATTAAGATTGAACACCCCCGCCAAGACGCACCTGGTGCTAATCGCGACCTCCACGAAGGCCGCGATGCCAAGTCCATGCCGGCCGGCGTAAAGTCATCGCATGCCCCCTCTGGTATAACAAAAGACGAATGCACTCGACGCTGAACTAGGTCAACCTGATCGAGTTCGAGCAAGACTGGTGGGATGCAACGATGACGATCACCGCCTGAGAGTTCGCGGTGGTCGAGGCAGGCCGTGGATATGACGGCATGTGGAAAGCTCGGAAAACGGTGGCTGTTTCCCCCCTTCCCACAAACCTTGGAAATCGTTCAACCCGATTCCCACATTCACACCAACACAACAACGACGATGAATTTAATCCTCAAAACCAGGCCGGTCAAGAGATACGAATTTTGGGGGCAAGGTTAGAAGGAAGGAAAGATATTTTCAGCAAAAGCCTTTCTGGACATCGCTACCCGGACGACCATCACTGTGAGCCACGGCAAGTCTCTCTTGATCAAGAGAGACTTGCCGTGTATCTTCCATCTTTTTGTCTGCTACCAACCGATGGCTACGAGCAGAGTCTCCGGCTTTGAGCACCCGATGTCGCTCGAGTATCCGCCCGCGTCGTTGTACGGGAAGGCATATTGCTGCATATTGATGGCCTGGGCTTCAATCCACTGAGCATAGTGGTCGTAAGGCTCTTGTTGATAGAAGCTGGCAGGATTTCCCCACATCCCTTCGTTGGTTAGATCCCCGGCCGCATTAAACTCAGGCGTACCTGAAATCGGAGCGGTATGCCTGAAGATCGCAGCGGAAAGGTCCGGATTAGCGCCTAAGCCCGATCCATTGGGCCCAGCTAGCGGAATGGTAATTCCGTTGAACGACCAGATGTCAGCAATGTACGTCTGGTAGTAATTCTGGTCGGCTCCGCCAGCATTAAAGCCTGCTCCGCCGGGCTCGATAATCCGGTACGGAGCATAGATCAGATCCGATTGGAAATCGCCACCGGGCGTCGAAGGAGCTGCGTTGGCATAGCGTTGGAATGTAACAGACCGATCTTCCGTGAAGACCTCTTGATTTTCTCCAAGCGCGATGTTGGTTCCATCACCACACGTCAGATTGAATGCTATCTTGACGCCTAACGCGTCGACTCGTGTGGTGTCCATGTTGATGGAGGTGGCGCCGGCTGTGAATTCGATATAGTCCCAGTAGTCGGTGTTATCCTCGGCCAACGTCGGGTCATTCAGGAAGAAGTACATGCGCCCCGAGGAGTTGGGAGGCATAGCGAAGGTCGGCTGTTGCGCAAAGGAGTATTGGCTCGCTACGCCATTAATGGTTGCAGTCCAGATGATCTGATCGTCAGCATAGACTCCGTTGGTCCGGTTCAGGAACTTCATCATCACGGTATCCCCGGCGGGCAAGGCGGGCATATTGCTGTTATCCCAGAAGGGCGCTCCGCCCCAGAGGTTAGGGTTAAGTGCAGGCGTCGTTGCGGTGACCGTTGCGCTCGACGGTGAAGTTCCTATCGTGTTACTAGCCAGAACCTGGTAGTAATACTGCGTCAACGCACCACAGAGCGCATCCTGAAACCAGTTGCTCTTTGTGGTTCCGATTTCATTGCTGGCTGATGGCGCGAAGGGGGTTGTTGTGCTCCTGTAGATGTAATACGTCATTGCCACCGTCCCCACGCCGGAATTAGTCGAGTTCCAGATCAGATCAATCTCGTTAGCGTTTTCTGCCATCGCGGTAAGTCCGGTTAGAGCGGCGGGAGCGGCGGCAGACGGCGTTGCCGGGAGTGATGTGGCTGAAGCCGTAGCAGCTGGCGAGATTCCTGACAGGGTAGAAGCCACGACCATGTAGTAATACGTCGTCGCTGGCTGAATGCCAGGGCCTGGTGGGATGGAAGACTCACCCGCGGTAAGCGTGGCGGGATAGTTGCTGTCCAGGTAGTTAGTGATCCCGATGGTCGTGCCCATGAGATTGGCAGCCGAAGGTGTAAAGGGAGTCGTTGTGCTTCGGTATATCGAATAGTTCACTGGGGCTGTGTTTGGTGCAGTGGCTGTGCTCGCAACCCAGCGCAGATCGATCTGCTGGTAGGATGAGCCCACCGCAGTCACACTCGTTGGAGGAGCAATTGCCGTGTAGGCTGGCGTGGTAGTGCTTGCCTGCTGCGAGGCTGCCGATGTACCTTCAGCATCAACTGCTTTTACGACATAGTAGTACGTCGTCGTAGCCGAGAGCCCTGTGTTGGAGTACGTCGTGCCCTTCACCCCGCTCGCAATCAATGTGGTCGGACTCGCTGTTGTTCCGCCGTAGATGTCGTACGAGTTGATGCTGCAGTTGGCCGGAGGAGTTGTCGCGGTCCAGCTCAAGTTGATGACGCTGGGATATGCCGCCGTTGCCGTCAAGCCGGTCGGAGCCGGCGGAAGCGTGGTGCAAGGCGTGGCGTCAAGAATCTCAAGGCCGTTGATCATCGGTTGATTGGCGGCGCCGTCGGTTAGGGCAATTACCATATCGCCGCTACTGTTGGCCGTTTCGGTGAACTGCTCAACCACGGCCGTGTATTGCGCACCGGCCGTTGCATAGATGTCGAAGTTTGTCAGCACCGTTGTTCCGTTGATAACCACATCGAATTCACGATTTCCAGCTGCTGAGAAATACAACTCGGCAAAGTGCAGACGCACGATGTAACCGGTTCCAGCGGTCAGGTTCGGAATCGTATAAGTCACGACTCCTTGCCGCGCATCCTGGTAGACTGCCGCGGGAGCAGCTGTGGCAGCAATACTGGCCGGAATGGTAATTGCGTTCGTGACCGAATAGGTTGTTCCGCCAGCACTGTAGTCTTCGTCCGCGACAAAGGAATTATCGCCACCACTCGCGTTGCTCACCGCCGCCCCGCCGGCATTGATGGATACGTAACCCGCGTTGGATGCTGGTGGTTGCGTTGTGGCACTTTGCTGCGTGGAAGCAGCCGAGATGCCATCCGCGTCAAGCGCTTCGACGACGTAGTAGTAAGTCGTCGAAGCCGCCAGGCCCGTGTTGGAGTAAGTTGTCCCAGTAATGCCACTGGCAATCAGGTTGCCAGAGCCTGGAGTAAACCCGCTGGTGGTACTGCCGTAAACGCTGTAGGAGCTGATGGTGCAGTTAGCTGGAGGAGTATCTGCCGTCCAGTTCAAGCTGATTGCGCTAGAGGAGGTCGCCGAAGCCGCAAGACCGGTGGGCGCCGCGGGTACCGTAGTGCAGGATGCGGCCGGAGTCGTGGCGTGCGCTTGCGTCGAGGCTGCGGATGTGCCGTCCGCGTCGGTTGCCTTGACAACGTAATAGTAAGTCGTCGAAGCCGCGAGGCCGGTGCTGGAGTAAGTTGTGCCTGTCACCGTGCTCGATAGCAGGTTACCAGAGCCTGGCGTGAACCCACTGGTGGTGCTGCCATAAACGCTGTAGGAGCTAATGATGCAGTTAGCCGGAGGAGTCACCGCCGACCAGCTCAAGCCGATGACGCTCGAAGAAGACGCGGTAGCCGTAAGACCAGTCGGCGCTGAGGAAACAGATGTGCAACTCGTAGATGAGCCAAATACCTCAAGACCATTGATCATCGGTTGATCTTTGGCGCCGTTGGTAAATGCTATCACGATGTCGCCGCTGCTGTTGGCCGTTGCGGTGTACTGCTCAACCACGGCCGTGTACTTCGCACCGGCCGTTGCGTAAATGTCGAAGTTGGTCAATACCGCTGTTCCGTTAATCGCCACATTGAATTCACGATCGCCAGCAGCCGCGAAATACAACTCTGCGAAATGCAGACGAACCGTGTAGCTACCCCCAGCGGTCAGGCCGGGAATCGTATATGTCACGACTCCTTGCCGCGCCGACTGGTAGACTGCCGCGGGTGCAGCGGTGGCAGCAATACTGGTAGGTATGGTGATTGTGTTTGTGACCACGTAGGTGGTTCCTCCTGCGTAATCTTCGTCCGCAAGGAAGGAATTATCGCCACCACTCGAGTCACTCTCCGCAGGACCGCCAGAGTTGATGGATACGATTGACGTGCCGGATGACAGTGGTAGCGTGGAAGTAGTTGCCTGCGTCGAAGCAGCAGAGTTACCTTTCGCATCGACAGCTTCCACGACATAGTAGTAGACTGTGGACGCAGAAAGGCCAGTGTTGGAGTAAGTTGTGCCGGTCACCGTACTGGATAGCAGATTGCCAGAACCTGGCGTAAACCCACTGGTGGTGCTGCCGTAGACGCTGTAAGAGCTGACGGTACAGTTAGCCGGAGGAGTTACTGCCGTCCAACTCAAAGTGATTACGCTTGACGACGACGCTGTCGCCGTCAGCCCAGTGGGGGCAGATGGTACGGTGGTGCAACTCGCACCGGAAGAACCCCGGATTTCAATTCCCATGACGAGGGGCTGGTCTTTAGCGCCTGCGGTAAAGGCAATTACGATTTGGCCACTGCTGTTAGCGGTGGCTGTGAAGGTCTCTAGCAGAGCTGCATCTTTCCCGACCGTGGCATAGATATCAAGATTAGTGAGCACCTTGCTACCATTAATAGCCACGTTAAATTCGCGTTCAGCAGCCGCGCTAAAGTAGGTCTCAGCGAAGTGCAGCAGAACGGAATATGTACTGCCTGCCGTCAGGCCAGGAACCGTATAAGTTGAAACTCCCGCCCGCCCGTGCTGATACACCGCCATCGGAGCCGCATTTGCGCCGGGCTGCGTCAGATTGATGCTTGCTGTAACGGCAGAGTTATCGGCCCCGCCGACGAAGTCTTCGTCCGCGACAAAAGAGTAGTCGCCGCCGCTCGCGTTGCTTTCCGCCGGACCGCCGGCAGCAATCGCTACCACTTCCTGGGCAACCGAAGTTGCCGTGGCTGCAAGTCCAAGAGCAAAAACCGCGGCCAAGACAAGGAGTGTCCTGAGAGCGGCCTTTGACCAAACGATTAAACGATTATGGGACATACATTTCTCCTGTTTGTGACCAGGCCCTTCTAGGAGCCGTGGGTTAAATCGTGTAATGGCGAGTGCGGTTGCCACAGCGATGCTCGCGATCTCGATGTTTGGGGCTCGTTCTACCGGTTGCGGAGTGAGGCCGATGACGCATTGCGCCATCGGCCCGCATAAGTCCCCTTTTCTTACCGAATTTCGATTCCGTAGATCACGGGTTGATTCGCGGCACCGTCAGCGAAGGCGATAACGATGTCGCCGCTGCTGTTGGCTGTGGCCGTGAACGTGTCGACCAGCGCAGTGTTGGCTCCGACGGTGGCATAGATGTCAAGGTTGGTCAGCACCGTCGAGCCGTTGATGGCCACGTTGAATTCGCGTTTCCCTGCGGCAGTGAAATACGTCTCTGCAAAGTGCAGCAGCACGGTGTGCGAACTGCCACCAACCATGCCGGGAATTGTGTAAGTGGAGGTTCCGGAGCGTGCAGTCTGATACACCGCCATCGGAGCCGCGTTAGCACCAGCGCCAGTCAGACTGATGGTGGCCGTGCTCACAGAATTATCGCCTCCGCCCGTGTAATCCTCGTCGGCCGCAAAGGATGCGTCGCCACCGCCCGAGTTACTCACTGCCGGACCACCACTGTTGATGGCGATGAAATCTCCCGTAGTGGTGCTAGTAGGCAGTATCTCGATGCCGTTAATCATAGGTTGATCTTTGGCACCGCCGGTGATGGCGACTACGATGTCGCCGCTGCTGTTGGCCGTTGCTGTGTACTGCTCGACCACAGCCGTGTACTTCGCACCCGCTGTTGCGTAAATGTCGAAGTTGGTTAGCACCGTTGTTCCGTTGATGGCCACATTGAATTCACGACTCGCAGCCGCCGAGAAATACAACTCGGCAAAGTGCAGACGAACATAGTAACTGGTTCCAGCCGTCAGGCCAGGAATCGTATACGTTGCGGCCCCTTGGCGCGCCGACTGGTAGACTGCCGCAGGAGCAGCGGTGGCAGCAACACTGGATGGTATGGTGATTGTGTTCGTGACTACGTAGGTGCTGCCGCCAGTGTAGTCTTCGTCCGCAACAAAAGAGTTGTCGCCGCCGCCCGAGTTGCTCTCCACCGGACCGCCTGCGTTGATGGATACGATTGATTTTCCTGACGACGACGCGGTCGTGATGCCGCTCCCTTGCGCCGAGGCTGCCGATGTGCCGTCCGCGTCGGTGGCTTTGACAACATAGTAGTAAGTTGTCGAAGCCGCGAGGCCGGTATTGGTGTAACTCGTCCCCGTCACAGAGCTGGACAGCAGGTTGCTCGAGGACGGAGTAAAGCCGCTCGTAGTGCTTCCATAGACGCTGTAGGAGCTGATCGAGCAGTTAGCCGGAGGCGTAACTGCCGTCCATCCCACAGTCAGAGAACTGGAAGTTGCCCCCGATGTTCCCACGCCAGTTGGCGCCGATGGAACCGTAGTGCACGAAGAGGTGTTGGGTAAAGTCTCCGTGCTGGCCTGGTTCGAGGCTGCCGAAGCGCCATACGAATCGAGCGCCTCAACCAGATAGTAATAGGTTGTCGATGCCGCGAGGCCAGTGTTGGAGTAGGTGGTGCCTGTCACGCCGCTTGCGATCAGGTTACTCGAGGATGGAGTAAACCCGCTCGTTGTGCTGCTGTAGACGCTGTAAGAGGTAATGGTGCATGGAGGGTTCGCCGGAGCTGCCGTCCAACTCAAGCTGATCGCGCTGGAGGAGGATGCCGTCGCTGTCAGATTCGTCGGCCCTGTGGGGGGAACAGAATCGCAGGACGCAGGGGCCAACGTCTCCGCGCTTTGTTGCGCCGAAGCCGCCGATGCACCGTTCAAGTCGACCGCTTCAACTTTGTAGTAATAGGTCGTCGAAGCTGTGAGGCCGGTATTGGAGTAAGTCGTACCTGTCACACCGCTCGCGACTAGGGTTGTCGAGGATGGAGTGAACCCGCTCGTTGTGCTGCTGTAGACGCTGTAGGAGTTGATCGTGCAGTTAGACGGTGGTGTTACTGCCGTCCAGGTCAAACTGATGATGCTGGAGGAAGTGGCCGTTGCCGTCAATCCGGTTGGCGCAGAGGGAAGCGTGGTGCAAATAGCAGAATCACCGAGTATCTCGATGCCATTGACCATGGGTTGATTGGCTGCACCATCCGTGAAGGCGATCACGATATCTCCACTGCTGTTCGCTGTCGCGATGTATTGCTCAACCACTGCCGTGTCGCCTGCGCCTGCCGCTACGTAGATGTCGAAGTTCGTCAGAACGGTGGTTCCGTTGATGGCCACATTGAATTCACGATTTCCGGCTGATGTGAAATACAATTCGGCAAAGTGCAGACGAACTGTGTAACTGGTTCCCGCGGTGAGTCCAGGAATCGTATACGTGACGACTCCTTGCCGCGCCGACTGATAGACTGCGGCCGGAGCTGCGATAGTAGCAATATTGGCGGGTATCGCAATGGTGTTGGTGACCGAGTATGTGGTCCCGCCAGTGCCGTAATCTTCGTCTGCTACAAAGGGGTTGTCACCACTGCCCGAGTTGCTCTCCGCCGGACCGCCGGCGTTGATCGATACGATATCTGCCGGTGGGGTCATAGCTGATGCTTGCCCCGAGGTCGCCGAAGTGCCGTCCGCGTCAAGCGCCTCCACGACGAAGTAGTAGGTTGTAAACGATGCGAGGCCGGTGCTTGAGTAACTCGTGGTTGTTACGCCGCTCGAAACCAGGTTGCCTGAGCCCGGAGTGAATCCGCTCGTGGTGCTGCGGTAGACGTTGTAGGAACTGATGGTGCAGTTAGCCGGAGGAATCACCGCCGTCCATGTTAGGCTGATCGAACTTGGAGAAGTGGCTGTCGCCGTCAGCCCGGTTGGCGCGGAAGGGACAGTGGTGCAGGGCGGGGTGACCGGTGTGGCAGCGCTAGCCTGCTTTGAGGCCGCCGATGTGCCGTCCTGATCAACCGCTTCAACGATGAAGTAATAAGTCGTCAGGTCCGCGAGTCCGGTATCGGAGTAGCTGGCGCTTGTGATCCCGCTTGCTATTTCGTTGCTCGCCGACGGTGTAAACCCGATGGTGGTGCTGCTGTAGATGTTGTAGAAACCGATACTGCAGTTGGCCGGAGGTGTCACCACGGTCCAACTCAAGCTGATAGAACTGGAAGAAGAGGCCGTCGCCGTCAGCCCGGTTGGCGCGGAAGGAACCGTGGTGCAGTTGTTGACCGCTGTACGAGGATCCGGAACCGCAACAATCGGAAAAGACACCGAACCGCTCGCCAGCCCTGGGGCTGTGGCAGTTACTGTTACGGTTCCAGTAGTGAATTGGCTACGGAGGGCGATTCTGGTCAAGCCGCCTTCAACCCCCAACTCTGGGTCACCGGGCGACATATAAAAAGCGTCAGAGACACCGCCAATATAGGTGGAGTTGGCGGTAGAGTACGCATCTGTATTTGTGGATACATATTGCTGGGTTCCACCCTGGTATGTGGCCGGACCGGTCACCGAAAACGTGAGAGTGTCGGAGGCAAGGGGCTCCCAGTTGTTATTCGCATCTTCTATCGTGGCCGTTACAAAGGCTGCGTCCGATCCATTTGCAGTAATCTGGAAGGTCGAGCCACTGGGCCTGGTCAACTCAGGAACAAGAGTGAGCACGATTTTGTTTTCGGCTCCAGCTGTGGTTCTGCTGTCCGTCGCTACCACAGTTCCTGACGAGTTCAAGCATTCCGCTGTCACCGTGCCGGAAACCCAAGGCACTATCCAGGACGTCTGGAAAGGTATCAGCGTGTCGGTTTCTGTCTGATTCGCGGAGTCGTTCGAGGTCCAGGGGTTAGGCGTCTCAATCGCACCCTGTTGTAAGTTATTGACCAGCAGTTCAACCGACGGGCAGTTGCTGAAGGCATTCACCTGGACATTTCCGGAGGAATAGTTCCAGTGACCCGCCAAATGTACGACGGGCTTGATCGAGAAAGGCGTCCAAGCGGCCTCGTAGACGTAGTACAACAATTTCGGGAAGCGATTCTGGTCCAACGAGGAAGCGCCCAGCGAGCGAACGTCGTTCGAGTTCCCCGGAGCCGTAGTGCTGGTGCCTGCTTCTACGTACTGGCCTGTTTCTCCAGGAGTATCCGCAAGGTACCACTGCGCCATTCCCATGGCGTCTGCAGCCCTGCCTTGGCGCCAGTTACCCAAGAAAGGCGCAACAAAGGCAATCTCGTAATTCCAAGCCAGGCCGCGCGCGGTGCCAGTGCCCCAATACTCAGATCCCCAGGCAGGATTATTCGGATAGTCAGTTTTAACACCGACCTCGCAACCTTCCAGAGTGCAACCGAGCAGATAGCCGTTTACCGGGTCAGGCGTGCGGTCGGCTGCGATGCGCGTATTGATCGGATCCCACGTCGAATTGATCGCCAAAAGAGCTGTGCCGACGGATTCTTCCATTGTGCCGTTATTCGATTCCCAATCGAGAATCGACGGATGGCTGCGATCGCGAATGATCATGTCGCGATGCAACTCTTCCTTCAGCGTCACCATGTCGGCCGTTGGGGCAGAGAAAGCTTCTTCGTTGTCTCCGCTCGGCTGGTCGATCATTATGCCGTAGGCATCGGCTGCATTCACAAACTCTTCGCTGGATGTTGAGTGGCCCGGACGATAAATATTCCCTCCCTCTGCGGCCAGCAGCGATAGGTCGCGCCACTGCTGTTCTTCTGGAACGGACGATCCTAATCCTGGGTAATCGTAGCGGCCGGATGCGCCCCATAAATTCATCGGATGGCCGTTAAAGATTGGGTAATCAGTATTCCAGGTAATCGTGCGGACGCCGAGTGGGCTCTGCGTGACATCTACGACTACTCCATTAACGCTGACGATGTGGTTAACCGTATACATATACGGCGTTCCATATATCGAATTGTTTGGATACCATAATGTTGGATTCGGTACCGTGATCTGTTGACTAAACATTGGTGTCGCGGTGGACGGAAAACTCCCCGGAGTCATCGCAGCCACTGTCTGCGTGAGGGGCGCCCCGGTAACTACCACGTTTCCGTTCGCATCGACGATCTGCGTTGTCAAGGTAACTTGCTGCGAAGTCGTATTCTCATTGACAACGTTCGTTTCAACCTGAATCACAGCCGACGCAGCCTGCGCTGTACTAGTAGTGGAAGGAACCTCGGACACCGTTGCAACGTAAGTCCCCCAGGTCTTCTGGTTGGAATACACGTTGACTGGAATATGCACCTTATTTGTAATAAACATCTTTACTGGTCTAAACAATCCGGACATGGCCTGTCCGAAGCGGAAAACCTCGGAAAACTCAGGATCCTCGTACCAGGTATTACCCCTGGAAATGCGCACTGCGAGCACGTTATCCGAAGCGCCGTCGGCCTTTATGTATGGCGTTAGGTCGACAATGAATGGAATGAAGCCCACGACGTGCGACGCCTCAGCATCGGCAGCGACGGCGCTGACGCCGGGTAGCAGCGTACCGTTGATATAAACTTGGGCCGCGGTGTGCGCGCCCTCGAACTCGACCATGATCTTGCTGCTTGCATAGGTCGGGTCAACTTTGAAGTGCAGGCGATACCAGTTGTTTTGTCCGCACAAAGATCCTTCGCCGCCGCCCGATGCCTGATTGATAAAAGTCCGCCACAAATTCGCTTCAGTCGGAATGCCCACTTGCATCCAGTCGGGCGTGGAAATCGTGCTTCCACAAGCAGGTCCTGTGGCGGAAGCGGGAGCCGCAGCCTCGACATAACTCGGGGTCGCGAAAGTCGTGGAATCCTCATTGTTCTCATACCACCAATTGCTTTGTGGCAAAGCTGCAGTTGGATCTGTGTCAGCCGCGTCACCAACGAAATTGGGTACTCCCTGCGAGAGATTAATGACGATTCGATTGGAAGCCGGCGGCGCGGGCTGCGCATTCGCTCTGATCGAAACTATTGCCACAACCAGCAATAGGAGCATAAGCTGGACAGACAATTTGCTTCGTCGAGAATCAGAATTGAGTTGAAGGTTGACTGGCGCCGGACTGCGGTGACCGGTGGAACATCCTCTGCGAATATTTAGCAAAGACATATCGCTCCTTTGTCCAATCGAATCGGTTGAATTCAGCATAGTGGTTAGCTTTTACATACAGTGGCTTGATTTGCAACGCGCGCAGCGAATGCAACCTCAATCCAAAGTCGATCGATCGGATAGTGGTTCGCTGTTGATTCACTGATAATCAAGCTCACTAGTCGTCGCAAATCCGGTCCCGTTCATCTCGTGCTTACACTACTACCTACTCCCTTGCAAAGATCGACTTCAATAGTTTGTTGTATGCGAGCTGATGACGCATTGCGCCAGCAGCCCGCATAAATTCTGTTCGCCTTACCTGATCTCAATTCCATCAATCAATGGTTGATTCGCCGTGCCAACGGTGAAGGCGATCACGATATCCCCGGCGCTGTTGGCCGAGGCAGTGAACGTCTTTTCAACTGCTGTGTACTCGGCTCCGGCTGTAGCATAGATGTCAAAGTTGGAGAGTACACTTGTGTTGTTGATTGCAACGTTGAAGACACGCTTGCCCGCGGCGCTGAAGTAATTCTCGGAGAAGTGCAACAGAACTGAGTGTGAACTGCCAGCCGTCATTCCGGGAATCGTGTAAGTTGAAACTCCGGCCCGTCCGTACTGATACACTCCCATCGGAGCTGCATTCGCGCCAGGCTGGGTCAGGTTGATGGTGTGAGTGGTGTGGCTATTATCTCCGCCGCCGCTGAAATCCACATCGGCAACAAAGTTGGCGTCTCCGCCACTGGCATCGCTCTCCGCCGGACCACCGGCTGCGATGGCGATGAAGTCGCCTGCGGCCAAAGTCTTGTCGCTGACCTGCGCGGAGGCTGGCGATGTGCCAAAGGCGTCAACGGCAGCCACTGTGTAGTAGTATGTCGTCGATGCCGTAAGTCCGCTATTGGTAAAAGTAGTGCCCGTCGCGGTGCCTACCTGCGTGGTCGGATTTGCCGTCGTGCCGCCATACACAATATAGGAACTTACCGTGCAGTTCGCCGGAGGTGTGGGCGCCGTCCAGCTCAAGCCAACGCTGCTGGATGTGGTAGACGTCACCGTCAATGCTGTCGGAGCTGCTGTATCCGCGCTGCAAGTGGAACCGCCTGTTGTAACACCGCTGCCCTGCACTGAGGGTCCAGAAATGCCTTCCGCATCGACCGCTTCTACGATGTAGTAGTAGGTCGTCGAAGCCGCCAAACCGCTGTTGGTGTAACTCGTTCCTGTTACACCGCTAGCCACTAAATTGCTCGATGACGGAGTAAAACCGCTCGTAGTGCTGCGGTATACGCTGTAGGAGCTGATCGAGCAGTTAACCGGAGGAGTAACCGCCGTCCAACCCACGGTCAGAGAACTGGAAGTAGCACCTGATGTCCCTACCCCAGTCGGCGCCGAAGGAATCGCCGAGCAGGCGGGGTTACCGCTCTTGACAGCTTCGATTCCGTCGATAAAGGGCTGATCTTCACCGCCGTAAATAAACTGCACGATGATCTGACCAAACTTATTTGCGCTCGTTGTAAATTGCGGATCATAAGCGATGTTTTTCCCACCAGTTGTCTTGAACACATCGAGATCGTTCAGTACATATTTTCCGTTCATCCAGACACTAAAAATGCGCTCTCCTGCTCCCGTCCAATAGGTTTCAGCGAAGTGCATTTTCACGGCATATGGCGCATCCGCAACCAGGCCGGTCAGAATGTACGTGAAAGGCACGTAGCGTTGCGATAGATAGACCGCCTCTGGAGCCGAGTTGGCGTTCGTAGTGACGGTAGCTGTCGACGTCGCCGTATCACCGCCGTTGTACATTTCGTCGGCGGCAAAGTTGCCTTCCGCAGGACCGCCTGAGTTTATTGCAAGGTCAGTTGTCGTTCCGGGAACTGCCCCAACCGGATTGCTTCCGGTAGCAGGAATGATGTCGATTGCGTTGACCGTCGGTTGCAGGTCCGTAACGGTAGAGGTTCCTTCGGAGGTTTGAATCTCGATAATTCCATTTTCATCCGCGACAGTATAGAACTCCTCCGCGACGTCTGTTTCCGCGGCTCCGGCAGCGGCAAAGATGTCGAAGTTGGTCAAGACTTGTTCGCTATTGATGGATACATTGAAATTACGCTGTCCCGCGGCGGTGTGAGCGAATTCAACAAACTGTAGCCTTACGTTATAACCGGCAAGAGGATTCAAGCCGGAAATCGTCCATCCTGCAGCGCCCCATCGCTCCGAGTTCAGTACCTGTTGCGGCGCCGGATTGGTAACCTGCGAGGTGCTGACGACCGTCAGACCCGCTGGCGGTCCGGCGGACCAGTGATAGTTTGTCGCGCCGCCGAGGACAAAAGGACCGGGACCGGAGGCTCCTGGGGTTGCTGGCCCAGGGGGGTTAGCGTTCATATAGCTGCCCACGGCATATCCACCCGCACTCAACAGCACACCAGTACTATTTCCGGGAGCCTGTGTCGTAACGGTTTCGTTGGCCGCGCTGGACTCGCCGCCGTAATTCGCTGCTTTTACCGTGTAGTAGTAGGTTGTGTTCGGCTGCAGGCCGGTATTCATATAGGATGTTGCAGTTACATTTTGCGCAACGAGCGTGGCCAATGCTGGCGCAGTTCCCGAAGTCGTTGTCGCATAAATATCGTAGGTAACGCCTGAGGTTGTGCTTGCCGTCCAGGAAAGAGTCACGGCATTGCTATTGGTTGCTGTGGCAGTAAGCCCTGTGACCGGGGCTGGTGCTCCAGCACTCCACTGGGAGTAATCAACGTAATTGATAACCATGTTGGAAGGGAATCCTGTGCCATTCGGAGTTCCGCCGTTTCCACCAACTCCAGAACTGAGGATAAAATTGATCGGCTGGGTAAACTCCCATTGGTCAGTTGCTCCAATATCCGCTAGATTTACGCTGGCGTATTGTGCTCCATCCAAAAAGTATGTAAATTGATACGGCGACCATTCCGTAGTGAAGATATGGAATCCGTTGTCGAATGTCGCGCTGCCCGTTAGATTTACGGCCGAACTGATTCCACCATACTCATAGTAGGTTTGTCCGTCGGTCTGGCCGCCGTGAACCGTCGAACCATTATGCTGGTTCGTCTTAGCCTGAATCTCCATCATGTCCAACTCACCGCACCAAGGCCAGGGCACGCCGCCACTCGTGCTTGGATTCGCTGTGCCAGGCGCTGTGGCTGCAGGATAGGCATCGGCGCCCAGCGCCCAGAAAGCCGCGCCCATGCCCAGGGCGCCGGGATTCTGAATGCGTGCATCGATACGTCCGTACGGTCCAGCGGCATAGGTGCTGGTCAATCTCGCCGAAGTGTATGGCACGGCATTGTTCGCGTTATATGTCATCGCGATCACCAGATCGCCATTCCCATCGAGATAGACGTTCTGTAGACTATCGCTCGTGTTCTGTATCGTGCCATCGCCCCATACCGCAGTAGCCTGTACATCATTCCACCAATTGGCATGGTTGTATGTGGTACCGGCTGCGCCGGTAAAAGTGCCGCCCCACACCTGCGTCCACTGCGCATGCAGGGATGGCTCACACAGCAAACAAATAACGGCTAGAAGGACACTTGCATGATTGGAGATGTTAGAAATGTTAGGCAGCTTGAAGAAACTCATCGCCGGCCCACTCAATGCTTCCCTCGAATCGCCTGCAGGGTTTGACTTGGAAACATGCTGATTCACAACGAACTCCTTTGGGGGTGAATTGTTAAAGATAGAGTGTTGAGAGTGTTCTCTACACGGTGTGTTCAAGCTGAACTTCTTGCCGGCGGGTTTTTGTGCCGCCGGTAAGAAGTGGTTGGGTTGTTCTTCCCGGACACTAGTTAGTCTGGACTTCGATCCCCATGACAAGGGGCCGGTCTTTGGCACCGGTGGTGAAGGCAATTACGATGTCCCGGCGCTGTTGGCGGTGGTGTTGAAGGTCTCCAGTAGAGCCGCGTCCTTGCCGATCGTGGCGATCAGGAAGGTGCTGATGGCCAAAGATGTGCCGGCGCCCAGACCTCCATTGGTCCAATCTGTGCCGGACGAATTTATCCCTAAGGACGGCGAGAAGACCCAGTAGTTGCCGCTGCCATCTATGTAGAGGTAAGGTTTTTCGCGGACGACTGGCGTCATGGCCAACACGCAACAGTTATTGCCTCCGCCGCCCCAGGCTGCCGGCGGGGCTCCAGAGACGCCGGAGAAGGTCATATTCCAAAGGTTGCCTCCCCAGCCCCCAATGGAGCTGTTGTGTGTATACCATTGCTGCTGAGAACAGGACTCAACAGTCCCTGTGATCTGGGAGTCGGCAATAAATCCGCCGCTGGCCTCGCCGCAGTCGGTATTCGTCAGTTCCACCGCGCCATTCACATACACGCGCCGGAAATCAGATCCCTGCGAAACTCCCCATTGAAGATAGGTGTCGCCTGATGGGATGGCATTTGTATATATATTTTCAATCGAACGCGAGTAGTTCGTGGTTAGATTCCCGTTCGAATCCGTTGTATTGACTGTTAGGTAACCGTTGCTGATGTTGGTGGCTGTGGGGGTTTCGCGGAGGCCGGCTACGGCCATGTAGTAGCCAATCTGGGATTCGACGCCGCTGTATGTGCCGGGAGCGAAAATCACCGCATACCGATTGGCGCTGAACTGCGCATTGCCGGCCAACGTAGCCAAGGTTGAATTAATCGACGAAACCGAATTGCTGGGAGTGAAGACGTAGACATTGGGGCCAAATATTGTGCTGTTTTGCGCTATGGATGAATTCCCCCAACAGAGAAGCATCACGAAAAGCAGGCAAGGAATCACCCTCCTCGCGGCAATGGACAGGAAAGTGCTATTCATCGAATGATCTCCAAATGTCAATGGCGTAGAACCACTTGCGAAAAGAGCGTTCAGCCTTACGACACAACTCACTTCCGAAATGGGGGAAGCCTACTATCTTGCTTGGGAGGCCGGGGGAGGGGAAGAAAACGCAGCTCCTAAGCTATAAAATCTCTCTGTCAGTTCGTCCTACAAACTTAATGACACGAGAGTCGTCCACCCAGTGCACAACTTGGGAGTGAGTGGGCGTTCATTCACGGATAACGAGGTTAGTCTGGCTATGTTAGTAGCATTTCGACATCAGACTGGCATAGGCGGTTTCTGAATTAACGTTTATTATGTCGCTGATTATAAACGGTTAAACTTCATATCCAAGCATTTCATGCCGCACCCGCATTAACTGCGTTAGTTCGATCA
The DNA here is from genome assembly GCA_964452615.1 of uncultured Occallatibacter sp. Classification (GTDB taxonomy): domain Bacteria; phylum Acidobacteriota; class Terriglobia; order Terriglobales; family Acidobacteriaceae; genus Telmatobacter. The sequence continues at coordinate 17,481 of CAYVMS010000008.1, forward strand.
CTGGCCGTCGTTCCAAGCCTCTTTCGTTGAATCTATATAGCGGAGTAGAATACAGCCGCAGGAGTATTGAAGGGAGTGCATCCAATGCCGTTACCGGAGCCCCTAGTTGACGTGCAACAAGATGAAGAATGGCGGGAAATGCAAGCAGTGTTGCAGTCGGGCATTCTGGACAAAGCGCCTAATCTTCTGAATCTCCTGAACTTTTTGGCGGAGAGACACTTTTCCAGATCCATCGATCAAATCAAGGAGTACAGCATCGCCGTGCAGGCGTTGCATAGAACCCAGCAGTTTGATCCTTTAACGGACACCATTGTGCGTGTATCGGCGCACACATTGAGAAAGAAGTTGGAACAGTACTATGCAACAGAGGGCACTCAACATCCTATCCAGATTCGACTTCCAGTCGGCAAGTATGTTCTTCAATTCGACCGCAAGGAACAGTTGACTACGGCTTCATCCGCCATGGCCACCACTTTGCCGCCAATTGAGGAGCCAGTGATGAAGGCATCTCGCGTGATTTACGCCAAGTGGCTAATCTTGGCTGCCTGGGTGGCTGTCGCAGCGCTGGTTCCAGCCTTGTTGTGGATCGGCTCACTAAAATATAAGCAAGCGGGATTGGCTGTAAAACTAGGAAGCGCCGTTCTTGGCTCCAGGGCTGGAACCGGTTCAGAGGTTTTGACGACAGCCGGCCCTGCTCAGGATCGCTTCTTCCGCTTTCGCTTTGGCACAAGCCAGAACTCCTATACAGATGCAGCTGGTCAGATATGGCGCGCCGACCAGTACTGCAACGGGGGATCCACCTTCTCCCATCCGAGTCGCGACATCCAAGGAACAGACGATTTGCCTCTGTTTCTGACCGGACGCCAGGGAAAGTTCCAATGCAAGATTCCCGCTTCGCCAGGAAGCTATCAACTAATGTTGCTTTTTGCCGACACGGAGGGCGATAAAGAGGGAGCCAGACAGGTTGTTTTATCCATCAACAACACTCTAACTGCGGCCTTGGATATCGTGGACGAAGCGGGTGGCGATGACATTGTAATAGGCAAAGTTTACCCTGGGATTCATCCCATGAGCGATGGGGCCATCCACCTGGATTTCATCTCGGATGCATCTTTCGTGAATGCGGCCGAGCTGATGCGGGCCGAATCGGATGCCATGCAACCGCTTCGGATGCTTGCCGGCCCCGCTGTTTTCCGCGACAGCCATGGAAATATATGGCTTCCAGAACGTTTCTATCAGGGTGGCAGAAGGTCAGTTCATTCGGATAACTTGCCCAAGGTCGCAGACTCGAAGCTCTTTGAATATGAGCGGTACGGACACTTCCACTACAGCATACCGGTTGCGGCCGGCAAAGACTACAGAGTACGCCTGTACTTTTCCGAGGGGTGGTTTGGCAGCAGCAATGGCGGTCCAGGGGGCATAGACAGCCGCGTTTTCGACGTTTATTGCAACGGCACAACTCTGCTGACGAACTTCGACATCTTGAAATCTCAAACGAACGGCACTGCGGTGGTTACATTTGATCACGTAAAGCCCACAACCCACGGAATGCTGGAGATCTATTTCACGCCCGTCAAGAATTATCCGCTTATCAACGCAATCGAAGTCGAGGCGGAAACTTAGCACTACAGTGTTATCGGTAACTTTGGACGCGGTTTTCTCGATTCGTTTTACCCGCGCGAGTCTGTCGTGCACAGCGATCCTTGTACCAGTTTCTCTCAGTTCAACTAGTTCAAAAAACGCCAGGCAATTCACCAGAAGGTCCGAAGCGACAAAGTTGAAGGCTGTGTCTTGCCATTATGTCATCAGGCCAGAACGAGGAGTAGATTCTGGTTTGAACGGTTGTTTTGGAAGCGATTTTGGACTACGGGGAGGAAGGTTTCGCAACTGCGTACAGCCTTGAAGACATTGTCAAGTCTACGGGAAGGTCATCGGACACGCTTTTCCTGCAGGATTTCTTCGACTCCGAAGCAACATGTCCCCAACAACAACTCAGGCAGCCAGATCGTAACGATGATGCGGCCCGCCGAGCCTTGGCATCGCTATAACTCGGTTCCTCAAAACATCGGAGTTGATAACTGCTTCACTACCGGCAGGAGTTCCCCTTCGCCAGCGCAAGATGAGTTCGGTCCTCGTGATGGTAACCGCCGTACTTATTCGTCAGGCGTTTCAGATGACGTTGATTCACAACGATGACATGGTCGAGCAAATCGCGACGGCAGTTGCCGCCCCAGCGCTCAGCGACACCATTCTGCCACGGGCTTCGGAAGCTAGTTCGCTTGGGCTGGATGCCAAAGCTCTTCACCGTATCGATCACTTCTTTATTGAATTGCGCGCCATGATCGAAGATCGGATCATGCGGCGCAGAGTTGTAAGGAAATGCCTCGCGCAACTGCTGAACAACCCAGCACTGCTCGGATGCTCCGTCACATTGCAGTGCAGGATTCGGCGCTCATCATGCGCAATGACGAAGAAGCAGTACAGAACGCCGAAGGTTAGTGTCGGAACAGTGAAGAAGTCCATCGCAGCAATCGCTTCACGATGGTTTGCTCAGAAAGGCCGCCCATCGCTTTGCCAGATCAGTTTCCGGTGCTGCTTTAGTCATGGCTCCAGCCTCTTCCCTGCCACTTCCAGAGCAAGAAGCAGACAAATGGCGTTCCGAGCAGTGAGGTCAGGGCAACGATCGGGAGCTCCGCGCACTATTGGCGGGTGAGATCGTAGAGGCCAAGAACGAACGAAATTTATCCGCAGTTCCGGCCCGTTCGCCTTGTTCTAAATCACTTCATATCTTCATCTTGGCGCTTGAGAGCAATCGTCTCCCCCCCTGCGCTTGGTCAATACTTAGGCAGCGAGGGGTTGATCCTTTCAGCCCAGGCTAGAATGCCACCGGTCAAATTGGTTGCGTGCTTAAAGCCCGATATGCGCAAGAAGTCGACTGCCTTGGCGATGGAGATGGGCTCTACATTTGGGTCCCAGCGACACTGACCTTGGGAATCTTCCTTCGCTGACGCGCTGATAGACCGTGCTGCGTGATCGGCCGGCGCGATCCGACTCGATTGACAGTCTCAGAATCTTTCTCGGCATCCCTTCACCTCATGAGTTGAGCCGCATTTGATTCCGTACGTCACTTATGTTGAAAGCGCCCAACGTAATCCTTGCTGCCTGCTCAACTGAACATTTGCGCCATCGAAGAGCCTGCGTTGCCAGCGAAAGACCAAAGACGCATGGCACCTGACATTGGAGCTATATGCTAGAAGCGATAGCATTTTCGGAAGTGCTGTAAGCCGAAACCGTGACCTTAAGCTGGCGCGACCATTAGGGCCGGGGTTCCCACGGACAGGTCATCTTCCGTGAGGTAGATAGGGCGACAGCCCACGATGCCGTAATAAAGTTCACACTGTTTCCGAAAATGCCCGAAAGCCAGAGGCCGCTCTTCATGAAATCCGAAATCATCGCCATCGGCTCCGAGATGCTCACCCCTTTCCGCCAGGACACTAACTCCCTTTACCTAACGGAAAAGCTTAATGAACTCGGCGTCACAGTCGTCTTCAAGACCATCGTCGGCGACCGCCGCAGAGACTTGGTCAGCGCCATCCGCGCGGCCCTCAATCGCACCGACATCATCGTTCTGATGGGGGGCCTGGGCCCCACTGAAGACGACCTCACTCGCGAGGCCGTCGCCGAGGCGCACTCCCTCACCTTGCGTCGCGACCCCGACCAGGTTGTCGCTCTCGCCGCTCGCGCAGCCACCTGGCGCATTCCCATGCCCACAAACAACCTCAAGCAGGCCGACGTCATCGAGGGCGCAATCGTGCTGCCCAACCCCAACGGCAGCGCTCCCGGCCAATGGATCGACACGACCTGGCAAGGCTACCGCAAACTGCTTATGCTCGTACCCGGCCCGCCCAACGAGTGCCGCCCGCTCTTCGATGCCGAATGCGTTCCCCGCCTGCGCGAGATCCTCCCCGTCCGCCACATCGCCAAGCGCACGTTAAGAGCCGCCATGATCCCCGAGTCGCAAGCCGACAAGCTCCTCGCGCCCATCTACACCGAATACAAAGACGTTGAAACCACCATCCTCGCCCATGCCGGCGACATCCAGCTCACTTTGCTCTGCTCCAAATCGAACGCCGCCATCGCCCAGACTCGCGTCGATGAATTAGCATCCCGCATGGAAGAGGCTCTCGAAGACTGGCTCTACTCCTCCGGCCAGGAATCCGCCGACTCTCTCGAACAAATCGTTCTATACTATCTCGGCCTTCGCCAATCCACTCTCGCCGTCGCCGAGAGCTGCACTGGAGGCATGATCGCTCAGCACATCACCAGCGTTCCCGGCAGTTCGCGCACCTTCTTGGGCGGAGCCATCGCCTACTCGGACGAACTCAAGACTCACTTCGCCGGGGTTCCTGCCGAACTGATCGCCCAGCACGGAGCCGTCTCAAAGGAAGTAGCCGAAGCCCTGGCCCAAGGCATTCGCCACAACACCGGCGCGACTCTGGGACTAGGAGTCACCGGCATCGCCGGCCCCACCGGCGCCACTGAGACCAAGCCAGTAGGCCTGGTTTACATCGCCCTGAGCGACGAAAACAAGACCGAGTCAATTGAGAGAATATTCCGAGGCGACCGCGACCGCGTAAGACAATGGGCCACCCAGCAATCCCTCGACCTCATCCGCAGAAGACTAAGATAAGTAACTGACGATTCTGTATCGGAGAAAGAAGATGTTTGGTACACCGCTCGACGATCTCGACTTCGATAGTCTTCTCCGAAAATGATCGGGCGCCCCAACCGTTCTAATTCAATCCCTGGATGAGCGGGTGCCGCAGTCATCTACAGTGCATATTTTTCCAGGTTGCTGTCACGAACAAACTTGCATCTCATAACAGTGACGTTTTATATGACTTGGTCCGAGATGGTAAGTCTCGTTCTTTGCGCTGCGATCGGATTAGCAGTGTGTTGCAGTCAGCCCGCCGTACCGAAACGGTCCGCCCAACCCGAGGTGAAACCGGCTCCGCCGACTCCGATTGCGGAGAAATAGGAGGAATTGTGATAACGCGCTTTCTCTCTCACAAAAAATTTCAGAGAGCGTGATTATTGACGAGAAAAACGCATCATACGACCAGGTACGATCTTCAGGTGAGTTTCGTCGGTCAAGGCTTCTCATCTCCGATCCCCCATTTTCCGAGGATGCGCATGTCCAACAACACCACCCCCACGCAGTCGCACCACAAAGCTCCTGGGGCAGTGGAAAATACTTCGTCCAATTCCGCAACCAACCATGACCAAGCCGATATGTTGACGCGTGCCCAGGCTGGCGATCACCAGGCCTTCGCCCAGCCTTACTCAGTCCAAAGAGTCATGTCTACTCCTTGTGCCTGCGCTTGGTAGGCAGTGTTGCTTCGGCGGAAGAGTGACTCAGGAGGCGTTTCTTCAGTTCCACCGTAAGATCTATACCTTTCGAGGCGAATCAGCGGTCTCCACTTGGTTGCACAGGTTGGTTATCAATTTTGGTTTGATGCGTTTGCGCAAGAAAAGCTTACAGGCAAGTTCACTGGATGAACTCATGGATCCGACCCTAGACCAACAGCCCGGCCAAAGCTTTGACGCACCCGAACTCGCTCTGTCTAGAGCCATCGACCGACTGACATTGCAACGCGCAATCGATAATTTGCCGACTGGCTATCGGCTCATCTTTGTGCTTCATGATTTAGAAGGCTTTGAGCACAATGAAATTGCTTCTCTTCTCGATTGCGCAATCGACCACAGCAAATCCAAACTGCATAAAGCGCGCCTGAATTTGCGGGAATCCATGCGCGGCCAACCGCAGCAGGAGGGACGCAAATGAGTAGATCTACCAACAACCTGTCCTGCGCAGAATTCCAGGCCCAGTTACCGGAACTGATTTGTTGCGGAGAAAAGATCACCGATCATCAGCATTTCCAGAGCTGCAAACCTTGCCGGGCTCTTTTGGCCGACTTGGATGCCATCGCCCAAGCCGCCCAACAGTTGTTTCCTGTTGAGGAACCTCCTGATGCTCTTTGGGAGCAAATAGAATCGGCGATTGTGAAAGAGAAAACCAATCACAGTCTACGCTGAACTTTCAACGATATCGTTGCAGTCAATGAGCAGATGTCGCATGAGCTGAAACCAGTGGGATTGGCCGTCGGCAAAGAACACAACTGAGTAACATAGCGGAAGTTGCCACTGCTGTCGATAGCGGCGAACTCTCTCGCAACATCACTGTTGACGTTCGCGGTTAGATTCTCCAGTTCAAGGAAGCCATCAACACGTGGTGGATCAGCCTCGATGGCAGCAGCCCTGACCGGTCAGGTAAGAAACATCGACGAGGTTTAGCCCCCAAGGCAACGAAAACTGAACTCTTCGCATCTACAGACATACCGGCGAGATGTCATCCAAGATGACTGGTCGCTGTCGAAGAGGCGTGCTGCTGGTTGAGGAGAGTCGCCTCAAGAGCAGCTAAACTGAGCCATACGGATCAAGTGTTTAGAGCGTTTCTGAGATAGTTTTTTAACCTTGTTACGGCATAGTGGCCTGTCTCACTCCCCCACGGACGAAGACCAGAGAGTGGGGTCTACAGCCCTGATGGTCGCGTCGTATCGAGGTCATGGTTTCGGTCGACCGCATTTCCGAAAACGCCATGAAAACGCGAATGTTATTCACGCCGAGTTACATGAATGGCATGACGACTTACACGAGATCAGGAGGAAAGCTATGAAGAAGAAACTTGTGCTTGCAGTTGCGCTGAGTGTGACAAGCTTTGCCTGGGCGGAAACAACGCGTGAAGCGACAGACAGCCGGCTGGAACATGCGGGCGCTGTGTTGCATGAGATCATGTCCGCACCGGACACTGGTATCCCCGAAGAGGTTCTCGAGCACGCCAAGTGCGTGGCGGTGGTGCCTCACCTTTTGAAGGGAGGCTTCGTGTTTGGGGCTGAAAACGGCAGGGGCGTTGCGACGTGCCGCACTGCAAGCGGATGGAGCGCCCCGGCGTTCTTTGCCATCACGGGTGGCAGTTGGGGACTACAAATTGGTGTGGAAGGCGTCGATCTGGTCATGGTCATCCAAGGCGATAAAGGAATGGACCATTTAATCAACAGCAAGTTCGAGATTGGAGGCGACGCATCTGCAGCTGCGGGCCCGGTGGGTCGCCATGCATCCGCCGACACCGATTGGAAGCTAAACACAGAAGTGCTGACCTATTCGCGTGCAAAAGGAGTTTTTGCAGGCGTGTCGTTGAACGGAGCTGCAATTCGGCGCGACGATGACTCAACCAAGGCGATGTATGGGTCAGAGATTCCTACAGAAAGAATACTGCGTGGCGAGGTTCCTTCTCCTCCTCAGGCACGGCCGTTCCTGGATGCGGTGATGAATGCGAAGGAGCAGGCGAGAGGTAGAGGTGCGGAGAAGTAACCCATAGTCAAAGTTCGCCCGATCGTGAAACGTTATTTGCCATCGCGCATGAGCATGAGGCAGGAACGAGGGGGATTTATGCTTTGGACAATCTTTGTAATTGTTTTGGTTCTTTGGCTTTTGGGATTCAGCTTGCATATTGCTGGTAGTCTGATTCACCTTCTGTTAGTGGTCGCGCTTATCGTTCTGATCGTAAATTTCTTGACTGGGCGACGGTCTGCGCCGTGAGCCGCTTTCCCAATAAGGATGCTCGTCGCGAAAAGCAGAACAGCTCTTAGGAGGGAAATATGATTACGGGTAATCAGCTGGAGAGAACATTTGCCCCTGCCGCCTTTCTTTCGAGCGTCGGGCTTGATCGAAGAATTGTTGAGTTGGAACCTGAGGATCGCTTTTTTACCCAGGGAGACCCGGCGGACTCTGTCTTTTGTCTGCAGCGGGGCCGCGCAAAGGTCAGCGTCGTTTCAGAGACGGGTAAACAAGCCACCATTACGCTCCTCTTTCCTGGCGACTTTTTCGGAGAAGAGTCGCTGGGGACAAGTCCCGGATTGCGCGTGGCAACAGTTACAGCCGTGAACAGAAGCACCGCATTCAAAATGAATAGGGAAGAGATGATAGGAGCTCTGCATCAGAAACAGGACTTCAGCGATCAGTTTCTTTCGTACCTGCTGGATCGCGGCATGCGCACCCAGGCGCATCTTGCAGATCAAATTCTTCACTCGAGCGAAAAGCGTCTTGCGCGCGTCCTGCTCTTGATGGCGGAGTCTGAGAAGCCGGAGGAGCCGCAAGCGATGATTCCTCCGATTACGCAGGAAACCCTGGCGGAAATGATCGGCACTACACGTTCTCGCGTAAGCTTCTTTATGAACCGCTTCCGGGATCTTGGACTTATCACCTACAAGAATCGGATTCGGGTACATAGGCCGCGGATGCAAGCGGCCGTTGCGGGGAGGATAGGAGCGCGACCCACTGAAAGTTTGCCCTTCTTCAGACCGCAATAGGCAATCCGCACGGCATCTGAACCGATTACTCTTTGAACACACAATCAGTGAGCTGATCCTGCGGTAGTCCTGTATCCTGGCGCGCCTTATCCAACAATAGTGAATGCCGCCAAAATGCGATTCTCCGATTTACTTAGACAACCGCCAATCGTCCTCCCGCCTCAGCGGTTAATTTTCTTGGCATAGCACCCCTTCATTAGAGACATTCAAATGCACCAGCATAGCGATTGGATGCTGGCTTCACCAACAAAAGGCTATCTTCAGGATTCGCTGGGCTTGGACATCGCTGCGGTGGAAGAGAGGCTACGAGGTCACCGGGATTACGGTGCTCGAAAAGCCCCCGCACGGCAACGTCAGTCGGATAGCTCGACGAAGTAGAGGTGAGGACTTTGAATCCCTGTTTATCTCCATTTTGGGACGCAGACCATTCGGTTTTTCAACCCAACACTCCTCCGCATTCTATCCAACTGCCTGACGGGCATACTCCTGCAACTACCTCGCTTCGCCAGTTCAACCGTGACACGGCTTGACACGGCTCTGCAACAACCCTGAAACTGCGTTCAAGGATGCTATGGAGCGTAAAGGGGGTAAGAGACCATTTTGCGCCGGGAGAGGCAGGTTCGAGATCACGTGAGCGGACCAAAGGCAGGACGGCTAACCCTTGCGCTGAAATCGACCATGGATAGCGTGACTGAGGTCGAAACGGCCGCGGACAAATTGGCCGGCGATGCCGGCTTGGATGAAGATGGGCGATTCCATGTGGCCATGGCGGCGCGCGAGGCTGCGGTAAACGCGGTCTTGCACGGCAACGAATACGACCCCGCTAAACGGGTCACTGCCAGCTTTGAAAACACCGGGCAGGATCTGGTGATCAAGATTGCAGACCAGGGCAAAGGGCTGGATCCAGATACGCTGCCTGATCCTTTGGCCCCAGAGAACCTGCTGCGCGGCACGGGGCGAGGCATCTTCCTCATCCGGTCGTTCATGGATGAGGTACACTTTCGACAACTGGCCCCCGGAACCGAATTGACGCTCGTCAAGCATCTTGCACCGGTTGGGGGTAAGATGTAAGCGCTTGCACATCGGGCTGGCAGCGAGTGGAGGTCAATTTTTTCGTGCCGGAGCCGGAGGAAGGCTGGGGATTTCCAGCCGCTAACGTACTATAATTGCAATACCAACGAGGAGGAATACCTGTGGCGCTGACAATTGCTACGCGTGAAGTAGACGGCGTAATCGTACTGGATCTTGGCGGGCGAATCACCTTGGGCGAAGGCAGTGTGCAGTTGCGCGATGCCATTCGCGGCCTGATCAGCAAGGGATCGAAGAACATCCTGCTGAACATGGGAGATGTCAACTACATCGATAGTTCCGGGTTGGGCGAATTGGTGAGCGCCTTTACCACAGCCAAAAATCAGCAGGCCGAAGTGAAGCTGCTGAATCTCACCAAGAAAGTCCACGATCTGCTGCAGTTGACCAAGCTCTACACGGTGTTTGACATCAAGGATGACGAGGCCAGCGCCATCGCCTCCTTCAAGTAGAGCCGGCCGGGCAGCCCGCCTTATCCACAAGCCATAAAGAAAGGGCCATCCTGCAATGCAGGATGGCCCTTTCCTGTCTGTGCTCGATGCCATCTTGTCGCATCGAGCCAGGTCGCCGCCTTGGCTCGATGCGAGATTTGTATGACGACCGCGCTGCTTCAGACCAGCACGGAGATTGCCTCAGCAATGTGGACCACCGGAGTGGCCGACGGCACTGTTGTCGAGACGGAGACTGCCGTTTGCTGCAGCGGGTGGGAGTGAGGACTGCGAGTAAGCCGGTGGACAAAATGGTAGGGCGGCCAGGGACCGGAGAGCTGCATCTGGTACTGGCGCATCAAAGCACTGGTAGTCGAGAACTTGTTCAAGTAGCGCTCCACGCACTTGCGGTCGATCAGGTGCGCGATGTCGAGCATCATCTTGCCGCTCTCGGTCAACCGGCAGCTCACCTCTTCGTCAAGGGGCATGAAGAGCCGGTGCATCTGGAAGCTGACTGCGCGGGCGCGAGTCTGGCGCTCACGCTGGCGACCGGCGTTTTCGCGCAGATTGGCAAAATATTCCCTGCCCTGCCCCTCCGGCGGCTGGTGCTTGTCGGCAGCGGGACCGGAGCAGTCGTCGACGAAGACCTTAAGGTGCATCTCGGTCTTGCCGCGCAGCTTGTCTATATTGCTCTGAAACTGGCGCTGGTTGGAGCGGATGGACTTCCGCAGGCTCTCGTCGTCGTTGAAGACGGTCCCAAAACGGAAGGGCAGCACGGTAGAGTGCTGGAAGCAGTCTGCGATTACCCTGGCATGGTCAACGCCAGACTTTTGGTTGAGGGATTCCTGAGGACTGTGTTCGCTGACAATGACCGCGAGGTCGCTGGCGGGATAAACAAATACCTGGTTTCCGCTAACTCCAAGGACCGATTCCATCGGAATGGGCTTGCGATGACGGGCCAATTCAGGAAATGCTAATTTTTCACCGATGCAGTAGGCATACCATGCCATAAAGAGACACTCCGTCTGCGTGCGCCGGAAAGCGCCACTCGTTGGTGAAGCACTGTGAACTTTGGGAACGACTGCATAGCCGACTTAACGCCGGGAGATTGAATCTAACCCGGATGAGCTACCGCAAATACTAGCCCCTTGAAAATACGACTGGCAACATCCAACTGCGCGCCCGTGAGAAAAGTGAGCAAATTGTTAAAATATCTATTTGTATAACTGCAATACTGGTTGACTGTATGAATATCTGCTGCATTCAATGAAGATCTAAGGTCGGAGGTGCAGGAAATATATAAAGACAGCGACGTTGAGCAATATCGAGAAAACAAGCAACCCTATCGCGACAAATGCAATGATGTTTGTCTTGCGGCCAGCAGACTTCATCTCTTCCAATCGAATGCCAACATCCCTCTGTTCTTTCAGCAACTCTTGCTGCTGGAGCATGTAGCGGGCGGCAGCTTGCTCCATCATCTCCAACCGGCCTTCGACTCGCTTGAGCCCGGCACTCTGTTCCAAGATCTGGCTGCGCAGATCGCGATGCTCCGCCTGAAGCTCTTCCAAGCCGTCCTCGATTGGCGTCAGATCGACCGGAGGCGCGGGCGGGGGCGATGGCAGAGGCGAGCTCAGCAGATTGGAAACAGCGGAGCCAATGTTGCCGTCAAGAAGAGGCAGGAGCCGAAGCAGATGCGGAAGAACTGTGCGCAGTACGCTTGCCGTCCGCTGAAGTCCGGAAACTGGCTGACCGGAGTCGGCCGTCCTTGATGAATTGGCCTGCTCGCGCACCTCAAGAGGACTGGATGGATCGCTCATAATCTTCCTTCTTTCCCACTATATATAAGGGGTATCCTGTGGCGGAGGGACGAGGCCTGTCTGTTGGAGGATCTGCGTACTTTCTCACAGCCGTGTACGGGCCGGTTCGGGTATCCTCATCGACAGGAGAAGCCCTTGAACCGAGTCTTTGCACATTCCCTGCGCAGTCTGCAACGCAACATCCTGGCTGGCATTGTTACGATCGGACCACTTTTTGTTACGTATTTGATCTTCAGCTTTCTTCTTGGCGCCCTGGCCAAGGCAGGCTTGCCGGTGGTTCAACTGTTTGCGGCGATCTTCCCTGAGGGATGGCTTGGCAAGCCATGGATGCAGCCCGTTTTGGCTGTTGTGCTGACTCTGGTGGTGCTTTGGGTTGTCGGCAGGGTCACCAGCCTGGTGATCGGCCGCCAGGCCTTTCAACTCTTCGAGGCTCTTCTGGAAAGGCTGCCGGTTGTCGCAAAAATCTATACATCGGTGCGGCAACTGCTGGACAGTATGTTGGCCAAGAAGGAATCCAGCCAGCGTGTCGTGCTGGTGGACTTTCCCATCCTGGGGCAAAAATCCATAGGGTTTCTGACTCGCGTCATGACCGACGCTGCAACCGGCGAACCGCTGGCCGCGGTGCTGCTTCCCAACGCCATCAACCCGACATCGGCGTTCCTGCAGATTCTGCCACTTGAGAGAGTGACAGATACCGACCTGAGCATGGAGCAGGCGATGAGCATGATCATGACCGGTGGGGCAGTGGGGCCGGAGACGATTCAGTTCTCGCGGGTGGCGCTAGCGGTAGCGAAAAACGGGCCAGCGTCAACGATGGAAGTTAGGCCGCCTGCGCCCTTGGCTTGACCTTGGCGAGGGATTTGTTTTTTGCGGCGAGCCAGATGTCATGATCAATCTGTAATCGGAGCCTTAACTGGCCGGCTCGTCCGCGACCAGCGCCTCTTCGGCGTGTTCGCTCTCTTCAGCTACTTTGCGCAAGCTGACGTGTTCGATGCGCGCCCAGATCAGGCCCACTGGGATGATTCCCAGGAAGGTGACCGCCAGCAATGTGGCTGCGCAGGCGGTGGCAGGTTCAGGCGCCACGCCGAAGAAAGCGGACATAGCGGCAGCCACCAGGCCGATCTGAGAAAACCAGCCGATAATGGGCAGTTGAAATCCGCTGGCAACCATGCTGGAGGCCATAAGCAACATACACTTGGCCAGTGTTAGCTGTGCCAATTGAGGACTGGCGACAAAGGCCGTGGTGACTTCGAGATAGGCCACAGTGATCAGCGCCCACATGCCCAGTGATAGCGACGAGGCAAACCCAAAGTCGGAGAAGGAACGCAGAGTGTCCAGGCCGGTACGGAAAGTGCGAATTTTCTCTCCGACTGCGCGGCCAAAACCCTTGGATATGAGGCCTAGAGATCTCTCAGAAAACGACGCCACAATGCCGCCGGAGAGACGCACCACAACCAGAAACACCGCTCCCGCCAAGGTGGTTAACAGTGCGCCATAGCTGGCCTTCTTCATGATTTCCGGATGGGGCAATGCGCCCGCGGGAGCCAGCAGGATGACAGAGCAAAAGATTAACGCCATTGAACCGGCGTCGAAAAGACGCTCGACAATGTAAACGGCGATCTGATTGCTGATCGGCAAGCCGGTCTTCTTCGAAACGAGATAAGGCCGAACCGGGTCGGCGATGCGGCCAATCAACGCCACCGCGGTGAAACCAATCACCTGCGTTCCTAGCAGCGAGAGCAGGCCTACTTTTTTATTGTGGCGGAGCAGCAGGGCCCAGCGTACAGAACGGAAAACGTAGCCCACATAGATGCAAGCGAAGGCGATGCCGATCTTGCGCCAATCCGCAAGAGCCAACTGCGAGCGAAAGACGCCAAAGTCGAAGTGAATCCTGTCGCGTCCCCAAATCACCAGCGCAACCAGCGCCGCAAGCACAATCAAACCAAGGATCAACTGTTTCTTCTTCAAAACCGCTCCGTTCCAGATGGCCAATAATCTCTCAAGAGTCTAGTTTCTCACCTGGAACTGCGAGAGGAACTCTGGCGAGTTCCCTTTTCATCGGAGGTTGATGCAACTGCCGGCCGGGCCTGGGAGGCCACCCGCCTCGCCTCTGCCTCACGTGCCAGCACACGGCGGTTAAACTCGTGAATCACGCGCGCAACGTAGACCTGCGTCTCGTGATAGGGCGGAATGCCATTGTACTTCGCTACCGCCTCCGGTCCCGCGTTGTAGGCGGCAAGAGCCTTTGCCAAATTGTCGTGGTAAAGGGTGAGCAGGGAGTCGAGATAGACGGAGCCGCCGCGCACATTCTGCTCGGGCTTGAAGCTGTCTTCGACGCCAAGGGTCTTGGCCGTCGAGGGCATCAGTTGCATCAGGCCTTGTGCTCCGGCACGGCTGACGGCGTGGGCGTTACCGCCGCTTTCGGCCTTGACCAGACTAGCCAATAGATCCACGTCGAGGTTGTGCTCATGGCCGGCATTGGCGAGCATCTCGCCGAGGTCGGCGGGAGAGAGACTTCCGTCCGCCTTGACCTTCGATGCTTCGAGCTTTAAGTTCTTCACACTCGGCGGCGCAGGCGGATCTGGGACAGTCTCGATGCTGGCGATATCTTCGGCATGGCGGTCGATATAGCTGTCCTCGCCAGGGCTCAGGTAGAGCCGGACCTGGCTCTCGACCTGTGCGTGGTGATGGCAGTCGATCTCAAAACCATTGCTGAGCGTGACGCGCTCAGCAGCACGCGCCGCCGGGGCCAAAGCCGCGAGCGCCACCACCGCAATGAAATAACTTCCGCGCATCCTGAATCCTGCTTGCTCTATCTTACCGCCCGGTCACACTGTAGCAGAAGTGCGCCTGGCCAGCATTTGCTCGAGCACAACAGCCACGCCATCCTGGTCGTTGGGCGGAGCCTGCCGCCAGCCTCGCATTTTGGCCATGACCCGCAACTCCTTCGCAGCATTGCCCATGATCACGCCCTGGCCGGCCCACTCCAGCATATTGACATCGTTCCAGTTGTCGCCGATGGCCATCGTCTCCTTGCGGTCCACTCCGAGCCGGGCAGCCAGCCGTTCGAGCGCCCAGCCCTTCGAAACTCCCGGTGGCAGAAGGTCCAAAATCGAGATATCTCGGGCCGGGTACTCGGTCCGAACGCACTCGCAGTGGCTGGCCCACTCGCTCGCCCTGACCGCCTCTTCGGCCTTGCGCATCTGGCTTACCGTGCCCGCCGCCATTCCCTGAATGGGTTCCTCGCCGTCGATGAGGGCATCTTCCAAAGGCCTCACCACCTCGATTGCATTACGGTTGGCCTCGACCCAGACAGCGACTCGGCCTTGTGCCTCCTCGATGTCTTCGAGTACCAGTTCTCCGCGTCCTGGCCTGTCAAATGTAAAGACCAGAGACCCAAAGGGGCGAAGCAGGCCGCACAGCCCCCGCGCAACCCGCGACTCCATATAGCAGCGGTCAATCGGGTCACCGCCCAGGGTGCGAACCACTGCTCCATTGGACGCGATCAGAGGCATATCCGCTCGCAGGCCGAGGCCAGCGAAGAGCGGCACAGTATATGCCGGGCGGCGGCCAGTCGCGACAGCAACCGTGACACCCGCCTGTTGTGCTGCCTTGAGCGCCCTTGCCACACGCTGGGTGATCGCCTGACCGATGGCCGGCAGCAGAGTTCCATCCACATCAATCGCCACGAGGCGGACAGGAGGGTGCATGTCATTAGTGTATCGGCCACCTGCGGCGGGGGCCCACTGCCAGCGGCACTCCCGCGCCAGAATCAAGCGCGGGACAAACATGCGGATGCCCCAGATCCCTCGCATTTGGGGATCTGGGAAACCACGAACCTCGTGCGAGCGAAAAGCAGCGTCTGGCCCACCGCAGGTGGTAAGATCTTGAAAAATGGAACGGATTTGCAGCAATTGCCGAGCGGTGCTTGCCGAGGAGACGATCACGGATTGGTGTCCGGCTTGCGGCGGGGCGTTGGTGGCGCGGGCAACTCTCCCTGTCGAGGATCATGCGACTTTGACCCCCCCGCCGTTGGTGGATCATCGCGGCATCGTGCTGCCCCGGCGGCACTCTCTCGGCGGGATCATTACGCCACAGTAGATGGCAGTTTGCCGGGTGCCCCAGGTTCCTTGCATTTGGGGATCTGGGAAACCACGAACCCCAAGCGAGCGAAAAGCGAGTGTCTGACCCCACCACAGGTGGTCAGATCGCCAGATCCGCATGGCCCTCCGTCTCTGGTTTTATCTCTGCCACAAAAGCCGGAAGCGGCAGGCAGCCCGACCAGTTCGCCCATCCCCAAAAGATTGCGGTTGTTGAACTCAAGAGGCCCGCAACAGTGCCGATGACGCGCGGGCTATAGTGCATCGAAGCAATGCCAGCACCGATCATCGAGACCATCATCATCGACCAGGTGAAGGTATCGATAGTCGCGAAGACGCGTCCTCGAAAGCGGTTCTCGACAGTGCGCAGCAGATAGGAATAGTTGAGGACCGAGTTGACGGCGATAGCGCAGCGCGACATAAGGATGAAGACCAGCGCGAACTCAAAGCGCTGCGCTCGGGCAAAGAGGACATAGGTTGCTCCATGCACGACAAAGCCTATGAAGATGGCCAGCTTGTAACCTCTGAAGGAAAGCCGCTTGCCGAGCCAGTTACCAATAAATCCGCCGGAAAGCAAACCGAGGCCCGCGCAACCCCAGATCAGACCGATGCCCCCTGCTCCGCGATTGAAGACCACCTCGCCAAATAGAGTGAAGAGAATCTGCGCTGCGCCGCCTCCGGAGGCCCAACCTACCGAGAGCAGTGCAATGCCTAAGACCAGAGGAACCGACCGCATGTAACGCAGACCCTCTCGAAACTCGCGCACAGGCCGGATCGCATCATCGGTCCGCACCTTGCGTGGGGCGCGAAAGCCCGCCGCGTCCGGAGCGCGCAGATGACTGATGCACCAGGCAGAGAAGACGAATGAGAGCGCGTTGAAGATGAAGGCCCACTTGTAGCCGATGGCGATGACGGTTGCGCCGAGAAAGGTGCCAATTGTGAGCGTCATCCACTGCGTGGTCTGCGTGAGCGAATTCGCGGTATGGATCTCTTCGGGAGTAACGATCGTAGGCAGGATTGCGGAGCGCCCCGCCGTGAAGAAGGGCGAAGCGGCCATGAGCAGCGCACTGAATGCGTAGAGCACCCAGACGCGGTGCGAGACAACTGCGAAGATAAACCCGAGAGCGACCAAGGCCCGGATAAGATCGCTGGCGATCATGATTCGCTTGCGGTCAAAGCGGTCAAGCAAGACACCGGCGAGCGAGCCCATGGTGATGGCGGGGATAGCGCGCGCCAGCAACACGCCGGTGACAACCATGCCCGAGTGCGTCAACTGCATGGCCAGCGCAAAGACAGCAATATTATTAAAGTTATCGCCGATTTCGCTGACGATCTGGCCTGCCCATGTGTAGCGATAGTTGCGATTGCGGCGGAGGAGTTGGAGGAGGTCGCCCATCAACCTGCCAGTGTCCGAGGTGGTTGGATTGGGAGAGGTGGGGCAGGGTGTCTCATCACTTTGAGGGTATCAAAGGCGGGATGAAGTGCGCGATAACAGGTCGACAGGCTGGACCGGCTGCTTCACAGGAACGATATGAGCAATAATGCGGCTCCCTCGCACAATTCGACGGTGACTCCGGCATCAAGCCAAGCCATTAATTGGCGTGTGTCGCGCAATTGGCTGAGGTTGATCGAGGGCATCACTCAAAGTTGGCATCTTTGCAGTCGGGCGTCAAACAAACTTTCACCTTCTGTGGCGGGCATGTTTCCAAATTGGCAACAATTCGGGAATGGAAGTTAGCACTACCATTGTAGATCGAAGATTTCGGAGGGAGCAGAGGGCTTCAGCCCTCTGAAATCGGCGTATATCGAGGGCCTTCAGGCCCGG
The DNA here is from genome assembly GCA_964452615.1 of uncultured Occallatibacter sp. Classification (GTDB taxonomy): domain Bacteria; phylum Acidobacteriota; class Terriglobia; order Terriglobales; family Acidobacteriaceae; genus Telmatobacter. Next base: position 35,166 of record CAYVMS010000008.1, read on the forward strand.
ATCTACGCCGATTTCCCAGAATCTGAAAGATCTAATCGAGACCTTAGGTACTCGGCACTTCAGTCAGGCTCCTAGGCGTCAGTCTCGCCGAACAAAGTTGGCTTGAGAGTCCCCTTCAAATAGAGTGGATGTGACGGGGTGCCATCAATGCACAACTTCAGCACATGCAGCTTGTGTCCTGCGTGCCTGAGCAACCCGGCCACATCTCGACCGCGCTGGCGAAGGTTATCATGCGGCTTTCCATAGGCCAGTACAATGATTCCAGCCTGCGCAGCCATCTTGAGTAACCACTTGTCATTCGCTGGCCCCACCGGGTCAGCCACCTGCATCAACTGCTTCTGGTTTGTCGCACGATACGCAAAGGTGTTGCCTACCCAGAGAGTGCCATATCCCCAAGCTCGCGCGTAGCGCTGACATTTCGCAACCGTCGGATCGTCCACGTACGGATCAGCCGTGCTTGGGTTCATCATGACAAAGAACACAGAGCCCAGTGAATCGTTCCACACACGCCGCAGAGCGTATCGGTATTCCTTATCTTTTCCGCCAAACTCGGCCCAGCTTACAACGTCGTCAGATAAAGCAAGCCTGACTTTCCCGCCTGGATCGTGCATTTCTAATTAAGCCCTCTCGACCGCGAACTGATCGCGTATTCATTGAATGTCGCACGATCACGCCTGCTACTCATAACGTAGTGCCTCGGCGGGGAGAATGCTGGCGGCGGCAGACGAGGGATAGAGCGTTGCCAGCAGCGAGACACCGATAGAGACAACGCCCACAATCAGGCCGTCCAGCGGGCGCGGGGCAAAGGGCAGCGTGTCAATGGAATAGACCTCGGCCGAGAGATGGATGAAGTGATAGTGCCCGCCGGCCCATGCGGCAAGGTAGCCCAGCGCCAGACCAAAAACAGTGCCGATGATGCTGATGAGGAGGCCCTGCATCAGGAAGATGCGGCGGACCTGCGCCGGTTCGACGCCAAAGCTCATCATTACGGCAATGTCGCGCGTCTTCTCCATGACCATCATGGTGAGGGCGATGAGGATGTTGAGCGCGGCGACAATCACAATGAGCGCGATGACGATGAAAGTCACCACCTGTTCGAGTTTGAGCGCGCGAAAAAGCTCGCGGTTCTGCTCCATCCAATTGGTAGTCATGAAGCCCTTGCCCGCAGCTTCTTCGATGGCTTTGCCGATCTGCGGGGCGCGGTCGAGATCGTCGACCTTGAAGCTGATGACCGAGAGCAGGTCGGGCTCACTGAAGAGGCTCTGCGCGTCGTCGAGGCGCATAAAAGCCATTGCCGAGTCGTACTGATAAAAACCCGATTGAAAGACGGCAGCGACCCTGAAGCGCTGGTACTTGGGTGCCAAGCCGAGCGGCGTCAGTTCACCTTGAGGGCTCGTGACGAGCACACTATCGCCGACCTGCGCGCCTATGGTTTCTGCGAGGTCCTTGCCTAGAACCAGCGGCGGATAAGGCGCGTTGATGGAGCCTTGACCGGGAAACAGTTGCGCATCGCGGATGGGAGCCTGGGGTTCGAGATCTTTGGCTGATCCGCTGATAATTGTGTCAAGCAGACTACTCACCGTGCGCTCGTCGGCGGGAAGAATGCCCTTGATGAGCGCGAAACCGGCACGCGGGCCGCGGGAGACGAGCACTTGCCCATAGATTCCCGGCGCGGCGGCGGTAACGTGAGGAACACGGCGGAGGCGGTCGAGGAGCGGACGCCAGTCTCGAATGCCGTCCGACTGAACGCGCATCAGATCGACGTGCGCCGAGGCCCCAAGAAGCCGGTCTTGCAAGTCGCGCCTCATGCCGTTAGTGATGGCTAGCGCTATGATGAGCGCGGCCACCCCAGCGGCCACTCCGGCGACGGAGATGGCAGTGACCACGCCCACCACGGCTTGACGCCGTTTTGCCTTAAGGTACCGCGCTGCTACATAAAGCTCGAATCGCATTGCGCCTGCTTGCTTGACTGAATGGTACAGACTTCAGCACGTACGCTGATCGCCAATCCCGATTTCCGAGCTTTAGCCGCTGAGGAAAAATGTTTGATAAGAACATCCCTCAGGGGCTAAAGCCCTTCGAATTATGGCCTTTTCCGGCACGACTGAAGTCGTGCCCTGACACAAGGCCGCTCTTTAAAAGCTTCTATCGTTGCGCCGGCTTCTCAGCCGGAATTACCGTCTTGGCCACGCCAACATTATCGTGCCGGTCGTAGGCGCGAACTGCGATGAGGTGCTCGTTGCTCCTGGCGTCTTGCGGCGCTGGAATGAGACTATCGTAGTGCTCGCGCCTGGAGTCGGAGAGCCCGCCAACTGGCTCGACATACTGCCACGGGCCTGCGTCGAGCGAGTATTCGGCGTGAGCAATGGGCGAAAAGGCGTCCTCCGCGTCGAATGTGAGACGAATCTGCGTTGTGCAGGGAAGATGCTTGCAAGCTGCATTCTCAAGAGACGCCTTGAGAGCCGCGATGACAGGCGGCGTAGTGTCCACCTCGAAGCGCTCACTGATCTTTTCGCCGGAGAGGGCCTCGGCCGGAGCGTGCGAGGGCGCATCTGTGGCGACGACCTTAATCTGGTAGCCGCCATCGGGGATCAATGCAGCGTCGAAACTGTAAGCCTTGTCAGCAATGTCATCTTTGAGCAGCCGCCAGACGGTCTCGCCATCCCCACGCAGATAAAGCGAGTAGCTCAGGTCGTCGCCGTTGTCGTCGTGCGCCGACCAGCGGATAGTGACGGCAGTGCGGTCTTTCAGGGCTTGCAAAGGTGCGGATGAGCCGCCGTCGAAGGAGATCCCCGCATTCTGGATCGCGGAGGGAAAGGTGATGCTAACCATCGGAGGCTGTCCGCTGGGCTGGGCAAGCATCTGAGGATTGACGCGCGCGCCGGGCACGACCACCAGTTCATCGATTACCGGGGCTGCGTTGACGGGCAGATAGTTCACGCCGATCGAACCCAGAGAACCCTTCGCGTGGAGCACCGCCTTCCATTGCAGATAGCGGCCAGCGGGCGAGGCTACCGCGCCGTCCTTAAGTTGCTGCCACTCGGACCAGCCGCGCACGGGCTGCTCGACGTTGCCGCTGCGAGTGAATAGCTCGTAGCCAGTTGAATTCGGCTCGACCTCAATGCGGCCAAAGCGTGCAAGAGCGCCTGCATCCAATACGTCGCTGGCGTACTCGTGCTTGTCGGCCCGCCCGAGTACGACGAGCTTGCCGGTGTTACCGGTGCCGATGAGAATCCCGCCCATTCCCTCCGCATCTCGCACCTCGGCCAGGCTCAGCCCCTGTTGTGCATCGAGGTGTCCGATGTCGGAGTAGCTGCCGTCGTCGGCGATTTTGAAGAGGCGGCCGCGGTTGCCGGTCAACGCCAGCAGACCATCGGGTTGCGCGGCGAGGGCGTAGACGACCTCGTCTTTGCCGGACCAGAGCCTGCGCGGGGCCTGGCCTTCGGTCAGGGCATAGATCTCGCTGCCTTCCGGGACCGAGGCGCTGGAGTTGGCCGCCTGCATCGATCCCGGCTGGACGATCATGATGCTCACCGAACCCACGCCCTGCACGGGCAGAGGCGGCAACGGATTGCGGCTCTTGTCGCCCACGCTGGCGGCGTAGATGGTTCCGTTGGCGGCAATGGCGACTGAGGTGATCTCGCGGCGAGGCGCCTCATAGAGCACGTAGCCCTTGCCATCAGGACTGATGCGATAGACGAGGCCGGAACCGTCGGAGCCGGCGATCAGGTTGCCCTTTGCGTCCCAGGCCAACGAGCGGATGTGAGCCTCATCGCTCTTGAAGAAAAGCTCCGGCTGCGCGTTGGGCTTTGCGACGTCGACTCGGTAGATCGCTGCCGGTCCGCCTGTGGCGATGTAGAGGCGGCCGGTCGCGTCGAATGTCATCTCCCAGATGTAGTGCGACTTGGCCTCCGGCTTGTCAGTTCCCTTCTCTGAATCTGCGGGCTTTTTGCCGACAGTCGCTACGTCGTCCAGCTTAGCCGCGTCGAAGACAACTGTGGCGTTGGCCTCGTCCTGCTTGGTTGTCGCGTTTGGATCGAGGCGATAGACCTTGCCGCTGGGCAGCGTGGCCGCGTAAAGCGCGCCGTCCGGGCCGAGGCGGACGACCTGCACCGACAGGTCCTTAGTCTCGAAGAGCGTGAACGGCTTGCCGTCGTGCGCAATCCGCAGCACAGTGGCTGGCGAGGCGGTTCCCACATAGGCCGTGCCGGTTTTGTCCGCGGCCACCGACCAGACGGTTGTTGAGGGAGTGGTGAGTAGCTCCGTCAGGCCAGGCCCCGCGCGCAGATTCCCGTCGCTTGTGAGCGCTACCCCTTGCGGTGTGCCTTTTTCGAACTCTTCGAGGCGCGACTGGGTCCAAAGGTGGGTCCCCTGCGCCGGGGCGGTCAGGGAGGCGACGGCCATTCCAGCCGCAGCAAGCGCGGCGAAACGGAGGGCGAAACGCGAGCGGGGAATTCCAAGGAAAAGAAACATCTTGGGGTTGAGTTTACTAAAGTTAGGCTAGGAGCGGCATATTACCGGTGGGTGTGACGATTGGGTGTGGCTTTCCGGATAAGCGCGCGCGGATTCTCAGAGAATGAGACAAGGGTCGTGCTCTCCCACCCTGGCCGCAAAAACAACTTCGCGGCCAGGGTGGTGCGCCCGGCGGTGTTCCACAAATAATCACGTGCAAGGTTTTGAAAGTTTAGGGAGGGGGGTAGGGGATAGGCCCTCTCCTGTGGCAAAGGACAGTGGTCAGCGGTCAGTCAGGCCGCGTTCGACTGACTTCTTTATTTTGTGCTATGCGGAGGTAATTATCTGCAAGATAGCTTCGGTTTTTTGAAGGATGCGGGTAAAGGTTCGTGGTCTCCCACCCTT
>CAYVMS010000009.1:0-6394 GCA_964452615.1 uncultured Occallatibacter sp.
GTAGCTGGCCTGGAGGAAAAGTTCGGATTACACTTGAATTGGCGGGGAACTTTGTCGCATTCCGCTCCAAGGCCAACTGAAACTGATCAGCTAACTCGGTTCTTGGAGTGCGTTCATGCGCGGTTTACGCTGAACGAACCGTGCAAGTAATTGATTGTAAACAAGCAGGAATAGATGGAAACCGCTCCGCCGACGCTCTCGAATCCCGAGCAAACTGCCGCGCCCAGGCAGGATGTGAACCTGTCGCCCCCCCCGTCGGCACCAGAGCCTTCAAGATCCCTTGGCTTTGGGCTGTGGATGCGCGACCTGTTGGTTTCGGCCGCAGCTTCGATCTTCATCATTACCTTTCTTTATCAGCCGGTCCGCGTCGAGGGAACCAGTATGTTGCCGCAACTGGAAGACCAGGACCGCCTCTTCATCAACAAGTTCGTTTACCACTTCACCTCCATCGAGCGCGGCGACATAGTGGTCTTCCATTATCCGCTCGACCCTGAAAAGAGCTACATCAAGCGGGTTATTGCTGTGCCGGGTGACCGGTTGGAGATCGACCGCGGTACAGTCTGGGTCAACGGGGTACGGCAGATTGAGACATACGTTCCTGCGGAGTTTCGCGACAGTCGTTCTTATGCCGAGATCGTCGTTCCAGAGGACTCGTATTTCATGATGGGCGACCACCGGTCCATCTCGTCCGACAGCCGCGAATTCGGACCCGTCATGCGCTCACTCATTTACGGCAAGGCCGTCTTTGTTTACTGGCCGACGCGCGACGCGGGCGTAGTGAGATAGAGAGACCCAATTACGGCCCTGAAATCCACCGGCACAGTCTCGCTCAAGCTGTTAAAATCAGTAGAATCCACTCCTCGGAGAGGCAATGCAATCGATTCTAGCGCTCGAAGACGGGCGCATCTTCCGTGGCCTCGGCTATGGTCACCCAGGCGAATGCCAGGGCGAGGTCGTCTTTAATACTTCCCTCACCGGCTACCAGGAGATCGCCACCGATCCCTCCTATGCCGGGCAAATCGTCGTTCTCACCAATCCGCAGATTGGCAACTACGGCACCAACCAGGCGGACAACGAGTCGGCCAAGCCTTATATCGAAGGCTTGATCGTTCGCGAATTCTCGCCCATCGGCTCAAATTGGCGCTCCGAGCAGGTCACGGACGAGTACATGGAGCGCTACTCTGTTCCTGTGCTGGCTGAGATCGACACCCGTGCCCTGGTGCGCCATCTGCGCACTCACGGTGTAATGCGCGGCGTTATTTCGACCACTGAGAGTGATCCCGACGTGCTGGTTCAGCGGGCTCGCGGCATTCGCAAGATGGACGGTACTGACCTGGCCAAGGTGGTCTCGACCAAGTCGGTCTTTACTTTCGACTCGGCGGACAGCCGCTGCCAGACGGGCAACGCTCTGCCAGCCAGTGCTCCCCGCCTTATAGACCCTAACCAAGACGTGGAAGCGCAGAAGCGCCTTCATGTCGTCGCCTACGATTTTGGCATCAAGCTGAATATACTGCGGATGCTGGTGCGCGAGGGCTGCCGGGTTACGGTCGTTCCGGCCGAGACTAGCGCCGAAGATGTCTTCGACTTGAAGCCTGACGGAGTTTTCCTCTCGAACGGCCCCGGCGATCCCGAACCGGTTGACTATGCCGTTCGCGCCATCCGGAAGTTCCTGGGCCGCGTGCCGGTCTTTGGGATCTGCCTTGGCCATCAATTGACCGGGCTTGCCCTGGGCGGCAAGACCTACAAGCTCAAATTCGGCCATCACGGGGGCAACCATCCGGTGCGGAACAACCTCACCGGCAAGGTCGAGATCACGGCGCACAACCACAACTTTGCGGTTGATCCCGACTCGATCAACTTGAGCGAAGTCGAGTTGACCCACGTGGACCTTAATGATCAGACTCTCGAAGGCCTGCGCCACAAGACGCTGCCGCTTTTCAGCGTTCAGTACCACCCCGAAGCAGCACCCGGCCCCCACGACTCCAACTATCTCTTTCGCGACTTCCGCACACTGATGGAGGAATGGAAGGGATGAATACCTGGCTCCCAGCCCTGATTTTGTTGGCAGGACTGGGGAGTCTCTTTTCTTCGGCGCAAGTCAAGAGCTTCCAAAGCCCGCTCGATCTCCATATTGAGAATCTTCGCGCGCACGGACTCGATCCTTTGACCGTCGGCTTCGCTACGGACTGTGAGGTTGACCTCAAAGGGGTCTCCGCGCACTACGGCTTTGCCAACGATCAGTTTGGAACTTGGCATGTGGTCAGCGACCTGCCAAAGGCCTACGACCATCGTGTAATGCACCTGATAAGCACCGCAGAGGTATGGAGGACCGACAACCGAATGGTGATTGAAGAGTGGAAGGCCATGTTGGATGCGGCGAGTTTTTTGCGAACGTTTTATTGTTTCGACGCGGACAAGAAACTTCAGATGCTCGACGCTGCGGACTTCGAGATTCCGATCGATGGCACCCCGCGATGGGGAATGCATATACGCTGGACCCGGAAACCGAATGGAGAGTTTATTGTCTCCAAGCCATTCCACTTTATCGGAGCCGATGGAGAAGCTGCTCCGGCTCCGAAGTTGACAAAAGATGACAGACAAATCGTCGCTCATTGGAGCAAAAGATTGCCTGCGCCTATGACAGCGAACGGCCTCAAGCTGCCCGCCCTGCTGATAGGTGAGAGCCAAGGGCTGTCTGGACCTAATTAGCGCGGCGGAAGCCGCACCTTGCGATATCACCGCTTTGCAGATTGAGAAGCAACCGACGAGAAGAGCGAAGAATGCCACGCAGAAATGATATTCAGAAGATACTGGTGATCGGCTCGGGGCCGATTGTGATCGGCCAATCGGCCGAGTTCGACTACTCCGGCACGCAGGCCTGCAAGGCTCTCAAGCAGGAGGGCTACGAGGTAGTGCTGGTGAACTCCAACCCGGCCACCATCATGACCGATCCGGATCTCGCCGACCGCACCTACATCGAGCCGCTGACGCGCGAGTACGTCGAGGAGATCATTCGCCTGGAGTCCGAGATGCTTGCGAGTGGACCGGGCATCGCCATTCCAGGAATTGACGGCAAAGCTCCGGGCAAGTTCGCATTGCTGCCGACTGTGGGCGGGCAAACGGCGCTCAATCTGGCCGTCGATCTGGCAGATGCGGGAATTCTCGACCGCTATAACGTCGAGTTGATCGGTGCCAAGCTCGAAGCCATCAAGAAGGCTGAGGACAGGCTGCTCTTCAAGGACGCGATGCTGCGCATCGGCCTTGATGTCTCGAAGTCGGCGCTCGTGAACAATCTGCGCGACGGGCTGGAGTTTGCCTCAAAGCTAGGCTTTCCAGTGCTGATTCGTCCCAGCTTCACGCTGGGCGGAACGGGTGGCGGCATTGCCTACAACCGCGAAGAGCTGATGGAGATCCTGGCACGTGGACTCGACTTATCGCCAGTTCATGAGTGCCTCATCGAAGAGAGCGTGCTGGGCTGGAAAGAGTACGAGTTGGAAGTGATGCGCGACCTCGCCGACAACGTCATCATCATCTGCTCCATTGAAAATTTCGATCCCATGGGTGTGCATACCGGCGACTCCATCACGGTAGCGCCCGCGCAGACGCTCACTGATCGCGAGTACCAGAAAATGCGTGACGCCGCTATCGCAGTGATGCGCGAGATTGGCGTCGAGACCGGCGGGTCAAACGTGCAGTTTGCCGTCAATCCCGTTGACGGACGCATGACGGTAATCGAAATGAATCCGCGCGTGTCGCGCTCCTCAGCGCTGGCATCGAAGGCCACAGGATTTCCAATAGCCAAGATCGCCGCAAAGCTCGCCGTGGGTTATACACTCGACGAAATCCCCAACGACATCACGCGCAAGACGCCCGCATGCTTCGAGCCGACCATCGACTATGTCGTCGTAAAAATACCCAAGTGGCAGTTTGAAAAATTTCCCGGCTCAGACGAGACGCTGGGTCCGCAGATGAAATCCGTCGGCGAAGTGATGTGCATCGGCCGCACATTCAAAGAGTCGCTGATGAAGGCATGGCGCGCGCTCGAGACCGGCAAGAAGACCGGCGCGGAGATTCTTGATCCACGTCGGCTTACGCAGAGACTCGTCACGCCACAGCCGGAGCGGCTCAGCTATATTCGCTACGCCTTTGAGCGCGGCATGAGCGTGCGCGAAGTGGCGCGGCTCACCACGATGGACCCTTGGTTTCTGCATCAGATGCGCGAGATCACGCTCGCGCAAAGCTCGATTGCCGAGACTACGCCAGAGACCATCGGCACGGACCAGTTGCGTCACCTCAAGCGCCTCGGCCTGAGCGATGAACGCATCGCGATGGAGTGGAAGCTAGAGGGTCACGCCGGGACGAAGCAGGTGAGGGAACTGCGCGAGAGTAAGGGCATCAGGCCAGTCTTCAAACTCGTTGATACCTGCGCCGCAGAGTTTGAGTCGATGACTCCCTACCTATATTCGACTTATGACGAGGAGGACGAGGCGCCACCGACGAAGATGCGCAAGGTCATCATCCTTGGGTCTGGACCGAATCGCATAGGGCAGGGAATCGAGTTCGATTACTGCTGCTGCCATGCTGCCTTTGCGCTCAAGGAAGACGGCTACGAGACGATCATGGTCAACTGCAACCCTGAGACTGTCTCCACCGATTACGACACCAGCGACCGGCTCTACTTCGAACCGCTGGTGCTCGAAGACGTGCTGGCGATCTACAACCATGAATCGCAATCGGGCGCTGAGATTGGTATGATCGTGCAGTTTGGCGGGCAAACGCCGCTCAACCTTGCTCAGCGTTTGCGTGCGGCCGGCGTGCCAATCATTGGCACCTCGCCTGAGTCGATCGATCTGGCCGAAGACCGCAAGCGCTTTGGCAAACTGCTCGACGAACTAAGGATTCCACAGCCTGCGGGCGGTACGGCAACAAGTATCGAGGAAGCGCTGGCCGTCGGCGAGCGTATCGGCTATCCGGTTCTTGTCAGGCCTAGTTATGTGCTTGGCGGTCGCGCCATGGTCATTTGTTATGACGCGGAGGCAGTCGAGCAATACATGGAGCAAGCGGTCGAATATTCCCAGGAGCGTCCTGTGCTCGTCGATCACTTTCTCGAGAACGCCATCGAGGTGGACGTCGATGCGCTGTGCGATTCAAAGGACGTGATTATCGCCGGCATCATGCAGCACATTGAAGAAGCCGGCATCCACTCCGGCGACTCCTCCTGCGTGCTGCCCGCCGTGAACATCCGCCAGGAAACGCTGGAGGTGCTTCGGAGCTATACGCGCAAGCTCGCCCTCGCGCTCAACGTGATCGGCCTTGTTAATTTGCAATTCGCCATCCAGTGCGACGCCGAGGGCCAGGATCACGTCTACGTCATTGAAGTAAACCCGCGTGCCTCGCGTACTGTGCCATATGTTTCCAAGGCAACGGGAATTCCGCTGGCCAAAGTTGCCGCGCGTCTGATGACTGGACGCAAGCTACGCGAGCTGTTGCCCGAGCAACTTGCCGGTGGCAAGGATCTCGAAACCGGGACGCACTATTATGTGAAGTCGCCGGTCTTTCCATGGAACAAATTTGCCGGTGTCGATACGGTTCTTGGTCCAGAGATGCGCTCTACAGGCGAAGTGATGGGTGTGGCCGCGACCTTTGGCGAGGCCTTTGCCAAGGCGCAGCTCTCGGCCGGCCAGATTCTGCCTACCAGCGGCACGGTCTTCATCAGCGTGAACGACCCGGACAAGACAGCAGCCGTCGATCTGGTGCGCCGCTACGTCGAACTGGGCTTCAAGATTATTGCTACTGAGGGAACGGCCAATGTGCTGGAGAAATCTGGCCTGGTCGTGGAGCGGGTCTTCAAGGTCAAGGAGGGGCGGCCAAACGTTGTCGATCTGATCAAGGGCGACCGCATTCAACTCATCATCAACACGCCGCGCGGCCAGGATACATTCTTCGACGAGAAGGCCATCCGCCGTGCTGCCGTCCTCGCGCGCATTCCAACCATCACCACCATAGCCGCAGCACAGGCTGCGGTCGAGGGGATCTCCGCCATGCAGCGCCGCCAGATCACGGTTTACGACTTGCAACAACTGCACGCCGTGACATGCGCCTGAAATAGTATTTTGAAGACCAATGACTGAACGCGAAGAGCAAGAGATCGTCGACTTGTTGCAGCAGGAGCCAGTTGCTTCGGATGACGCATTGAACGGCGTGCCTGCCGAAGTAGCGCCGTGCTCTCCTGTTCCCGCCGAGCGCTACCAAGGCGAGGGTGACGAAGAGTTGGCTCATGAAACCGATGGTCCACGACAAGCTGATCTAAAGGACGTATCGATGGATATTCATGCTCCAGCGGAACTCAATCGACGGGTTGCAGAACTCAGGCCCGGCTTCTTTAACTTCACTA
>CAYVMS010000009.1:6494-37857 GCA_964452615.1 uncultured Occallatibacter sp.
GCGGAACTCAATCGACGGGTTGCAGAACTCAGGCCCGGCTTCTTTAACTTCACTACAACTGCCTGGGATTCGGCGCTTTCAAGCAATACGCTGAATTTTATGGAGCGAAAAGAGCGTGATCGCTGGGTAAGCGCGTATGGTGGCATTGAAATGTACCAAAAGATTTCAATGACCGGCGCGTTGCCGAGTTTCAATGATGTTATAACTTATTTTCCGAGCCATCGCTCCTATGCCAGTGATGCGGTAGAGGCCGAGGCGGAGCGAAAACTGCGCGCACTAAGAAATGAATTCGCAATATTGGATGTTGGGCTAGGTAAGCAGATCAGCCTGGATATTAAGAAGGCATTGGATTCCAAGTAGCTTTCGCGCGCTTTCCGAGCAGCAGAGTTCTACAATATAGTCATGCTCTTTGAAGGCATCTTCGCTCCCGTAACAACGCCCTTTTATCCTGACGAACGCGTCCACTTCCGCAAACTCGAAGCCAATATGGCCCACTACTCCCGCAGCCTACTCTCTGGGATGGCGGTCCTGGGCTCGACCGGTGAGGCAGTCATGCTGGACGATGCCGAGAGCCGCGATGTGCTGCGGGTGGCCGCCGAGGCCACGGCGCCAGAAAAGGTGCTCATCGCCGGAGTTGCGCGCGAGAGCGTCAAGGCTACGCTTGCGCTGATCGAGGCGGCGGCCGAGTACCACTACGACGCAGTTCTACTCCGCACGCCTACCTACTTTGCAAATCAAATGTCCGAAGCTGCCGTGCTTCACTACTTCCGCAGTGTGGCTGACCGCTCTCCGCTGCCGGTGATTCTCTACAACATCCCACAGTTTGCGCCCTATGACATTCCCGTCGTAGTGGTAGCCGAACTGGCACTGCATTCCAACATCATCGCCATCAAAGACTCCAGCGGAAGCGTCGAGCGTATTTGCGCCATCGCAATGGCAACCAGCGCCGCTCCTCGCCGGACTGTAACCGTGACGCCCATCTTCGAGGCGGTCACCGGCCGCATGTTGGCGGACAAGTCCCAGGTTCCCGGCTCATTTGTCTCCGCTGGCGATCTTGTTGGAGTCGTAGCGTTAGCGGCAGCTCCACCAATAACTCCTATCAAAACTCGAACCAAGGAAGTCGGCTTCCAGGTGCTCGTGGGCGCGTCAGGTACGCTGCTTGAGTCTCTTGAAGCTGGTGCTTCGGGCGGCATCCTGGCTCTTGCCGACTTCGCTCCGCAGGCCTGCCAGGAGGTTTATCTCGCCTGGAAGGATCACGACCTCAAGCTTGCCAAAGAGAAGCAGCAACGACTTGCCGCTCCCAGCCAGCGCATCGTCGGCCAGTTGGGCATTGCAGGCATTAAGTACGCTTGCGACTTCAACGGCTACTACGGAGGCCGCGGCCGGTCGCCTTTGCTGCCTGTCACCGCGGCAGAAAAAGCGGAGATTGAAATGCTGCTGGCAGGAACTCGCAACTAGGAAAAGGTCCAAGCAGTATTGTTGGGCAATTGGTCATGAAGACGATTTATCAAGAGCGTTTTTGCTTTTACTGTAGACCCCCGTGCTCCATCCATTCCGCGTTTTTCTGCGGAATGGGTTGGATACCAACAAAAGTCCGGTCTTCACTATTTGCAAAAATGCCTTAGCCGTGCCCAATTGTCCTTGGGACGATCGCAGCGAAGGGTGCGCAATAAGAGCAGACTGTTTTGTCATATGGCCTGCTACTGGCAGCGTTACGCTAGGCCAAGCACGTCCATGCCTCGGTCGTAGCAGGGTAGGACGAACTTTCCGTCACTTAGTTTTCCTACATTGAATGGTCAGATGTGCACCCACCCCTAGAACCGAACTGCAGCAGAACTGCAGTTGATTTGCCGGCGATCAGAAGAGTTCGATCGCGGGCCGGCTGTGATCCTGAGTGTCCTTTCCGCCGGCCGCATTTAGATGGGTTACGGTCTGGCTGGCCATTCTGTATTTGCTTTTGTGGGTCTCCAGCATCTCAGTGAATCTGTGATCGAATTTTCCTTGCCAGCTAAAGTCGGCCAGCTTTCCTGATAAATTTTGCAGATGGTCGCGCATCTCAACCAGCGCTCCCTGTACATGCTCCATTCTCTGCCGCATCACGTCCTGAAACTGAATATATCCTAGTGCCTGGGAGAGCCGACTGACGCTCTCCTCGTAGTTTGCGTCCACCTCGGCGATGACATCCAGCAGCAACCGGCTGTTGGAGGCAAACTCTGCCTGCATCTCGCCCAGGTCGGCAACAAGTTGGCTCATCGCATTGCTTGCCTCGTGCTGTTCGAGCGATTCCCTGGCTCCGATCATCTCAGCGTCCACTTTTCTGCAAGTGGCAAGGATCTTTGCCGAGATGTCGGAGGCGGCCCGGGTGGAGAGCACAGCCAGCTTCCTCACTTCAAACGCGACCACGGCAAACCCTCGGCCAGCACTGCCTGCCCGCGCTGCCTCGATCTCAGCATTTAAGGCCAGAAGGTTGGTCTGCTGGGCGATGGATGTGATGACCTTGATGAGCGGCGTCAGAGCGCAGACTTCGCGGGAGAGCCCTTGAATGCGCTCGAAGTTATTTCGGAACTCCTCGGTTTGCGCCTCCAACTGCATGTCGATGGCGGCGATGATCTGCTTGTTGTTCTCTACACGTAGTTGCGTGCTTTCCGTCAAATCCCTGCCGCTTTTGATGGATTGAGCTATGTGCTCCCTCTGTTGATTCGCCTTTGCATTAAGAATGCCGATCTGCTCGATCACTTCGAGAACTTCGCGCTCGGACTCGGTCAGTGAATCGCGGATTTGATCGTGCATTACGTTAATATACGGCCGTGAATCCATAAGTTCGTCTCTCATGGCTGAGCTTCGCACCGCGACATTCGCCAGTTCGGTCTTGCTCAGCGTTCCCACGAGCCCCAACTCGGCGATGCCGGTGCGAGCTCTGAGCCAGTTCACCCGTACGTCGATGAGGAGCGGAGTTACGATCAAAAGCAATATCAATCCGGCGACTCGGCTGCGATAGGGAATCAAAACCGGCCCTAGTAAATACATGAGAGAGATATAGAGCACGAGCGTGCAACTGAGAGCCAGCGCCATCTGGAGAAGCAGCCGCTTGCGGGCCTTGCAAAGGCGCGACTCACGTCCTGGCGCAGCCTCGACATGCACGGCCCCCTGGTAGGCGGCCTGCCCCTGAGAGATCTCTTCCGTTCCTCGATAGGCTGCAGTCGCCATGCCTTTACGCTCCAGGCAAAACCTTCTTGATCACTCTGATAAGGTCGTCGCCAGACACTGGCTTGACGATCCAGCCAGTGGCGCCGGCTCGTTTCCCTTCGTCGCGCTTGGCAGTATCGCTTTCCGTTGTCAGGGTCAGGATAGGAATGAACTTCAACTCCGGTATTGCGCGCACCTTGCCGATCAGTTCAAGCCCGCCCATCACAGGCATATTGATGTCGGTGATGACGAGATTCGGCTTGCATCCGGCACTCAACTTGTCAAGCGCCGCCTGGCCGTTGCTGGCGGTCTCGACCTCAAAGCCATTCATGGACAGAGTGGTCTTCAGGCTCATCAACATAGTGATTGAATCATCTACGACGAGGACTTTCATGGCCATAATGACCTCCTCACAATGCGGCGCGCAGCACACCCCCGGCATTGGGCATCCACGCTTCGAACTCCGTTATCGGGCACCGTGCTCGCTCAGCCATTGGGCATATTGCTGATCTTCATTTTGCAGGTGTTTGCTTTCGTAGTTCCGCACGAAATACAACAACTGGAGGAAAACGGCAGAGTCGCCCTTTTTGTAGCTAGAAACCATTTCCGCAATCTTTCCGGCCATTTCGCTATGTTTGGCTCGATGCTCGGCCAGTCCTGGAAAGTTGATAGACTCCATCAGGCGCATTTCGGCCGCGAAATGCTCGTCCGCGAGCGGTGCCAGCTTGCACAGGAGCCGGCCGCCAACCTCTGCCGCCTTGCCTCTTATTGAGGCCGCATGAAGCTCGTTCAGAATGTTCACCAGGGCTTCGTGCTGATCGTCCAAGGCTTTCACGCCAACTGAGTATTTCTTGCTCCAAGTCACTAAAGCCATCATGCATCTCCCTTTGGACGTTGTCCGGCAATGGACATATCGGTCAGATGGAAAAAAACTAGAGTGGATGGCTGAGAGTGCGCAGACGCATGGAAGGCATGGGCCGCTTCCCGGAATGGAGGGTGATGTTCATTCCGGGAAACGAGGGAGAGACAAGCCACTCCGTGCTTCATTTCACTCAGTGAATCAATCACTCCGCCGATACAGTATTCAAGGGCTTCTCCCAAAGATTTGGGTGCGCCGGATATTGGAAAGAGCTAATGAACATCTGTAACGAATGTGCCTCAACGATTGCTCTAGGCAGCCGATGAGGGCGGTGTTACGCAGCAGGACGTGTTGTAGTCCTGGGGCCGAAACCTTCCCCATCTCTTGATGACCTCGTAGGAGTGGAAGGGCGTGGCGCGCAATATGTATCGCGTCGAAAGGGCAGGGTATGGGAGTCACGCTGGATCAAAGTGAGACGCAGAATCTGCTTCGGTTGGAGGGGGCAGTGGGGATAGGGTGCGCGGCGGAGTTCAAGGGTCTTCTGGGGCAGGCGCTCGGTTCCGGTCGAGAGGTGCTGATTTCTCTTGAAGGCGCGGCAGATCTGGATGTGACGGCGGTGCAGTTGCTCTGGGCCGCCGGACGCAAGGCGCAAAGTGTTGGCGTGGGATATTCGATCGTCGACGCACCGCCGGAGCTGGTTCTAGCCGCGTTGAGTGAGACAGGGCTTCAACAGTTCATCCTTCCAGTCAACGTCCTATAAGTGAGCGTAGCGGGTGGTTGTCGATGGAAAGTAAGGCCGACCAGTTCAAGCAAGCTTTCCGGGAAGAAGGTCGCGAGATTCTCATCGATCTCGAGTCTGCTCTTCTGGAGTTAAATGACAACCGCGCCGATCAGGATCTGGTGGGGCGGGTCTTCCGCGCGCTGCACACGCTGAAGGGCTCCGGAGCCATGTTCGGCTTCGAGAAGCTGGCCACCTTCACGCATAACCTGGAGACAGCCTTCGACGAGGTGCGCAACGGGCGGTTGCAGATCGGCTCGCAGTTGATCGATCTGACGCTTTCGGCGCTCGATCAGATCCGGGCGATGCTGGAAGTGGGCGGTGATGGTGTTCCGCTGGCGGATCCCGAGACCTGTGCGAAGATCCTGGCCCAGGTGCGGCATCTGACAAGTAAGCCTGAGGGCGAGCCTGCTAAAGGGAAGACTTCACCATCCAATAGTGGTTTGGGAGCAGGTCTGCGGGCCAATGTTGAAGCAACTGCGGGGGCAATGCGGGAGTGGACGATCCACTTTGCTCCCGGAGCGGATTTCATGTCAAATGGCGCCAATCCTCTGTTGCTCATTCAGGAGTTGCGGCAACTTGGAGGCCTGTCGGTCCGGGCCAGCATGGCATCAGTTCCACCCTTGGGCGAACTGGACCCGGAGCGCTGTTACGTGACTTGGGAGATGGTGCTGGCAACAGCGGCTGGGCGCGATGCAATTCGAGATGTCTTCATCTTCGTCGAGGACTGTTGCGAACTGAGGATTGAGCCTGCCCCGCAATGTGATTCGGTGGCAGATCCGATTTCTGCTTCGACGGTCGCCAGCGCAGCCGAACGGACGGCCCGCGCACTCGAGGATAAACGAACTCCGTCCGGCGGGCGGCGGATATACGATTCGCCGGACAACGCATCCAGCCTGCGCGTCCCAGCCGCCAAACTCGACCAGTTTGTCGATCTGGTGGGCGAGTTGGTGACGGTCCAGGCCCGGCTGAGTGAGATCGCCGCGCAGCGTGGCGATCCTGAGGTTGCGGCGGTCTCTGAAGAGATCGAGCGGTTGACCTCGTCGTTGCGCGAGAACTCGATGAAGATCCGCATGATGCCGATCCGTGCAACCTTTGAAAAATTCCGCCGTCTGGTGCACGACCTGGCACGCGATCTGGGCAAGAACGTGGAACTGACCATCGAGGGCGCGGATACCGAACTGGACAAGACGGTCATCGATCAGTTGAGCGATCCGCTGATGCATCTGATCCGCAACAGCATGGACCATGGCATCGAGCCGCCAGATTTGCGCGCGTCCCGCGGCAAGCGCCTTACGGCGACGATTCATCTATCGGCGCGGCATTCGGGGGCAAGCGTGCTGATTGGAGTCTCCGACGACGGCGGGGGTATCAATGCCGAAGCGGTGCGCAATAGGGCCATTGAGCGGGGTCTGGCGGCGGCCGGTGCGCAGCTCACAGAGAGCGAGATATTCGCCCTGATCTTCCAGCCGGGTTTTTCGACGGCCAGAGAAGTTACCGATGTTTCTGGCCGTGGCGTAGGCATGGATGTGGTCAGGCAGCGGATCGACTGCCTCAGGGGATCGATCGACGTAGCCAGCAAGCCTGGCCAGGGAACCAGCGTGACGTTGCGCCTGCCGCTGACCCTGGCCATCATCGATGGGCTCCTGGTGAGCATTGGCGACGCCCATTTTGTGCTGCCGCTCGGAAGCACTCAGGAGTGCATCGAACTGACGCGAAGAGACGTTGCAGCAGCCAATGGCAAGCATCTGGTCAATGTGCGCGGGGAGCTGATCCCATACATTCGCCTGCGCGAGCACTTCAATATTGCGGCTGAACGCCCTGAGATCGAGCAGATTATGGTGGTCGAGACCGAGCAGGGGCGCTACGGATTTGTGGTCGACAGGGTGCTGGGCGACTGTCAGACGGTGATTAAAAACCTGGGCCGATTCTACAGGCATGTGCAGGTAGTCTCCGGCGCAACGATTCTGGGCAACGGTACAGTGGCGCTGATTCTCGATCCAGAGAGGTTGGCACAGGATGCCGTGCGCGCCATTGAGCATAGCGCGCGCGGGCGCCCGGTAGCGGCGGCGGTCAAGGCGGAGAGCCGCGAAGCGCAGCGAGCATCACAAAGAGCAACCTAAGCATCGTCGGTGCTGGCCAGAGCGCCAGCGCCCATTCATCAACGATTCAACCAGCTGAGTTTCGCTCTCTCTCCCGTTTCCGATCACACGGCGAACGACGAGAAGGAAAGAGATTCCAGCGAAAGGAAGAGGCGAATTTCATGCCGACTGCATTGATAAGTGAAGGCCGTAAACTGCATGGCGCGGGCTCGGGAAACGGGAGCAACGGCCACGACGGAAATGGACATGGAGTCCGTGAGCGCGTGAGCGATAAGGCGCATCGGGTCGAGGAAGGCGAGTCGATGCTTGTGTTGCAGGAGATCATGCGTCTGGTGGACGCCTCCAAGGATGGGCGGCTCCACGAGCGCGGCAAGGCAACGCTATTCAACGGGACAGATCGCGAGATCATTCAGGGCGTCAACGAGATGCTGGACGCAATTCTACTTCCCATCGGCGAGGGGAACCGTGTACTGGCGCAGATTTCCTCGGGCAAGATCGACGAGCTGATCACAGCGACTTATAAGGGCGATCACGAGAAGATGAAGCTGGCCGTGAACAATGTGGCCCAGGTGGTTCAAGGGCTGCAAAGGGAACTGGCGCGGCTGGTCGAAGCGTCCAAGGAAGGGCAGCTCTCCGAACGCGGCAAGCCGGAGCAGTTTCAGGGTGCATACGCGGAGATCGTACGCGGGGTCAACACGATGCTGGACGCGATTCTGCTGCCAATTGGCGAGGGAAACCGGATACTGGCGCAGATTTCAGCCGGCAAGATCGATGAACTGATTGCCGCGACCTACAAGGGCGACCACGAGAAGATGAAACAGGCCGTCAACAATGTGGCTATCGTGACGCAAGGACTTCAGAAGGAACTGGGACGGCTTATCGAGGCCTCGAAGGAGGGGCAGCTCAGCGATCGCGGCAAGCCGGAGAACTTCCAGGGCGCGTTTGCCGAGATCGTGCGCGGCGTAAACACGATGCTGGATGCGATCCTGCTGCCCATCGGCGAGGGAAATCGCATTCTGGCTCAGGTCGCCAACGGCAAGATCGACGAACTGATTGCGCAAACCTACAAAGGTGATCACGAAAAGATGAAGCAGGCGATCAACAATGTCGCTCGTGTTTTGCAGGGTTTGCAAAAGGAACTTGCTCGTCTGATCGAGGCATCCAAGGAGGGACAACTCTCCGACCGCGGCAAGCCGGAGCAATTCCAGGGCGCGTATGCCGAGATAGTAGGCGGCGTCAACACCATGCTGGACGCGATTCTGCTGCCGATTGGCGAGGGCAACCGCATTCTGGCTCAGGTCTCCAACGGCAAGATCGACGAGCTGATCGCGCAAACCTATAAGGGCGATCACGAAAAGATGAAGCAGGCGATCAACAATGTGGCCCAGGTCTTGCAGGGGCTGCATAAGGAACTGGCGCGGTTGACCGAGGCCTCCAACGCCGGCAAGTTGAGCGAGCGCGGACGTCAAGAGCAGTTCAGTGGGGCATATGCGGAGATCATTCGCGGCGTGAATGCAATTCTGGACGCAGTCATCGTACCGTTGAATGTTTCCGCAAAATATGTGGATCAGATCAGCAAGGGTGACAATCCGCCGCTGATTACCGACACCTATAACGGCGACTTCAATCTGATCAAGAACAACCTGAACGCGCTGGTCACAGCCATGAACGAGATCACCTCGGCTGCCGAGGAGATCTCGAACGGCAACTTGACAGTCGACATCCGCGAGCGCTCGCCGCAGGACAAACTGATGCACGCTCTACAAGTGATGGTTAGCGGATTGACGCGGACGGTCTCCGATATTCGCGGTATCGCAGGCGAGGTGGCGGCTGCAAGCCAATCCATTTCGACAGCGTCGATACAAGTCTCCAAGGGCGCCAGCGCGCAGGCGGCGGCAGCCGAAGAGGCTTCATCCTCAATGGAAGAGATGGTCTCGAATATCAAGCAGAACGCCGACAACGCGCAACAGACCGACAAGATCGCCAACAAGAGCGCAAAGGACGCGCAGGAGAGCGGCAAGTCGGTGCTGGAGGCGGTATCCGCGATGAAGGAGATCGCCAACAAGATCTCGATCATTGAGGAGATTGCACGCCAAACCAATCTGCTCGCACTAAACGCCGCGATTGAGGCGGCGCGCGCCGGCGAACATGGCAAGGGTTTTGCGGTGGTTGCAGCCGAGGTGCGCAAGCTGGCCGAGCGCAGCCAGAAGGCGGCAGCGGAGATCAACCAGCTCTCCTCGACGACATTGAGAGTTTCGGAGAAGTCCGGAGAGATGCTGGACAAGCTGGTGCCCGATATTCAGCGCACGGCTGAACTGGTGCAGGAGATCTCGGCAGCCAGCAAGGAACAGGATACTGGCGCCGAGCAGATCAACAAGGCTCTGCAGCAACTAGAGAAGGTGATTCAGCAAAATGCTTCCGCGAGCGAGGAGATGGCTTCGACGACTGAAGAGTTGACCGGGCAATCCGATCAACTGGTCAGCGCGCTGGGCTTCTTCCACACCGGAGACGAGGGCGGCGGGCGCAAAGGCGGGGGTGGAAAGATCGCGAGGCCTGCGCAGGCTTCGTCTCATGTTGCGAAGCCGACGGCTCATGTCTCATCTGGAGCAAAGGCTGGAGGCGGAGTCAGTCTCCGGCTCAAAGACAAACACGACGAACTCGATGGAGAGTTCGAGCGTTACTAGGTGCTGGCCTGTGCCTGCCGCTCAGACAACGTGTCCGTTCGGCAGGACTGAAGTCTTCAGGAGTGAGAGAGGAGTTCGAGTATGAGCGTTAGCGAAATCACGGAGACCAGGCAGTACCTCACCTTCAAGCTCGGCAATGAAATCTTCGCCACAGACGTAGCGAAGGTAAGAGAGGTGCTCGACCTGACCACCATCACACAGATTCCCCGGACGCCGGATTTCATGGCCGGGGTGATCAACCTGCGGGGCAGCGTGGTTCCAGTGGTCGATCTCCGGTTGTGCTTTGAGATGTCGAAGACCGAGAGCACGCGCAACACCTGCATCGTTGTGGTCGAGGTGCTGCTGGACAATGAACCCACTGTAATCGGCGCGCTGACCGATTCGGTTGAAGAGGTCATCGACCTCGAGCCGGAACAGATTCAGCCTGCGCCGCGGATTGGAACCCAGATACGGACAGACTTTATCAAGGGAATGGGAAAGCGAGACACGCAGTTCATTATGATTCTGGACATTGATCGCGTCTTTTCGGCCGAGGAGCTTGCCCTGGTCCGCGGACAGGAGGCGGCAAAGCAAGTTTCTGATAAGCTGTCCGCCGACAAACAGGTTGCTGAAAGGCAGCTAGTGGGAGCAGCCGCATAAAAAGGAGGGAATGGGGCGGCGCAAATCCGCCCCGTTCACACGATGAGCGCACACGACGAATCAATCTCCGCAAGGGACTATGAGCGGCTCTGCAAGCTGATCTATGCGGAGGCTGGCATCGCCCTGGGCCCGGAACGGAAAACCATGCTTGAGGGCCGGATCAAGCGGCGTCTCAAGGCCCTCAACCTTCACTCCTACAGCGAGTATTGCGACCGGCTCTTTGAGCAGGCCGGGTTCCGCGATGGAATGATGGACGAGGTCGTTCACCTGATCGATGTGGTGACGACCAACAAGACAGACTTTTTTCGTGAGTCGGGACACTTTGATTTTCTCGCTGAGAAGGCACTGCCTGAGTTCGCCGAGCGCATTGCCGGCAAGCAATTCACGATCTGGAGCGCTGGATGCTCTTCGGGTGAAGAACCGTACACGATGGCCATCGTGCTCAGCGAGTACGGGCAGAGTCATCCCGGCTTTCGCTTCCGAATTTTGGCGACAGACATTTCCAACATTGTCTTGGCCAAAGCCGAGCTGGGCGTTTATGCGAACGAGGTCGTTGCTCCGGTGGCGCCTATGCTGCGGCGCAAGTACTTCATGCGCAGCCGAACGCCGGGCTCCGAGCAGGTGCGCGTGGTCCCTGAGCTGCGGCGGCTGATCGAGTTTCGCCGCCTGAACTTCATGGATGCCGATTACGGTATTACTGAGAAGGCCGACGCGATCTTCTGCCGCAACGTGATCATCTACTTCGACCGGCCAACGCAAGAGTGCATTCTCTATAAGCTCTCCAACTGCTTGACGCCGGGCGGGTACCTGTTTGTCGGTCACGCCGAAACTCTGCACGATATGGATCTGCCGCTCGTGCCAGTGGCTCCGGCTCTCTACAGGAGGATCGATGGCCGCCGCTAGCGCAGAGTCAAATGTTGATCTGCCCGAGGTCTACGTGCAGCCGGGAGAATCGCACCTGGTCAGAAAGCCTGTAATTTTGCGGACTTTGCTCGGTTCTTGTGTAGGCATTGCCTTTCGAGCGCCACGCCTCGGCTTGGCCGCGCTCTGTCATCCGATGCTCCCGCGTTGCCCAGCAAAACAGGGTGCGACACTAAACCGTTCTGCTGGACGCCGTTACGTGGACTTTGCGATTCGGGATATGGCCCGTCAACTCGACGCGCTGGGCGCAAGGCGGGAAGAGGTCGAGGTGAAGATCTTTGGCGGCGGCGATGTGTTGTTGATGGCGAGCGATTCGGTGCGGCCCACGGTAGGCAGATTGAACATTGAGATGGCAGTAAAGGCTCTTGCGGAGGAAGGCTTTGCCGTTATGGCTTCCTCATTGGGAGGCAGACGCGGCATCAACATTCACTTCAATACGAAGACCGGTGAAGTGCTGCTGCAGCGCCACAGTTGAATAACGCTACGGCGCGTTTGCCGTAACTGGTCGGCGCGGGTTTTGCGACCAAAGAATGCATCGAGGTCCAGCTTATGAGCACACAGAAGACTCGCGTTTTGATTGTGGACGACTCCGCCGTGGTTCGCCAGACGCTGCGCGATGTGCTTGAGTCGGACCCGGAGATCGAGGTGATTGCAACCGCTGGCGATCCTTTCGTTGCAGCCGACCGCATCAGCGAACAGGTTCCCGACGTGATCACCCTGGATATAGAGATGCCACGCATGGATGGGCTGACCTTCCTTAAGAAGCTGATGAGCCAGCATCCGATTCCGGTAGTTATCTGTTCGAGTCTTGCGGATGAGAACGCTGAGAGCACGCTTCGAGCATTGGAATATGGCGCGGTAGAGATCATTACCAAGCCGAAGATGGGAACCAAGCAATTCCTTGAAGATTCGCAAATCGAAATCTGCAACGCGGTGAAGGCGGCGGCGGCGTCGAGGCCTCGCACTCTGAGGCCCAGCCAGACGGTCGAGCCCAAGCACAACGCCGACTGCATACTCTCGCCAGCCACCCATGCCATGGCCGAGACGACAGAGAAGGTGGTGGCCATCGGTGCGTCAACTGGTGGAACTGAGGCTTTGAAGACTGTGCTCGAAGCGCTTCCCGCCGACACGCCCGGCATTGTCATCGTGCAGCACATGCCGGAGCTGTTTACGCGCGCTTTTGCGCAACGGCTTGACGGCCTGTGCGCTATCACGGTGAAAGAGGCGGAGGCGAACGACACGGTGATTCGGGGGCGAGCACTGATCGCGCCGGGAAATCATCACATGCTGCTCAAGCGCAGCGGGGCGCGCTATTACGTTGAGATCAAAGATGGGCCTCTGGTCTGCCGCCACCGCCCCTCGGTCGATGTGCTGTTCCGCTCCGCCGCCCGCTATGCCGGACGAAACGCCATGGGTGTAATTCTGACCGGAATGGGCGACGACGGCGCTCGCGGGATGCTGGAAATGAAGCAGGCCGGAGCCGTGACCATCGCGCAGGACGAGGCCACCTGCGTCGTCTTTGGAATGCCTAAGGAGGCTATAAAGCTGGGAGGCGCAGATAAAGTGCTGCCATTGCAAGCGGTGGCAAGTGCGATTCTCTGACTTACTGGGGCGTTGAGAAGAGGGTTGTCGGTTTTGCTGCTGCGCTGTATCCTCGACAACACGGATTGGTCAACCGGGGTTGCTAAAATATGGTTATAACGCCCGATAAGAGTGTGTGTGCCCAGAGACAGAAGGGAAACGGAGTTTATGCGATTTGAGAATGTTGGACGGCGGTCGTTTTTGAAGACGATAGGAGCCGCAGGGATGTTATCGGCACTGCCGGAGGCTGCCTTCGGTCTACATGCGAACGGCGGTCAGATAGCAAGCGAGGTAGCTCTGCCAGGAGCCGATGTGGATGCAAAGCCTAAGTACTCCATCAAGTTTGGCGTGATCGGACTTGACCATGCTCACATCATGGGCATCACAGCGGCTGTGATTCGTGGCGGAGGAGAGTTGAAGGCATTTTATTCGACGCTTCCCCAAGCGATTGCCAACTATCAGAAGATATATCCCAATGCGCGGCTGGCAAAGAGCGAGGATGAGATTCTGGATGATCCATCGATCCAACTGGTTGCGAGCGCGTCGATTCCTAACCTGCGCGCGCCGCTCGGCATTCGCGTGATGAAGCACGGCAAGGACTTTCTAAGCGACAAACCCGCTGTGACCACATTGGAGCAACTGGCTGAGGTGCGCAAAGTCTCCGCGGAAACCGGGAAGATGTTTGCAATTATGTATTCCGAACGGCTGGAGGTACCCGCAGCGGTGCAGGCTGGCTATCTGGTCAAGAGCGGCGCGATCGGCAAGGTTGTGCAAACAATCAATATCGCGCCCCATCAGATCAACGCGCCTAGCCGGCCCGATTGGTTCTGGGATCAATCGCAATTCGGTGGCATTCTTTGCGATATAGGATCGCATCAGGCCGACCAGTTCGTTTACTTTACCGGCTCGACGGTCGCTGAGGTTACCGCGTCGCAGATTGCAAATGTTAACCATCCCGCTCATCCCGACTTTCAAGACTTCGGCGATATGATGCTGCACGGCAATGGGGGCGCGGGTTATGTCAGGGTGGATTGGTTTACGCCCAATGCACTGGGCGTCTGGGGCGACGGGCGCCTCTTTATTCTTGGCACAGAGGGATACATCGAGCTTCGCAAGTATATCGACATTGCGGGCCGTTCAGGCAGCGATCACTTGTTTGTCGTGGACCAGAAGCAGACCCGCTACATCGATTGCAGCAAAGTGGTGCTGCCCTTCGGACCGCAGTTTGTAGCCGACATTGTGAACCGCACACGCATCGCGCAAAACCAGGAACAAGCGCTCCTGGCTGCAGAGCTAGTAATAAAGGCGCAAAAGAATGCCAAGGTTTTAACCTTCACCGCGTAGGCAGGGGTTCTCAGCGCATGGACCGCCTGATGAATTAGAGTGCCCGATTGCGAAAGAAAGTGTCCGATTTCGGACAGTGGAGAATTTTAAGTAGGCCTCTACCGGAATCGTTTCGGAGCTTGAACGGGGAGCGCTGGCCCGGGAATGCGACTCGTTGGAGCTTCATTCTCCGAATGACGTTCCACTCGTCAGATCACGGGCGGCTTCGACGATACTTACTGGCCTGCCGAGATCACGCCAGTAAAATTCATCTGCGCGAAAGGCGGCGACCTTTTCGCCCAGCGCCGCAAGGCGCAGATACGCATCAATGATCGAGAATGCGCCCTCCTCTTTCATCTTTGAGAATATCTCGGGCGAGATAACGTGGATGCCTGAAAATGCGAGCGGCGCCAGTTGTTCAGCAGGACGAACCACTTGGTCTTGCCCGTCGCGGCTAGCCCGACGACCGCAGAGTTCCCCTTGCTCGTCGAAGAGCAGATATCGCGAGGTCTCCCGGTCTTGAACTGCTAGAGTAGCGAGGGCGGCCTTCTCAATATGAAAGCTCGTCATGCGCCCAAGATCGATAGTGCTGATGACATCGACGTTGTGCAGGATGAAAGGCTCTTGCGAGCTTCCGTTCGAATCGATAAAGAAAGACGCAGCCTTCTTCAAACCGCCGCCAGTGTCGAGCAACTCCTCCTCGCGAGAGACTACGATCCTCATGCCGAAGTTGTCGTGGGCCTTCAGAAAGTCGACAATCATCCCGGCGTGGTGATGCGCATTGACAACCACCTCGCGCACGCCAAAGACACGCACACGAGAGATGGCGATCTCCAGCAGCGTCCGGCCGGCGACTTCGACCAATGCCTTGGGGCGATCGTTGGTGAGCGGCCGCAGACGAGTGCCCAGCCCAGCAGCCAAAATCATCGCTTTCATCTTGCCGGGCTCTCCAGTTCTCTTTTTTCTTGCGCGATATGCCGGACGACGACTTCCACTCCGCTGCTTGACCTCAAATGCTTCGCCAATTGCTCAGCGAGATAAACGGAGCGATGTTGGCCACCGGTGCAACCGAATGAGACCATGAGGTTCTTGAATCCGCGGAGCTGATAGGCATTCACGCTAGCATCCACCAGCGACACGACACCGGCAAGATATTGATGCACGCTAGCCTGATGATCCAAATAATCGATCACCGCCGGGTCTTTACCAGTCAACTGGCGAAAGCGATCTTCGCGGCCGGGGTTTGGCAGACTGCGGGCATCGAATACAAATCCGCCGCCGTTTCCGGTCTCATCTTTCGGCATCTTGCGGTGGAAGCTGAAGCTGAAAATTCGCACCGTCAGAGATTCGGCTGGATTGGCGATCCCTTGCAGCTTCTCCGATGCCGAAATTCCATCAAGCGCCTCCATCAGTGTCGGCAGCGCTATTGGCAACTTGATATTCGCGGCCAGCCAGCGAAGGTTTTTCAACGCAAACGGGACGCTCTGCAAGAAGTGGGCTTTGCGCTCATAGAAGCCTCTGAAGCCATACGCGCCCAAAGCTTGAAGTATGCGGACATAAACGAACGCGTAGTAGTGCTCCATGAAGACTTCACGGTCAATGGCAATGAAGTCGCTCAGGCATTTTAGATAGTGGTCGAGCAGTTCCTGGCGCAACTCCGGCGGTAGATCGGCTTTGCCGTCGTAGAGCAGGGAAGCGATGTCGTATTGCAGCGCACCCTTGCGGCCTCCCTGGTAATCAAGAAAATAAGGCTGCCCGTCGCGCAGCATCACATTGCGGCTCTGAAAATCCCGATAAAGAAAATAGTCGTGGCTCGCGCCCAGCAGAAACTTCGTTAGCCGGGCAAAATCATTTTCCAGCGCCTGCTCGTTGAAGGGAATCGCGGCGAGGCGCAGAAAATAATACTTGAAATAATTCAAATCCCAGGCGATCGATTGCCGGTCAAAGCTGGCTCGGGGATAGCAGACCTTGTAATTCAGATCGCGCCCCGCCTCAATCTGAAAACGCGGCAGCATCGCTACCACTTTGCGATAGGCTTCCTTTGCCTCGGGAGAGATTGTGTCACCTGTGCGATTTCTTCCAAGAAAATCAAAGAGAGTCGTGTCGCCTAGGTCCTCCTCAAGATAGGCGCCCTGGCTCAGATCTTCCGCGTGGATCTCGGGTACCGGCAATCCGTAGCGGCGAAAATGCTTGGAAAACTCAATGAAAGCGGCGTTTTCTTCTCGAACCGGATACTGCACTCCGATGGCGCTGAACCCGCCACCGGTCAGCCGAACGATTGCCCGTCCCGAGCCTCCGAGCTGGCCCTGAAGCGGTCGCGCATCCTCGGCTGGTACGCGAAAATGCTGCTCGAAAAGCCGTTTCAAATCGTCCATGAATCTCTTTTCTGGAGTTAGTCAAGCCGCGTCTTAAAGATACTGAGTGAGGGGAAGCGCGTGCAAGGCGCAAACACGCGCTCCTCCAAGTGAGTTGCGTCACAGTATACTGTTTATCTGCAACAGTTGGGTGAGGAACAAAATGTACCTGCTTTGGCTCCGAGTTGCGGCGATCCTCTATGCGGCGGCCTCTCTTGCTGTCTTTCCGGCTGTACTTTACGGACTGACCAACTGGCGCAAGAGCTGCATCCACCTGGGCGGACTGGCCTTCTTCTTCCACTTCGTCTCGTGCGTCGAAATGCTTGTCCAGGCCCATCGCATTATGCCAATCGGAGCTCGCGAGTTCGAGTCACTGCTTGGCTTTGCCATCGCCGGACTGTTTTTTCTTGTCTGGTGGTTCTACGACGCGATCTCGCTTGGGATCCTTGCATTGCCTGTCACGTTTCTCGCCGTCCTTGTCCCCGCTCTGGGCCCTGAGCGCTACATCTTTCCTTCGAGTGGCGTACGCATCAGTTGGCTTATTGCTCACATCGCCGCTCTGTTGGCTGCTTATGTTGCGCTCGGCTTCAGCCTTCTGGCCTCGGTGCTTTACCTTCTCCAGGAGCGTCGCCTCAAGAGCAAGCACAAGCCCGGTGAAGACTCCTGGTGGGTGCCACTCGACTGGCTGCCGCCCCTGGATACGCTGGAGCGCATCGCCCACGGCACTCTCGAATTCGGCTTTCCATGCATGACGGTCGGACTGGTGATTGGCTCTGTCCTGGCCCAGGAGACGCCTCTGGGCGCCGCCTATTTTCTCGATCCCAAGGTCATCGCGTCGTTCATTTTGTGGGTGGTTTACGTTACGCTGCTTCTGGTGCGCCGCTCGGCGGGACTGCGCGGACGCCGCGCGGCTTATCTCTCCGGGGCCGTCTTCCTTGTGATGCTCGCCGTCTTTGCCGTCAATGTCATCAGCCGCGTTCATAGGTACGGTCCGTAATGACTCTGACCATCATCGGCGTCAATCACAAGACCGCGCCCATCGAGGTTCGCGAGCGCATCGCGATCTCGCGTGAGGATTTGCCGGAGACCACCCGCGCTTTGGCAGCGCTTCCAGGGGTCGCAGAGTGCATGATTGTTTCCACGTGCAATCGAGTGGAGATTTTGGCCTCCATCGAGTCGTCGTCGACCGAACTGACCGGATTTCTGCAACGTCATTTCGGCTTGGACGAGGCGTTGCTCGCTCCACACCTCTACGAACACCGCGACCAGGATGCCGTGCGGCATCTCTTTCGCGTGGCTGCCAGCCTTGACTCGATGGTAGTAGGCGAGCCGCAGATTCTCGGCCAGGTGAAAGAGGCCTTCGCGGTGGCCCGCGCGTCGGGAACCGTAGGCGGCCAACTCGATCATCTGCTTCAATGTACCTTTGCGGCAGCCAAGAAGGTTCGTACCGAAACTGAGATCGGCTCGAACTCGGTTTCCATCGCCTCAGTTGCGGTAGAACTGGCCCAGAAGATCTTCGGGTCGCTGCAAGGGCGCACGGTTTTCCTGGTTGGCGCAGGCAAGATGAGCGAGTTGGCAGCGCGACACCTGGTGCAGCAAGGCGCGGGAGCGATTCTGGTCACAAATCGGACGCAGGAGCGTGCACGGCGCATGGCCGAGACGTTTCAAGGCCGTGTGATTCCCTTTGACCAATTGCACGAGACGGCGAGCCAGGCGGACATCGTAATCAGCTCGACCGGGGCGCCGCATCCCATCTTCCGCCGCGAGCACGGGCGGGCATTTCTTCAGCAGCGGCGCAACAGGCCGATGTTTTTCATCGACATCGCCGTGCCGCGCGATGTTGATCCAGCGATGGGCAAGCTGGAGGGAATCTTTGTCTACGACATCGACGACCTGCAGCAGGTGGCCGCGTCGCATATGGCCGAGCGTAGCCGTGAGGCAATGGACGCCGAGGCGTTGATCGAGAGCGAGGTCGAACGGTTCCGTCAGCGGCAGCGCACTATCAATGTGGCTCCGGCGATTGTGGCCCTGCAACAGCAAGCCGAGGAGATGCGCCAAGTGGAACTGAAGCGCGCGCAGGCACGGCTCGGTTCACTGACCGCGGAGCAACTCGCAGCCGTCGAGGCGCTGACTCGTGGACTGGTCAACAAGCTTCTCCATCCACCGATGCAGGCGCTCAAGCAGGCCGCCCGTGAGAACGATGCTGTGCGGCTGGATGCGCTTTGCGAGACGTGGTCGCTAACTACAGGAAGCAGGGAGCTGAATACCGACGATTCACAGAGTCGTGCTGACGAAGAGGCTGAAGAATTAAATATGAGTGAGACCAGCAAGTTGGAGCGCCAATGAAATTGCGCATCGGAAGCCGGGGATCGCAGTTGGCCTTGTGGCAGGCAAATCACATCGCCGGCCTGCTTCGCGGCCAAGGAAAAACGGTCGAGATCGAGATCATCAAGACGACCGGCGACCGGCTGCAAGAGGTGACCTTCGCTCAGGTCGGCTCCAAGGGGATGTTCACCAAGGAGATCGAGGAGGCGCTGGCGGACGGGCGAATCGACCTTGCCGTGCACTCGCTCAAGGATTTGCCTACCGAGTTGCCCGAACTCTTCGCACTAGCCGCAACGCCCCCGCGCGTTGATCCGAGAGACGCGTTTGTGTCGGTGAAATTCGCCAGCCTCGCTGCTCTGCCGCAAGGCGCGCGCGTCGGCACCAGCAGCCAGCGGCGGCGGGCGCAGTTGAAGGCGATGCGGCCCGACATCCAGGCGGTTGAGTTTCGTGGAAACGTGGACACGAGGCTGCGCAAGCTCAATGAGGGCCAGGTGGATGCGATTTTGCTTGCAGCGGCGGGCCTTGAGCGGCTGGAGAAGATCGAGTGGGTGCGGGAACGAATGGAGCCTCAGGAGTTTTGTCCGGCGGCGGGTCAGGGAGCGCTGGGCATCGAGACGCGCAAGGACGACGTGGCGACGATTGCGGCGGTTGCGTTCTTGAATGACGCCGCGACTCACTTTGCCGTAACCGTTGAGCGGGCGGCGTTGGCCGCACTCGGAGGAGGCTGCCAAGTGCCGATCGGTATCCATTGCCGTCCGTGGACAAATGAAGGCGAGCAGCTTTGGGATGAGGTTTTTGGCGTTGTCGCCGATCCGGAAAGTGGAACGGCGGTGCGCGTTTATCATCGAGCGCTACATAACGGCACGGACGCCGTGGAACTTGGACGCTTGGTAGCAGAGAAGCTATTTGAAGCCGGAGCTGGCCCACTGCTTGCGGCTAGCTCTGGCGGAGGTTTGCGGTGAGTGTGTTGCCGCTTGCTGGGCGGCGAGTGCTCGTTACTCGCGCTTTGCAGCAGGCAGGCAAGTTCAGCGATGGGCTGCGTGCTCTGGGAGCCGAGCCGGTCGAGGTCCCGGTGCTTGAGATTGTTGCGCCAGAGTCTTATGCGCCTCTCGATGACGCCATACAACACCTGGATCGATACGACTGGCTCATTCTTACGAGTTCCAATACGCTTCAGGCGGTAAGCGCTCGCGGGGTGCGCTTTGGCGTAAATCCTGCCAATGCCGAGGGCTTGAAGGTCGCCGCTGTCGGCAGTGCAACGGCTGAAGCGGCACGGCACTATGGCTTTCACGTCGCGGTTGTGCCGGAGGCTTATGTCGCTGAGAGCCTAGTCTCGGCGGTTGGCGATTTGGCTCATGGCAAGCGTGTTCTCTTGCCCCGTGCTGCCGTTGCGCGGGATGTGATTCCCGATGCGCTGCGGGTGGCTGGGGCTTTGGTTGATGTTGTTGAGGCCTATCGGAACGTGATGCCGAATGCTGCGCCTGAGCAGTTGCGTCAGGCCGTAGCTGATGGGCTGGATGCTGCGACTTTCACCAGCAGTTCCAGCGTGACGCATCTGGCGAAGGCGGCGCGTGCGGCTGGGATCGCATGGCCATTGGCGGGCGTTCCAGCGGTTTCGATTGGGCCAATCACCAGCCAGACTCTGCGCGAATTGGGTTGGCTGCCCGCGGCTGAGGCTGATCCTTCCGACATCTCGGGGCTGATTGCTGCTGTGGTGAGTGTCTTGCAAAGCTGAAGCGTCTTTGCCGTCGTTCCTCCGTCACAGTTTCACCGTCTCACAGCAAATATAGGGGTGGGGTGGGGGTAGGTCTCTGGACAATCCTTGTCTAGCGGGCAGTAGAATCGTGAGCGTTTTTGATCGGAATATTCATAGTCCCATTGTGCGTCACCAGTGGCCAACTATCTGCAAAACAGCCTCAAATTTTTGAGCTATCTTTTGTGCAGCAGAGGTCCGAGCCTGTGAATCACTTGCAATATCGATGCCTGATAAGAAATTACTCTTCACATAGGCTGCAAATGGTTGATTTAATGTGAACTAGAGTTTTGGGCGGATTTCGCACCGTCCCTCTGGGACGGGGGCTTTTATTGGACTCTTACCCAGGACTGCGCTGCGCTTGTCCTCCACCCCGCGAGCAAAGACCTGCTCGCGGGGACCCCGACCTGGGCTATTATCGATTCTCCCTCCGCGAGATGAACGTGATCGGTTTCATCTTTCCGTGGGTCGGCGAAGCCGGCGGACGACTAAACAGGCTGCGGAAAAAGGCCTGTTCCCGAGGAAACTCGACGAAAGACCTACCGCAGGGGCTAAATCCCATGATGAATTTAGTGCATTACGGCACGACTGAAGTCGTGCCCTGACACTTGTGAGCGTTCCCAATGAGTTTTTCCGCAGCCAGTGAAGTTGTACCCTTTCAAATAGTCAGATCAGAGTTCCCATAAGTTCACTGATGTCTAGCTCTGCCAGGTTTTGTCTTTCGACATGCAAAGCTGTTCGAGGTTGCAGTGGTCGCATTTGGGTTTGCGGGCGAGGCAAACATGACGGCCATGGTGGATGATCTGGTGGGAGAAGTCGATCCAGCGGCTCTGCGGGAGGATTCGCATCAGATCCTGCTCGACCTTTTGGGGCGTCTCGCTGTTGGTTAATCCGAGGCGGCGGGCGATGCGGAGGACGTGCGTATCGACGACCACTCCTTCGGCTTTATCGAAGCAGACGCCGAGGACGACGTTGGCTGTCTTGCGGGCTGCGCCGGGGATAGTAATCAATTCGGCGAGAGTCTGCGGGACTTGGCCGTTGAAATCCGACACAATCTTGCGGGCTGCGCCTTGAATGGATTTTGCCTTGTTGCGAAAAAATCCAGTGGTCCGGATGAGGGCTTCGAGTTGGGGCAGAGTTGCCTTGGCCATCTTCTGCGGGGTAGGAAAGCGTCGGAAGAGCTCAGGCGTGACTAAGTTGACGCGAACGTCGGTGCATTGTGCGGAGAGGATCGTAGCTACCAGCAGTTCCCAGGGCGAGCGGTGAGTCAGGGCGCATTCGGCTTTGGGATAGGCTTCGTCGAGAGCTTTGAGAATGGCGGCTATGCGATCGGGGGCGAGAGAGCCTCGGAGCGAGCGGCTGGGGAGCTTCAGCTTCTTTGCGACTGGCTTGCGGGTTATTTTGGTCTCAGACATAATGCTCCACTTTAACTTTTACGAGGAATTTTATGAGTATAAGCATCTAGCATGTGCTGGCTGAGTGAGGTCTGTAAAGCTAATGTTCCATATATCAGCCCTCGAGTTTGTACCGGGTTTCGGCGAGGCGGTAGAGACGGCGCCAGACCAGGCGGTTCATGGTGACGACGATGGTGGCCATCAGGATGGTGGCTAGCAAAAGGGTAGAGAAGCCTCCAGATTCGGAGGCCGCGCTGATTTGCGCGCCGAGGCCGAGGGTTTGCAGGGTCTTGTCGCCGATGTGGAAGTACTCGGCGATGATGGAGGCGTTCCAAGCTCCGCCCGAGGCCGTGATCATGCCGGTGACCAGGTAGGGAAAAATGCCGGGGAGGATAAGACGGGTCCATCGCTGCCAGAGTGAGAAGCGGTAGACGGTGGCGGCCTCTTTGAGATCCGAGGGGATTGCCATGGCTCCGGCGATGACGTTGAAGAGAATGTACCACTGGGTTCCCAGCATCATCAGGACGATTGATCCGATGCCCAGTCCTCCGCCCAGGCGGATGAGCCCGAGCATCAGGACGGGAAAGAGCGCCGTGGCCGGGATCGAGGCCAGAACCTGAGTGATGGGTTGAAGAATCCTGGCCAGCCTGGGATTGAGGCCGATGGCCACTCCGACGGGGATGGTCCAAAGCGCGCCGAGGAGCAGAGTGGCGGCAACGCGGAGATAGGTGGCTCCGGCACCCAGAAGGAGAAGCTGAATCTCTGGCCAGGTGACCCCTTGGAGCATGCGATAGGCGTGTGTAGCGCCCCAGAGAGCGACCAGGCCGGCAAAGAAGGCCAGCAGGTAAGGGACGAGCCGGCTGCGGTTGGGAGTGTCATCGTCGATGGGCTGGACGACTCGACAGTCGCGGGTTGCGGAGAGGCTGTGGTAGATATGCTCGTCGAGGGCGGCAAAGGCGCGGGCGGGGAGACTGGTGAGCGCGGTGGAGCGCTGGAGGAGGGTGAGAATAGGCGAGGTGACGCGAGAGGCGGACTCGGTCTGCTCGAATTTGAATTTGTCGCTCCAGACGATGAGCGGACGCCAGAGCAACTGGTCGGTAGCTACGATGATGAAAACCAGAACGGCCAGTCCCCAGAGAAGGGCGTGAGTATCGACGGGATCTGCGGAGGCTGCAGTCTGCAGATAGCTGCCCAGACCAGGGAGGCGGAAGTGGCGGGCGCCAAGAGGAAACATTTCGCAGGTGATCAGGAAGAACCAGCCCACGGCTACCGAGACGATGGAGTTCCAGACGAGTCCGATAGCGGCAAAGGGCATTTCGAGTTGCCAGAAGCGCTGCCAGGCTGAATACCGGTAGATGCGCGAGGCCTCGATCATCTCACGGGGGATACTCTTGAGCGAGGAGTAGAAGCTGAAGGCAAGATTCCAGACCTGGCCGGTGAAGATGAGCAGGATGGAGCCCATCTCTATACCCAACTGATGGCCGGGAACGAGAGCCATCATGGCCAGCATGACGGGGGGCAAAAAGCTGAGCACGGGGATGGATTGCAGGATGTCGAGGACCGCGATCATCCAGGCCTCGACCCTCGGGTTGTAAGCGGCCGTATAGCCGTAGCTGACAGCGAAGAGCAGACTGAGCACGTAGGCGATGGCCATGCGTTCGAGAGAGTAGCAGGCATAGAGCGGCAGCGAGCGGACGGAGTGGGAGATGGCGGCCTCGGGCATGGGCCGGGCCATCCAGTAGGTACCCAACTGGATCATGCCAAAGAAGAGGGCTAATCCGCAGAGGATTACGACCAGATCGATGAGGAAGGACTGGCTGCGAGCGGTGACCAGAGAACGGGCGAGGGGGTGCTGAGGCTTCACTCGGCCTCCTCGTTGGCGGCAGTTTCTTCTTCGGGGGCGTCGGGCAGGATGAAGCGGCGGTGTCCGGCGTCGTAATCAAAGAGCTCGGCGTAACGGCCCCAGGTGACGGCGGTTTCGATCTGGCGCTGGCACTCCTCTTCGCTGAATTGCTCGTCAAGCATGTCGAGGAAGAAGTCTTCGGGGACGGTGTGGTCGCGCTTGGATTCGAGGGCGCGGCGAATCTGGCGCAGCAGCAGGACGTTAGACACTGCGGCGTCGCGGAAGAGCTCTTTTTGGCGGAGGATCTCGGAGTTCGCGAACTCGGTGCCGCCGGGAGTGATGACGGCGTCGCCTTCTTCAATCTGTAGAAAACCGAGCAACTGGGCGGCGTCGACGATGGGCAGCAGGTCGTCGATCTCGAAAGCGAGGTCGTCAGCCAAACGATACATGTCGTCGCGGCCGCCTTTGTCCAACAGGAGTTCCAACAATCCGGCGATGCCGCCTGGACGGGCGTGGGGCAGCATCTGATATTTCATCTGGCGCTGGTCGCGGACCGGGGCTTTCTGATCGGGCGCTTGGGCGGGGGCGACGTCGGGCTGGGTGAGGACTTTATAGATGTAGTCGACCAACTGCGTGAAGGGCTCGGATTTGCGGTCGCGGGGCTGGGCCAGTTCGACGCGGAAATCCGTGCGGATGTGGCCGGGATTGCGGCCGAGAACGATGATGCGGTCGGCGAGGAGGACGGCCTCTTCAATATTGTGGGTGACAAGGAAGACAGCCTTGGTGGGCATGGTTTTGTTGGCCCACAGCTCGAGAAGTTCGCTACGGAGGTTTTCTGCGGTGAGCACATCGAGGGCGCTGAAAGGCTCGTCCATGAAGAGAACTTCGGGTTCGACGACGAGGGCGCGGGCAAAGCCGACACGCTGCTTCATGCCGCCGGAGAGTTCTTTAGGGTAGGCTGCTTCGAAGCCGTCAAGGCCTACCGTGTCGAGCATTTTCATGCTGCGGTCGTGGCGTTCGTCGGGGGAGACACCGCGCGCTTGTAGAGGAGCTTCGACATTCTCAAGGACAGTGAGCCAAGGGAAGAGGGCGAAGCTCTGGAAGACGATCGAAACATTGATCTCGGCGTCGGCGATGGGCCGTTCGTGCCAGAAGACCTGGCCGGCGGTGGGCTTGGAGAGGCCGCTCAACATGCGCAACATGGTCGATTTGCCGGAGCCGGATGGGCCGAGCAGGGCGACGATTTCACCGGGGACGATAGCCAGGTCGGTGGCGGAGATGACCTGAATGCGGTTCTGGCTGGGCTGGGAGTAGTATTTCTCGACCTTCTCGGCGCGGATGATGGCGTCAGAGCTTGGTGTGGGGATTGGAGCCGGGGTTGGGCTCTGGCCTGCGGTGCCGGTTTCCTGCATAGTGGATTCTCCGGTTAGGGTCCGCAGGATGAGAGCCGCGGCCGGTGGATACTTAAAGTGTATGACAATCCGGTTTCAGTGGGATGAATCGGCGCACTCACATTGGAAGCTAGAGTTCGCGGCGGCCTTCGAGTGCGCGGGTCATGGTTACTTCGTCGGCGTACTCAATGTCGCTGCCGGCGGGGACGCCGGTGGCAATGCGCGTGATGCGGACCGGGAGGCCGCGCAGCGCGGAGGCTAGCCAGTGAGCGGTGGCTTCGCCCTCAAGGGTGGGGCTGGTGGCAAGGATGACTTCGTCGACTTCACCGCGCTCGACGCGAGCAACTAGAGTGCTGGTTCGGAGCTGGTCGGGGCCGACACCGTGCAGGGGCGAGAGGGTTCCGTGGAGTACGTGGTAGATGCCTTGATAACTTTGAGTACGTTCGACGGTGTCGATGTTGGTGGGCTCCTCGACGACGCAGACGAGGCGGTGGTTGCGGGTAGGGCTGGAGCAGTAGACGCAGGGATCGACATCGGTGACGCTGTTGCAGATGGAGCAGAGACGCAGGCTGGCCTTGAGGCCGCGTACAGCCTCGGCCAGAGCGGAGGCGTCGTCGTCGCTTGAACGCAGAATATGGAATGCGAAGCGCTGGGCACTTTTGGTGCCGACGCCGGGGAGCTTCTTCAACTCTTCAATGAGCCGGGCCATCGGCTCAGCGTAACGTGACACGGTCTTTGACTCCTGAAATCAGTGGACAGGGAACAGTGGGCAGTGGTCAGCCGAGGCCCGGCAGATTAAGGCCGCCGAGCAGGCCTTTGACGCTGGATTGGATGGCTTCGTCGGCTTTGTTTCCGGCGTCGTTGACGGCGGAGACAACCAGGTTCTCGAGCATTTCCACGTCGGGTTTGTCGCCGCCCAAGCCTATGACTGCCGCAGGATCGATGTGGAGGCTTAGGAGTTGCTTTTTGCCGTTCATTGTAGCGGTGACCGCACCGCCGCCGCTTGAACCTTCGACGACGGTTTGGGCGAGCTTGCGCTGGACTTCCTCTTGCATCTGGTTGGCTTGCGAAAGCATCTCGCCGATTTTGAGCGGGTTGATCATGGTTCGTTCTCCTACATACCCTAATTCATGCCGCAGGGGCTAAAGCCCGGATTTATTGGCCAGCTTTGCGGCACGACTGAAATCGTGTCCTGACACTTTCCACCGCTGCGAACGAGTCTCTCGCAGCAATGAGAGGCCTCGGTTATTTCTGCCGCAGATCGACGACGCTGCGCACCTCGGCTTTGAAGATCTCGCGGGCTCGCTGGACTAAGGGATTGGCCAACGCTGCCTCTTGGATGCTGCCGGCGATGGGAGCAGCTATCGGTGCGGGCCCGGTTTGCTGGCTGGCGGTTTCGCTGGGAACGATCAGAAAGCGGGCGGGAGCGCCCAGGCGCTGCAGCTCCTGGCGAATGATCTTTTCTGCCGCGGCGTTGACGGTGAGTGCCAGCATCTTTTTGCCCATGGGGGCGGTCTCGATGCGCAGGTTTGCGCCGTCGATGGCCCACTGGCCCGCGCCGAGCAACTGCGCCGCGGATTCGTGTCCAGCCTCGACGAGCGCGGAACCGACGGTGTGGCGGATAGCCTCAATGCTGGGCAAGTTGGATGGCGCGGCGGGAGTTTCTGAGGTCGTAATGGGGGCTGGTGCGGCTACTGCTACGGGCGCGGGGGCGGGCGATGGGCGCTCCAGCGTTGCGACGGGAGAGGAAGAGGCGGCCGGCTGTGAGCTTGGTTCTGCTTTGTTGGCCTTAGGTGTTACACCCCAACTGCTGCCGGTGGAACCAAAGGGCGAAAGTGGTGCGGCGGCTGGAGCTGGCACTGGCGATAGGGGGGCCGGGCGCGGCGCGATTGCTTGCGGCTTGGCTGTCGAGGCTGGGGTGGAGGCAGGTCCAGACGGGCGCGGGCTTGCGCCGCTGGCCACACCGCTCAAAAGCTCTTCGAGGGGCAGCAGGCGCTGAGCATGGATCAGCTTAAGCAGGCCGAGCTCCAAATGGAAGCGCTGCTCCTGGCGGTAGTTCAAATCGTCAAAGGTGCGGAGGACTATCTGGAGGTTGCGGGTGATTTCCTCTTCAGTAAAGAGCAGCGCGGTGCGGGCAGCACGGGCGCGTTCGTCGCCGGAGATCTGCAGCAGTTCGGTCTCTGCGCCGCCCAGCTTGGCCATTAGTGTGTTGCGCAGGTAGCGGACCATCTGGCGAGCCAGCGACGAAGGGCTGTGTCCTGCGTTGACGAGCAGATTCAACTGCTCCATCAATTCGGCGCTCTGGCCGGCGGCGACGGCTTCAAGCAGCCGTTCAAAGACGGCGTTGGGCACTGAGCCCATCAGTTCGCGAATCTGCGCAGCGGAGAGGACCGCGCGGCCGTCTTCAACCGGCGCTGAGGCGATGGCCTGGTCCATGATCGAGAGCGCGTCGCGCATGGAGCCGTCACCGGCCTCGGCCAGCAAGGCAAGGGCTGCATCCTCGGCGGTTACTTCTTCATTGCCCGCGATCATCTTCAACTGGGCGAGAATGTCGTCGAATTTGACGGCGTGAAAGCTGAAGTGCTGGCAGCGGGAGCGGATGGTCTGAGGAATGTCCTCGGGCTGCGTCGTGGCCATCATGAAGATGACGTGCGCCGGGGGTTCTTCGAGGGTCTTGAGCAGGGCATTGAACGCCGCGTCGGTGATCTGGTGGGCTTCGTCGAGGATGTAGATCTTGTAGCGGTCACGGCTCGGCGCGTAGCGGGCGGCGTCGCGGAGTTCGCGAATTTCGTCGATGCCGCGATTGGTGGCTGCGTCGATCTCGATCACATCGACGGCGTTACCCTGGCGGATCTCAACGCAGGAGTCGCAAACGCCGCAGGGCTCGGGCGTGGGGCGTGCTTCAGTTCCAATTTCGGTGCGGCAGTTGAGGGCCTGGGCGACGATGCGGGCGATGGTGGTCTTGCCGATGCCGCGATGGCCCGAGAAGATGTAGCCGTGGGCGATGCGGTTCTGGCTGAGGGCGTTCATCAGCGTGCGGGTGACGTGATCCTGGCCGGCGACGTCGGCAAAGCGCTGCGGACGATATTTTCTGGCCAGAACCTGATAGCCCATGGGTGAAGACACTCCTTGAAGACCTGCCCGTGGAGGACGGCCTCTAGAGGCGATTGTATCGTTCCGGGGTGGGGACAGTGGAGTGAGCCGTCAGCGAGGGGTGGTGTGGTTCCTGGATAGCCGATTACACAGCCAGAACGTTCAGAAAAGGAGCGTTGCTTTCGCCTTCTGGGAGTGCGTGTTATCAGAGTCAGGATTTCCGATTCGCGGCATCACAACGGGGGAATCGCTTTTGACAGCCCAGGAGGCGTGGACGATAATCATAAACCATGATGGAAAAGCTGAAGCACGGGATGAAATGGGGCGGCTGGTGGTTGAACGCGGAAACTCTAGCGCTCGACTTTGATGGTCCTGAGGGACATTACGAAATCAATCTGGAAGCGATCACAGATAGCGCCATCATGTTGGATTGGATTTTCCAGATGCGGACAAAGAGCTGGGCCACAAACGAGATTATGGGCGATCTTCTTTCGGCCTTCCAGGCCATTCTGCGGCCGCAGGGCTCGCTATGCGGCCAAGGTATAGGCCGAAAGCTTGACCCAACCGCCTGGATAAAGCAACGACTGGAGTAGATGCGGGAGCCAATGCTATGAGATTCGTCAGGCTTTTCATTCTCGGTTTACTCGCCTCTCTTCTTCCTCTGAGCAGCCTTGCAAAGGTCTATCACGGATCGCTTGCCGTGCATGGTTCGCGTTCATCACGGCCCTACTACGGTGGTGGAAAACACACTGCTTCCCATGGTGGGCAGTACCCCGGCTCCACAAACCAGCATCACAAGAATGGGCATTACCGCAACCCAAGAACCGGTGCGGACCAGTACGGAAAGCATAAGCCTTAGTAATTAACATAACGGTCCTTCGGAGTAAGTATGAAAGTCGCAAGGGTATCGGCCATTGTTCTGTGCCTAATTTCACTTTCAGCTTTTGCGCAGCAGCATCAAAAGCAAGTTAAACCCTCCCCTGCAAGCCCGCAGGCTGTTTGTTCGTATATTACCGGGAAGATGATCCCCGGCCTTCCGCAGGTGCCGACACTCTGCTCCGCCAAGGAGACTGCGCCGAGCTGGTATGATGTCTCCGTTTTCTCGCCGACAGACGTTCTTGAGCACGGTATGCGTCGTGCTTGGTCAACACTATTATTCCAGACACTTCAAGAAATGGGATATGACCCAAGCCTACACGGTGCATGTTCCGAAGCGATTCAGTGTGACGTGAAGATCTCAGATATATATCTGTCGCAGCATCAGTGGCACTACAGCATATTTCTAAACGGGAGGCATTCTCTCGGGAAGAACTCGGATTTTTCCTCGGACGATTCCTACTTCTGGGCGTGGGGCAGTCTGTATGGTAGGCCAGAGGTTGATCACCCGCAGTCAAAGGAAAATGCAGAATGGATTGCAAGAGATGCATGCAAAGACTTCGTAGCGGCAATGACTGAAAGGTGGTCTACATTTGCTAGTCCCACAAGTCATATTCCGCGCTGTTCGGTTCTCTTAGCAACTGATTCGCAATTGTATATTGTCCTAGATTACACAAATATACTTGATGCAATGCTAGCAAATAACTTGTTTGATTTACCAAAAACGATCGGAGGAGACTTAGAGAATGCTGGATACCGCGGTGAGGTAATCATAAGGTCACCATGGGAGCATTGGAATAAACCGGTTAAAAGCGGAGATCAGAGAGCTTACAAGATGATTGATTTGCAGTCCATCGTCTTTTTGTTCCAGGAATTGCGAAGTGGTCTAAGAACGGATAACGATATCGCGTCACTAATCGCCTTTAACTACCACTTTGGGGCTGCGCTCGGTCAAACCGATCAACTCGCATTTTCGGGCACTTCTAAGGATGCTGGTT
Organism: uncultured Occallatibacter sp.; assembly: GCA_964452615.1. Taxonomy (GTDB): domain Bacteria; phylum Acidobacteriota; class Terriglobia; order Terriglobales; family Acidobacteriaceae; genus Telmatobacter. Next base: position 36,595 of record CAYVMS010000009.1, read on the forward strand.
TTGAAATGAGGAGTGCTCACGTGGTGAAGTTAGTCACGATCCCTAGAGGCGATGTGCTGATGACCTTGACTGACGGATCTGAGTGGAGCATTAAGCAGGATTCGATAACTGCCTGTTCAATCAAAGTAGGCAGTGATGTGACTGCTCAAGCAGAATCTCAGAGTGCGACACCTGAGGTCTTTTCATACATCCCAGGGACGATGGATCCATGCACGTTGAAGGCAACATTCGTCGAAGGATGGTAACGTCAGCAATTCAACCCAGGAGGCTTGAAAATGGAAATCAGTTTGCTTAACTGGTAGCAATGAATTAAATGGGTGCTTGCTGTTTTCAGTACAATTCAGGAGTGAAATGAATGGCAGTACATCGTACCAGGGCAGCTAATGTGATGGGCCGAAACCAAAGAATGACCAGAGGTTTGAAATCTCTTAACCAACAGGAGGAGTCGTGAAATACGTATTCGTAACGTTATTGCTTTTGGCTTGTTCCTCTTTTTCTCAAGCTCAGGACGGCTGTTCGCCTGCTACCTGTCCTAATGGCTATTATTCAGTCTGCCATAAAGAATGCGAACAGAATGGCGGCCCTGCCTGCATCTGGGTTTGCAAGTGTCATTGTGAAAAAGATCCACCTTCGCCGCAAAGCAGCAAGAGTAAAACGCTTCAAGAGCAACCATTGTTCCATTTGAAGTCTCGCTCATTACTAGACGAGACTTGGGCGCCCAGCGATGCCGAAAAAACGCAACAAGCCAGTTGCTCGCCTGACAAAGGAATTGGCCAATAGCACCTTCTTCGTGGATTTTCAGACGTGGCAGGTGGCCTTTGCATGGATTTTGTCTCCTTTAATCCATGGCAAATGGAGATTCACTAGCTTTGATGGGCGGGCCACGAGACTGGCAGCGAGCAGCAGGGCTGGCCTCGCGTTACAATCCTGTTATGAGGATTACGGTCGGTGTGTCGGGCGGAATTGCGGCGTATAAGGCGGCTGAGCTGGTGCGCGCGCTGCAACGCCAGGCCCTTGAAGTTCACGTGGTGATGACGGAGGCGGCGACCAGGTTTGTGCAGCCGCTGACCTTTGCGGCGTTGAGCGGGCACAAGGTCATCACCGGCCTGTGGGACGATGCCGGAACAGCAGACGGGGCATACGACTCCTCGATTGAGCACATCGGCGAAGCGCAATGGGCCGATGCTCTGGTGGTTGCGCCGGCCACGGCCAACATTCTGGCCAAGTTTGCGCATGGGATGGCTGACGATTTTCTGACCACGA
>CAYVMS010000010.1:0-34883 GCA_964452615.1 uncultured Occallatibacter sp.
GTCCCCTCGGAGCATGGGGAGGAAAATATTAATGAATCTGCGAGTTTGCAAAATATCAAATTGAGATCACGGTTGGTTTATAAGGATTTTATAGAGGTTGTCTAGGGTTGATGCCTGCATGGAATACTTTTAATGTGTTTTATATCTTCTACTTACACTTACAGCATGACGAAAGATGTTTGCATTTAGCACTGAAAATACACGCGTGGATTACCAAAGTTTAGTGGCAAAATCTTGTCATTTCACATACTCTTTCGTTACCGCAAGTATAGCGGTGGCGATTTTTACTCTGCCGTGACAGCCGTCACAACGATTAGAAGCAGTTTTCCAGGCGGTATCACCGGGCGCTATTGCGCAGAAAGGGCGCGAAGTATCTACCCCAATCTCAAGCTGCGAATGTATACGACCGGCATGCGCCAGAATAGGCTGGCCAAGCTGGTGGGGATCGATGAGGCGTATTTGAGCCGCATCATCAACGGGGTTCGTGTGCCCCGGCAGCAAATGCGACAGGAGATCGCAACGGTATTGGGGTGCGATGCGGATTGGCTCTTTGAAACGGTTATGAAGGAAGCCGGCACTATAAGAACAAGCGTAGGGGCCGGCGAAAGCCTTCTTCACCAATAAAGCAATTACTGGTTAATTGGCGTTACGTGCTGATGTTGCTTTGGTGCCGAGAGCAATTTGCTCTTGCGCCATTCCAATCACTTAAGGAAAAATCCAATCGAACTATCAGCACTCAAATGGGGGTGACATGGGCGAAGCCTGCTTTAGCGCTGAAACTAGGATTGGGGAACTGCCTCTGGCGGAGAATTCCAATCAAGCATGGTACGCTGTGCAGACCGGTTATCGCTGTGAACAGCGCGTAGCATCAGGTCTAACAATAAAAGGGTTCAGGGTTTATCTTCCATTGCTTCGTGAGGTCCATCAATGGAAGGATCGGCGTAAAGTAATCGAGGTGCCGGCGTTCAGCGGCTACCTCTTCCTTCATTATGAGCCCAATTTGCGCAACCGGGTAAAGGTGCTGGAGACGAACGGCATCGTTCGACTGCTCGGTGGAAACCATGAGCCAAGCCAAATCTCCGAGGTCGAAATCGACGCAGTACGCCGGACTCTCGGAAGCAGCGTGCCGTGCGACCGCTGCGACGCGCTGACACCGGGCACAATGGTGCAGGTCACGCGGGGACCGCTGGCCGGCGTGCAAGGACGCCTGGCGAGAATCAAGAACAACCTTCGTCTAATCGTTACGATCTCAGTATTCTCACAAGCCATTTCAGCTGAACTGAACCTGAACGATGTGGAAGCCATCCATGGACAATCCGGGCCGGAACGCGCCGACCGGAACAATTGACTCATCCCTTCTTTTCAATCGCCGCGGCAGCACTTGGCCGCAGAAATCAGGACGCGATAAAACTACACCGGAAATGACGGTCCATCCCATCAAGCATCAATGATTTTATGCGGCACCGCACAACGTGCCGCCTTCCCAAAGAAACCGCTGCACGGATGTATACCTTCTGCTTTTATCGGTCATGAGAATGCCGTGGCGTCGTTTCTTTCCCACTGCGGGTTCAGCAGCTCTTTACATCAAGTTGAACGGAGCCGGCGGCCCGCAATTGAACGAAGCATTTGGAGCGATCACAATGGCAAAATCGAACAATTCTCGTGTCGCCATTCTAGGTGTTGCCGTTGACAACCTGACGATGGAAGAGGTTCTGGACGCCGTGGAGGCCAATATTGCGGAGGGAGGCTTCCATCAGATAGCGACGGCAAACGTGGATTTTCTCATGAAGTCAATTCATGACGAGGAACTCTACGAGACGCTGGCGAGCTGCGATCTCGTACTTGCTGACGGCGCACCGCTGGTGTGGGCGTCGCATTTATTGGGATCGGGCCTGAAGGAGCGGGTCGCGGGGGCCGATCTTGTGCCGCAATTAGCGAAACTATCTGCGGAACGCGGCTATCGACTCTTTCTTTTGGGAGCAGAAGAAGATAGCTCCGTGGGCACGGCAGAATGGATGGAGAAGAACTATCCTGGCGTCTGCATAGCAGGACGCTACAGCCCAAAGCATCAGCCGCTGGAAGAGATGGATCACGAGGAGATCCTGTCAAGGATCGAGGCCGCCCGGCCGGACATTCTTTTGGTCGCTTTTGGAAATCCAAAGCAGGAAAAATGGCTGGCAATGCACCGCCGCCGGCTTGCGGTGCCAGTCTGCATCGGAGTTGGCGCTTCGTTCGATTTCTTGAGCGGCAAAATTTCTCGCGCACCTTTATGGATGCAGCAAAACGGCACGGAGTGGCTCTACCGCATGATTCAGGAACCGACGCGGCTGGCGAAGCGTTATCTTAGCAATGCGGGAGGGGTGCTGCGCTATCTACCCGTGCAACTGGCGGCAATGGCAATGCAGGGGAGACGACGCAGGCAGGCGCGGATCTCGCAAAAGATGATTGGCTCGGCTATGGTTCTGCGCATTGAGGGCGATTTCACGGGCGCACTGTTGCCACGATTTGAATCGGAAGTTCGCAAGGCAGTTCTCGCCGGTTCTCATGTAGTGCTGGATATGGGCGACACGGCATATATTGGAGCGGATGCGCTCGCGTCGCTGCTCTACGTGATGAATATAGCCCGCTGCTGGAAACGCGAACTTTGGTTTGCAGGAATGGATCGTCTTCTGGTTCACGTTTTGGGCGCTTCGCGGCTTCGGCTCTTCTTTCGTATGGCGCCAACGGTTGCGGAGGCCTTGCGGCGCATCCAACCAGAGATGGTGACGGTTCCGCAACTTGGGAAGGATTGGGCTTTTTGCCGCATAGGCGGCCAGTTGATTCCGATTCATGCGCATGAAGTTCCAGCCGTGTACCGTCAGGTGCAGCAGTTGCTTGGTCGTGGATTTGAGGTTGAGCCCATGACAGTCCTTTCGCAAAGCAGCCATGAGATGGATGGATTGATACAGAAACTGACGCCTGCGGATGCAGCATGATTCCGGTAGATCGAACTGCGATTGATCGGATGGAGTGAAAGGCAGGGATTCATCGTATGTTTTTTTCACAAGTGTTCGACATCATCGGGATCGTGCTGGTCATGGCGACATTGCCATTACTGGCGGAGCTCCTGTTGCTGACCACCGCCTCTCTGCTGCCGCGCACACGCGCAAGAAAACAAAGCGGCGCAGCGGAGGATTTTCCGCTGACTGTCGTGGTTCCGGCCCACAATGAAGAAACTCTTATAGGACGCTGCGTTCAGAGCATCGCATCCTCAGCTGGTCCGGGCGTGGATCTGGTGGTGATTGCACACAACTGCACGGATGCGACGGCGGCGGAGGGCAAGGCCGCAGGAGCAAGGGTTCTGGTGCTGAATGATCCCGACCGGAAGGGCAAGGGCTGTGCACTGAGTTATGGCTTCGCCGAGGCTTTGGCAGGACCTTCGCGGGCAGTGCTGGTCATCGATGCGGACTCCGTTGTCAGCCCCGGCCTGATCGCGGCGGTGCGGCAGGGGTTCCTGGCAGGTGCGAAAGCTGTGCAATGCCGTTATGAAGTCTATAACTCCGATGCAAATGATCGCACCAGACTCATGACGCTTGCCTTTCAAGGATTCAATGTGATTCGCCCGCGCGGCCGCGAACGCCTGGGTCTGTCAGCGGGGATACTGGGCAATGGATTCGCCCTTCACCGGGAGGTGTTAGAGCGGATTCCATATGGCGCCTATTCCGTCGTGGAAGACCTGGAATATCATCTCGCTTTGATTCAAGACGGTATTCGCGTGGAGTTTGTCGACCGGGCCGTGGTGAGCGGCGAGATGCCTCGTTCGGATGATGGAGCACGCATCCAGCGCGCTCGATGGGAAGGCGGCCGCCGGCGAATGATGAAACAGTGGGTTCCAAGGCTGATGGTAGACCTGCTGCGCGGGCGAGTGCGCCTGCTGGAGCCACTTCTCGATCTGCTGGCCGCGCCGATCGCCACGGAGGCATGTCTGCTGCTGGTTGCCGCCCTCCTGCCTGTTGGTTGGCTCAGGCTGTATGCGTTGGCGGGTTTCCTTGTGCTCTCTTTGCATGTAACGGCCGCAGCGGCTTGCGGTTCCGGTTTGCGGGGAATGATAAGAGTTCTGGCAGCGGCCCCTGCCTATATCGTTTGGAAATTTTCAGTTCTTCCCGAAGTATGGCGCGCTTCCCGGGCGGATTCCGCATGGGTGCGAACAGCCCGCGATACTCCTGGAGATGGCCAATAGGCCGGGGTTCGACGCGGCGCCAAAGGTCGAATCGATGCCCGTCGCACGCGGTACATAGTTGCCTCTTTTAGGAGCGCAACGCTGCTCAATTGTTTTAGGAGCTATCCATGAATCTGTCGAGTCAACGTTACGTTCTCACGCTCTGCGGTTTTGCTGTTCTTGCGCTCTGCACGGTCGATGCGCTACCCGCAAATGCCGCGCAGGCGAACGACAAGGCGTCAGTGAAGGATGCGCCTAGCAGCGTTCCAACAGCGGGCGATTCCAATCAAGAGAGCATTCCTGATCCGAAGCTGAAACTGAGCCCGCTCGAGACATTGCGCAAATTCGAGCCTTCCTTAGATGAGGAATACACGCTGGGTGCGGGAGATGAGATATCTATCCGTTATCCTGGACGGCCCGATTTGGACAGCAAGGATGTGATTGGTCCCGACGGGCGCGTGACGCTTCCACTGGCCGGACCGATCAAACTCGCCGACCTGACTCGCGAGGCAGCGGGGCAAAAGGTCGTTGAGACATTGTCACCCTACTATACAAAACTGGCAGCGACGGTTCAGGTGGACAAATACGGCTCGAATCACGTCACTCTGTTGGGGGACGTGAAGAATCCTGGCATGGTGAGTTTTGAGCAGACGCCGACCCTGCTTGAGGTGCTCTCAAGAGGCGGCATACAAGCCCGCCCCGATGGCAGTATGCCAGAGCAATGCGTCATCTACCGGGGAGATCAGGTGTATTGGGTTGAATTGCAGGAATTGCTGACATCGGGCAGTCCGCTGGCGGATCTTCGGTTGCGCCGCAACGATGTGGTGTTTGTGCCCGCCTTATCCACTAGAACCATAACAATCATGGGACAGGTGCAGCATCCGGGGCCGATTGCACTGAAACATGACTCGACACTCTCTTCAGTTCTGGGTGAGGCTGGCGGACTGAGCGATGCAGCCGGCGGAAATCCGGAGATTCAGATTGTCCACCGTTCCAAGGGAGACAAGACTCAGTATGTCCGCTTCCACGATCTGCTGAAGCCAAATGGCGGTATGGAAGTCTCGCTTAATCCTGGCGATATCGTCTTCGTTCCCAAGAGTGGATTTGCCAAGATGGGTTTTGTGATGCAGCAACTGGCACCCTTCGTAACCATGGCAAGTTTTGCGGCACTGGCCGCGCACTGAGTTGGAAAGGGCAGTCATGATCAATACGACATCCAATAATTCGCTCCCTGAAAGCTCCAAGAATATGTTGTCTTTGCCGCTGCACCGTAGCGGGAGTTCTTCCGAAGGGTCGCGACCGGCCATTGATGTGGTCGGCAGTCTTCGACGCCACTGGTATGTCTCTCTCGCAGTGCTTGTTGCATTTGCCGGTTGCGGTGCCTTTGTCATCTGGAAGAGGGCCAAGCCGGATTACGAGTCTCACAGCATTGTCTATCTATCGCCAAAGTTTCCAAAGATGCTGGCAGGTGACAGCGAGGTCGAACTTCCTTACGACTCGTATGTTCAGGACCAGATCCAGACGGTGACCCGGCACGACATTATCGCGGATTCTATCTCGAAGCTGCCCTACGCCGTGCGGTACCGCAGAGGGCTATCGCCGTCCTATCAGGGGCCGGCACTGCCTTATGAAATTGAGGTTTTACAGAAGTCGCTTGAAGTGAAGAGAGTCGGCTCAACTTACGAGATGTCGATCGGGCTCCATAGCACCTCGCCGAAGGATCTTGCCGTAATTGTGAACACGCTTGCCGACACCTATATGGATCGCATGAAGAACGAAGAATTTTACGGGCTGGACGACCGCCTGAATACCCTTAGGCAAGAAAAGCTTCGGCTGCAAAAGGAGATGGATGACAGCCTGGGAGAACAGGCGCAGCTCATGCAGCAACTTGGTGTGGCCACGCTTTCGAGCAAAGAGGGTGGGAACGACGTCTTTGATACGACATTGCAGAAACTGAACGAAGAGCAAGTTACCGCGCGCATGCAGCGCCAAGCAGCAGAGGCGCAACTGGCCGCCATCGTGAAAGGAAGCGGTCCCGGGGGGGCGAGCGTGATGGAAGCCAATGCGGACGAGTCGATCGCGTCCGACGCAGGGCTAGCTGGGGTGAGAATTTCGTTGAACACCCGAAGAGCTGCGTTGATCGAAGAAATGAACGGCCTGCGACAGGATCATCCGATCTATCAGAAAGACAAGGATGAGCTGGACTCGATCGACGGACAGATGGCCAATCTGAGACGAGAGGCCGGCGAAAACTTGCAGGACAAATTGCGCCAAGAGGTTGCGCGCACACGCATGGTTGAATTGCAATTAACCCAGGAACTGGCGCAAAGGACGCACTCGGCCACTTCGGCAGCTCCCAAATTCCAAAGGGCCGCAGCGCTCGGACCGCAGATCGATAGCCTGCAAAAGGCGTATAGCGCAGTCGATGACCGCATCCGCGACCTCGAACTTGAAAGCAGTTCTCCCGGGTCAATTCACATATCCTCAACGGCGCTCACTCCACTTAACCCGGAACCGAGCAAGCTGAAAATCTACTTGCTTGGTCTTGTCCTTTTCAGCCTTGCCTGCGCCATCGGCGCTCCAATTGCGATGGACCTGCTGGACGATAGAATATTCACGGCGCTGGATGTCGAGCACGTGATGGGCTTCCATCCTCTCGGCGTGCTGCTTGACAATCGCGAGTTCCATCGAGAGATTGCGGGCGAATACTATTTACGTTTGGCTGCGGGCATCGATCATGCGATCAGGAACTCGGGAGCGCGGGTCTTTCTGTTTACATCACCGTCGCATGGCAGCGGAACCAGCACAATTGTGAGAGAACTGGGCGATAAGCTGCGCAGTCTCGATGTGAGGACACAGACGATCGTTGCATCGGCATCTGAAGGGCTGGAGATTGCGCCGAATATTTTTTCCTGGCGGTCTCGACTGCTTCTTCGGAGTCGGAACAATACCGAAGAGATCCGGCTAGCCGCCCTTGCTCCGATCACGGCAACTCACGGCCGCCCGGAATATGGCACAGGACAAGAGGCGCCAACGCTGAATTCGGTGTTACAGGGCTTGCATCATGCGAGCGAACCATACGATGCAATCCTGATCGATGCGAGCCCGCTGCCGGTCTCCGCGCATACGGAGTATCTGGCAAGGGTCTCCGATGTGACAGTCCTTGTGGTGAGGTCAAGCGCAACGACAAAACAGGAACTGGAACGCTCTGGACAGCTTCTAGAGCGGCTCGATGTAGCAGGCGTGGCGGTGGTTCTGAACAAGGTCGGTCTGGAGCGGGCAGATCGCGCTCTAAAGCAAGAATTGCATACGTATGAAAAATCGTTCAGGCACCGTCGTTCAACATCAGTGAACGACCCGGCGCGGCGGGAAAGAGCCAGCGCCTAACGGCAGGAACAAGTACGAGCTGATGACTGTGAATGATCTCGGGAGAAAGGCAATCCCGCGGTAATGAGCCCGCAATCGAGCTATGAGACCACTTGAATTTATTCTCGTTTTACTTGTCGCTGGCGCGGCGGTTTGCCAACTGATGGGCCGCTGGTCGCAAACAAGCCGTGTGTTCATAGTTGCCGCCCTGCTGGACCTGGCGGCGCATGTTGTTTTCGAAGGCGCGCACTGGCAGATGATTCCCGCATACGCAGCCACTGGAATTCTCTGTCTCGCGGTCTGGAAGCCGGGGGGAGGCCGGATTCGGATTCAGAAATACACTCATTGGTCAGCTCTGTTGCTCGCCGCCGCAAGTGTATTGTTCTCGATTCTCTTGCCTCTGTTTAGCCTGCCCGAACCCACAGGACCCTACCCCGTCGGCACGACGGTCCTATACTTGAAAGACTCAACTCGCACCGAAGATGCCGCGCCGGGCGGTGGTTCCCCTCGTGAACTGATGGTTCAGCTTTGGTATCCGGCCCTGCCATCGCATAACCGCTTTGCCCGTTACCGTGAAGCCCGGGAGACAGATGCCCCCAGTTCCTACCAGAGCGTGATTCTTACCAATTCGCGGCTGGATGCCCCGGTGGCGTTCACCGGATCTCCATTTCCAGTAATTCTCTTTAACCATGCGTGGGGCGGCAGACGGACCAATGACACCTTCCTGACTGAGGAACTGGCAAGTCAAGGCTATATCGTCGCCAGTATCGATCACACGTACAATGCGAGCCTGGTGGCATTTCCTGACGGGCGGGTTGTGCGTGGAAATGCTGCTAACGATATCAATGCTCTGGAAACCAGCACTCCGGAGCGCGTGAGGGCGATCTGGGACAAGGAGTTGACCAAATGGGTGGCGGACCAACGCTTCGTTCTCGATGGCCTGGCGGATATGAATATTGCCGCTGATACACAGTGGTTCGGACGCTTAGACACCGATAGGGCAGGGGCTATTGGGCACTCGTTTGGCGGAGCGGCGGCCACTGCGGTCTGCGCCGAAGATCGCAGGGTTCACGCGGCCGTTAATATGGATGGGTGGTTCTTCGGCGCCCTCCACGCACGAGGTCCGGGTCAACCACTGCTTGTGATGGATGCCTATACCGCACAAGTAGGCGAACTTCCCGATCCGCGCGAAAAGGTGGAAGCTGCTCTTGACGCGGCGGACTTTGCAGATATGGAGACGTCGCTGCACAAGTTCGGCGGTTACCTGCTATCGGTGAAGGGAGCGGGCCACGAGGATTTTACGGATCAGCCGCTTGTCTCGCCACTTCGTTCGCTATCGCATCGCGGCGCGCTTCCCGCTCAAGAGATACAGAACATCGTACGCAGCTACGTAGTGGCCTTTTTCGGCAAGACGCTGCGTGGTGAAGATCCAGGACTCCTTCGCGTGCGCACCGGCACATACGACAAGGCTTCGCTGGAAGCGTGGCCGGCGAGCAAGACAGAGAGTATTTCATCGATCGGTTCTAATGGACAATGAACTCCCAGGACGTTTCACTCGATAACTCTTGAATCAAGCTTCAAACAAATTTTCCAGACCTAATGAGGAGGCTAAATGCCTGCAACCTCCGATCGCATCATTCAGTGCTCCCCTGACGTCTTTACAGACAACCTGAACCGGCTGCCTTACGAGTTCGCTCACACTCTGGCGGGGAACTCGCTGTTTGAGCTCTCCCATCTTGTGGATTTGGCCGAGAAGGTGGCAACGCGACCCACCCCCCACCTGCCCGGGGGAGACGTTTATTTTAACGATGGGCTGATTGAACCAGGCGAGAAGCCGTCGCGTCCCGACCTGCCGCGGACGGCTGCCGTAGATTTGATTCGCAAGATCGACACGGCAAAGGCGTGGATCATCCTGAAGCATGTGGAGCGTGAACCGGGCTATCGCGAAGTGCTGGAAGGCTGTATACGCGATATTCTTCAACTCTCCGGACAGGAACTTCTACGCAAGATCAAGTGGTTCGAGGCGATCCTCTTCATCACATCGCCGAATCGCGTCACGGAGTATCACCTGGATCGCGAGGTTTCCTGGATTCTTCAGCTACAGGGCGACAAGGAGATTCATCTCTTCGACCGGGCTGACAAAGACATTGTCCCCGACCAGGAACTCGAAGTTTACTGGACCGCCGATAATCGCGCAGCGCGCTATAAGAAGGAGTACGAATCGAGAGCCATTGTTTATCAAATGCGTCCCGGAACTGGCGTGCATATTCCTATTAACTCCCCGCATTGGCTCCGCAACGGAAACAACATCTCCGTAACACTGAATGTGAATTTCCAGTTTTACGACCGGCATTGGGCGAACTTATATCGAGCGAATTACTATCTTCGCCGAGCGGGCATCCAGCCGCATCCGCCTGGTGACAATCCTCTGTCAGACCATTTCAAGAGCACGATCTTCACCGTCTTGCAGCGGACGAAGCAGGCCTTGAAGGGACGGCCGCACATCCCGGCGGAAGCGCGTGAGCAGAACAGGAGGATCACCCAGCTCGAGGGGACAGATTCAGTCCGGTAACAGGCAAAATCAAAGGAGGAAAGCTCCCATGATCGAACCAGTTTACACATTTGCGAGGCGATATTTCGGAAGACCCCTCGCATCGGCTCAACCCTCATCCTGAAAACAGTGATCGCTACGGCCACCATTTGCTTGCTGGCTGGCGCGCAGGAAGAAGATCTACACGCGCGCCACCGATACAAATTCGTGACCCTCAGTGTGCCGTTTCCTGGAGTTAGACAAACACTGGGCTATGGGATTAACGATCTCGGCATGGTCGTTGGCAATTACAACGATAGCTCAGGCGATCAAGGATTCATTCTGGAAGACGGCACCTATACGCCTATTGATGTAGCGCTTCCAGGTGCGCAGAACACGGTTGCATTCGGCATCAATAATCGTCGCCAAATTGTCGGCAGTTATACTGCGGCGGGAATGGGGCATGGATTTCTCCTGAACGATGGCGTCTTCGCCGCAATTGATTTTCCAGCGGCAGGCGTCACTCAAACGGAGGCCAGGGGAATTGACGATCTCGGTCGGATAGTTGGCGTTTACAACGACGCTGCTGGATCGCGTGGGTTTCTGTACGACCGAGAGGTATTCACCACGATCGATGTTCCGTTTGCTGGCGCCTGCTGCACAGCAGCTTTCGGAATCAACGGCGGCGGCGAGATTGTCGGCGCCTATGGCGGAAAAGATGGATTCATTCATGCCTTTGTGCGAAAGCACGAGGAGTTTCATACAATCGATCTTCCTTTTCCGAACAATCAGGGCTTGGCATACGCGATCAGCAATCGTGGCGAGATCGGCGGCGCGGGATTTATCCTCGACCGGGGAGATGTAACCCTTCTGACTGCCTCGAGCCCGAATGCAGTGAACGCAATAGCCCTCGGAGTAAACGAGTGGGGTGCGATCGTCGGGATTGCCGGCAACCCCCAAGAGTTTGGCTTTCTGCTGGTTCCGGAATAGGGCTTCACTGCATTTAATTCTTCCATGCGGCTTCACGCAACACGAGTGAGCAACCTCGTTTGGGGCCGTCATCCTAACTGAGAAACTAGTTCGGCCAAAGTTGCGGAGATCGTTGCAAGTAGCGGCCCCTGGGGATAAAAATGTTCGCCGGGAAGTATCTTCAGTGCGAAGTGGCGGCGTGTCTGCCGCTTCCAGTCGAGCATCTGGCCCCATGTAACACTTGCATCTTCCGCTCCGGCAAAAACTGTAATTGGGCAGTCGAGTGGTTCACCTTTCTGGAAGCGATAACTCTCGACGACCGCAATATCTGCCCGCAGAATAGGTAGAAAGACCTCCATGAACGTCTCGTTCTCAAGAAACTCCTGCGGGATTCCGTCATAGAGGTGAGCCAGTTTCTTAACAAATTCGCTGTCGGGGAGCGAACTAAGAAGGTGAGTTTCACCTGGTGCGTCCGGTGCGCGACGGCCGGATAGAAAGAGCCAGGCAGGCGCGGAATGCAGTTCTCGCTGGATACTGCGGACCCACTCGAAAGCCAGCAATGCACCCATGCTATGTCCGAAGACCGCGTAGGGAATATCCAGCCATGGACGCAGTTCCAGATCCATAGCATCCACCAACGGCACTATATCGGTATATAAGGCTTCGGAGAGACGCGTCTCCCGGCCGGGCAGCAGAACAGGACATAACTGCACATAAGGAGGTAACTCGGCGGTCCAAGGATAATATGCAAGGGCTCCGCCTCCGGCGTGGGGAAGGCAGAACAACCGCATGCGTGGATTCCCTGCCGGCGGTCGAAACTGAAGCCAAAGTTTACTTCGATTCAAGACGGCGTCCCCATAGTTCGATTCTACCCGATGCACGCCGTTAGACCCGGCTGAGGAGTTATGAGAAATGCGCCTTTGGAAGCCATTAAATGCTGTCGCGTAGTTGGAATTGATTTGAAACGATGTGAAGTTTCGGAACACTATTGGAGGAGCCTCCAACGCCTCCAGGCCGGATGCTTCTTCTCGAAATCAATATACACACTTTCCCCTGAATCTTATGAAACAGCGAGGTCTTCGGAACCAATATGGCGACATCAGGGTTTTGGCAAAGAGTCGGTGTCAACGTATCCCCCTCCCAGCAATGGGCGGAGATGCAGACGACAGGCTCCTCGTGCAGTTCGCGAGGAATGATTGCACTGTGGATGGCCCTGGATGGGGTCACGATCCTGGCTTCCGCGGCACTCGTCACACTTTACGAGCGCCACACGGGACCGATTGCTGGCGTAAGGCGTCTCTGGCACGATGGCCTCATTCAAGGCCGATCGACGGGAATTCTGCTGGCTGCCCTTTGCGGGTTTGCTGTTTCGCTTATGATTACCAGCCAGAGGATGCATTTATATTCGCCCCAGCGCCTGAACAGCTTTCTGCGTGAGCAAAGTCTCAGCATTCAAGCCTGCTTCATCTCAGGACTTCTGCTAACCGGCACGCTCTTCCTGGTTAAAGCTGAGAATATCCCCCGCAGCGTAATTGTCATCACAATTTTGCTGGTCACCATTGGGCTCAGCCTACGCCGTTTCATATACCGCTTCCTGCTTTACCACCGCTTGGAACGCGGCATTGGCAACCGCAACGTATTTATCGTTGGAACAGGACCTGAGGCTCAAGCGCTCCGCAATCACCTGGATCGCATTCGGCATCTTGGCTACAATTTCAAAGGTTTCATCTCTTTTCCCGGCGGCTGCCCCTGCTCCGGCGACCTCTCCGACGACGTGGTGGGCACGCTTGACACGCTCTTCCAGCATACCCGTAAACACTTTGTGGATGAAGTATTCTTCACTGCGCCCTGTGAGCAGCGTGGCGTCGTGAAGGACATACTGGAGCAGTCCCGAGCCCACGGCGTAGACATTCGGGTGGTTCCCGACATGTACGATGGTCTGGTCTGGGACAGTCCTATCGAATACATCGGACAGTTTCCGACCATTCCGCTGCACCACGGCAGTGTGCCAGAGATCGCTCTATTGCTCAAACGGATCGTCGATATCACGTTCTCCGGTCTGATATTGATCGCCATTTCACCGGTGTTGTTGGCCATTGCCATCGCCATCAAGATGGACTCGCATGGCTCCGTCTTCTATCAGTCTGAACGCATCGGCAAGAAAGGCAGGGTCTTCGGCTGCCTCAAATTCCGCACAATGGTGAGCGATGCGGAGAAGCGCCGCGCCGACATCATGCACATGAACGAACGCGACGGCGTCTTGTTCAAGATCACCAATGACCCCCGCATTACAAGGCTGGGGCGGTTTCTGCGCAAGTATTCTCTTGACGAACTGCCTCAGTTCTTCAATGTGCTGCATGGCGACATGAGCATCGTTGGTCCGCGTCCGCCGCTAGCCAGCGAAGTGCAAGAGTATAAACTCAGCCACCTGCGCCGTCTCGATGTAACTCCCGGAATCACCGGTCTGTGGCAGGTACAGTCTCGCCAAGATCCCTCGTTCGATAGCTATATCTCACTTGATGTGACCTACATCGAGAACTGGAGTGTCTGGCTCGACTTCAAAATCATTTTGCGCACAATCGGTGTAGTAATTGCTGGAACCGGTTCTTGATTCTTTCGCCAGCCCCTCGTTCGTTCAGTTTGAGAGAGATCTGGAAGTTCTCTAGCAGCCGAAACGGAAGCAATTATTCAGAAAAAACCGACTAGAGGTCAAAATGAGACAGACAATTTTTTGCAACCGTGATCCTGCTGCAAACATCCAATTTGCAATGACAGAGTTATCCTCACCCCCGGGTGGTGTAAGTAACATGGGCGAAGCCCGTTCGGGACAGAGATTGAGTCCAATCGCCGAATTAGAGGAATTGTTTCCGCCGAGATTGATCTGGCTTTTAAGGCAACTACCAGACGGGCGATGGGCTTTTGCGCGGAGCATCGCAACTTAGCGCGGCAGGGACGGATTTAATTTAGTTGTCTTTGTCTTTTCGCAATCTGATCGATATTTCACGAGAACAGAGATAGGAGGAGGTCTTATGGCCACAGCGATTCATTCAGCATCAGCGTCGGCAGTCTTCTCCCACGATGCCGAGACCGGCAGCCTGTTTGCCTCCAACTTCGATCACCGCCCGTTTCAGTTTCGCCATGCTCTTCATTCGATGGAGATCTTTCAGATGCCCGCTCTGCTGAGACTGGCTGAACGGTGTATGCACAACCGTCAGTATAAGAGCCACTACGAAACCGGCGATCCTGTTGTAAACGGCTACTTCGGCAGCAAACCCGCGGATATGACTTTGGTTCAAGCCCTGGAGCGGATCGGTGAAGGCAGAAACTGGATCATTCTCAAGCGCATTCATGAAGACCCGGAATATCGCACGGCTTTGGAGCTATTCATATCGGAGCTGTCGGAGCTCACGGGAGAGGATCTACGCCGCCGGTATCGCGATCCGATCCTGACGATTTTCATCACCTCTCCAAATCGCATCACTCCCTACCATCTGGATGGCGAGGCTAATTTCCTAGCGCAGGTTCAGGGCAGCAAGTCAGTGTTTCTTTACAACGCTCACGATCCGCTCATACTAACCACCCAAGAAATGGAACAGTATTGGACCGGGAAATTACTGGCGCCTAGGTGGCACGATGAGTTGCCGGATGGGCATTGGCGTTACGAGGTATCGCCGGGTATGGGCGTCTTCAATCCAGCCACTTTTCCGCACTGGGTAAAGAACAACGATAATGTTTCAGTGTCCGTCAGCATCAATTTCAAGCCGGTGCGAAACGACGTGATCGGAGCCTACCGTACGAATTACTATGCGCGAAAGATCGGCTTGCATCCAACTGTTCCCGGACGAAGTCCCATTCTGGATCGCATGAAGAATCTGACCTTTGGCAATTTGTACGAAGGGGCCCACGCAGCGCGGAATGCGCTACGGTCGCGCTTCGGAATTTAAAAGGGCCGTCCGCCTAAATACAGACTTCCAGACTTTGCAAACAGATTGCATCGGCACGTTTACTGCTCTTCAGCTGAAATGTAACTCAGGGATGAGGTTAGGAATTGTTGACCATAAGAAACGGAAACCGCCATGCCGACAATAGTTTCGACACGCTGCGTCTGTTTTTTGCGGTGTTGGTGATCTTTTCACATAGCTTTGCGCTAGGTCGCGGCTCCAATAACACCGAACCTCTCTTTGTGCTGACGCACGGGCAGATTACTTTTGGAAATGTTAGCGTGTGGGCCTTTTTCGTGATCAGCGGGTTCCTCATCGCGCAGAGTTGGACGCGTTCCCCCGATCCATTCAAGTTCCTCAAGCGGCGCATCGCGCGCATTTACCCAGGATTCATTGTTGCTGCATTGCTCACAGCGCTGGTTGTTGTACCGTTTGCGGCGGATTCGGCAGCTCGCCATTCGATCGGGATATGGAACTTTCTGTCCCATACGCTAAGGCTGCAGGCCTTCGATGTTCCGCCAGTGTTTGTCAATAACGTTCGTTCCAATGCACTGAATGGTTCGCTATGGTCGGTGCCCTTTGAATTTTGGTGCTATCTCGGAATTCTCCTGACAGGAGTGACAGGATTGCTTCGACACCGTTGGTTGGTAGTGGCGGCTTTTGCTGCGGTGATCGCATGGCATCTGTATCTCTCTATTACGGGATGGATTCCAGGAGGCAAGATCCTGGGCCAGATCTTTGGCTTTCCACTATTCTGGGCGATCGTTCTTCCCTTCTTCCTCGCTGGCTCTCTCTTCCATCTCTTTGGCGGTGCGGCGCTGTTTCGCAAGCCTCTACTGATTGCAGCTTTTTTGATTCTTGTCGTATCGAACTTCATTCCGAACGGGCTTCTCGTAACCCTCCCAATTTGCGGTGCATATCTACTCTTGGGCCTTGCTTACTTGCCGTTATTGCGTCCGCTGAATTTGGGGAGGTTTGGAGATTTTTCATACGGCACTTATCTGTATGCCTATCCGATTCAACAATTAATCGTGAAGTTCGGAGGGGGAACGATGGCGCCGCTGAGGCTCTTCCTGCTGGCTGCTCCACTGTCAGTGGGCGTTGGCGCTCTTTCGTGGTTTCTGGTAGAACGGCATTTTCTGGCCCGCGAACCGATCCTGAAGCAACTGGCTTCTCTAGCTCATAACAGAGCCAGTGGCCTTGTTTTCATTTGGAAAGAGGGACGAGGTATTTTCGGCGGGACGAAGATCTCTGCGATCCAGGATAGTAGAAAAGACAGACCACCGGAAGCAGTCTCGCAAACAGCGGAATGATCCGCAAGGCTCGGGGGCGTTTCTAGGTTGTCAAGCCGAAGTCTGACATTCAAACGACAAAAAATACCAATACAGCGAGAAAAATATTGAGATCTGATTCGACATCCTCGACACTAACTCTTCCCGAGCCTGACTTGGTAACGGAAGGCCGTGGCAGTGCGAAGGTACTTGCCCACCAAGCGCTGGAATCGAAGGCGATTCGGGCCACATTCTGGACGGTAGTGGACTATGGCTGTTCTATGACGCTGCGCGTCGTCAACAGTCTTGTGCTAACTCGACTGCTGATGCCGGAGTCTTTCGGTCTGATGACTCTAGTGACGACTCTGGTCGTCGGAATCAGCCTGATCTCGGATATCGGCCTCGGCCCCAGCGTGATTCAAAACCCCCGTGGGGACGAACCCGCGCTCTTGAATACCGTTTGGACCTTGCAGGTGCTTCGCGGACTGGGCATCTTCGTTGTCTCTTTGATACTGGCCTGGCCGATGTCTCTGATCTACCATGAGCCACGGCTGTTAGCGTTGCTGCCCGCGCTGGGCATCAATATTGTCATCAGTTCCTTTAACAGCACCAACCTACTTTCGATGTCGCGGCACATGGGTGTGCGCAGAATTTTCCTGCTCGACATCGCGACTCAGATTTTCACGCTGGCAGTCACGGCCGGTTGTGCTTTGATGTACCGGTCCGTTTGGGCACTGGTCATCGGAACGATTCTGAGCTCTGCCTTCCGGCTCGGATTGAGTTATTACAGGAGGTTGATCCCCGGCATTCGGAATTCCTTCTGCTGGGATCGTGAGAGCCTTCATGGCCTGGCTCACTTCGGCAAGTGGATTCTGATGTCAACGGCCTTCTTCTTCTTTGCATCGCAGGCAGATCGACTGATTCTTGGTAGACTGATCAGCTTCACCATGTTGGGTGTCTACGGCATCGCGTATTCGGTTTCAGATATACCGCGGGCCGTCATCTATGCGTTCTCCAATCGAGTTGGCTTCCCTTTTATCGCTAAGATGGTTCATTTGCCGATCGCCGAATTCCGGAAGGTTTTTTTGCAGTATCGTCTTCGCGCGCTGCTGGTGGGTGCAGTGATGCTTAGTCTGATGGTTCACCTCGGCGGCGTTCTTGTGACCATGATGTACGATCGCCGATATCACGAAGCTTCGTGGATGGTTCCGGTTCTAGCGCTTGGCCTGTGGCACACCATGCTCTATGCGACGACCATGCCAGCGTTGCTTTCTCTTGGCAAATCGAAGTACCAAGCATTCGGCAACGCGGCGTATTGCATCTCGGTGGTAATTGCCATTCCTTTGGCATTCCATTTCTTCGGCATGTTCGGCGCCGTTATAGCTGTGGCAGCAGGCGATCTGCCTTTCTATTTTGTATTGATGGCTGCGGCGAGCCGCGAAGGCGTCTCGACCTGGAGACAAGACCTGCAGGCGACGGGAGTGTTTTTGCTCCTTTTAGGACTCGGCCTCGGCCTGCGTAAAGTTATCCTCGGCTAGTACACTTTGCAACGCTGTCTCAACGCGCTGCTTCAACCACATTATGCCCTATTTCATCTGAACCACTTCTGAGTTAGTTGCCTTGCTATGACAATCATTACTGAAACAACACGGAGCATGTTGGAGCCTGGCCTGGACGCAAAGGGACGGCCAATCGAAGGCGGGGAGTTCCTCGCGCAGAAGCCTCTATGGCAGGTCTTCGATGAAGTCGCGGTACAGAACGCCGAGCGGACGGCAGTGACCTTTGGCGACCAACAACTTTCATACAGCGAACTTCAGAGTCAAGCCACGCAACTCGCACGCCGCTTGCGCAGCTTGGGCGTTGGCCCCGATTCACTAGTGGGCGTTTTTCTTGAACGCTCGGCTCAGGCAATCATCGCACTGGTAGCTGTTGTGAAAGCCGGCGGGGCTTATTTGCCGC
Source organism: uncultured Occallatibacter sp. (assembly GCA_964452615.1). Taxonomy (GTDB): domain Bacteria; phylum Acidobacteriota; class Terriglobia; order Terriglobales; family Acidobacteriaceae; genus Telmatobacter. The sequence goes on from CAYVMS010000010.1 coordinate 18,235, forward strand.
TCGATCCGGCCTATCCGAGCGAGCGTGTCGCCACAATCCTGGACGATGCGCGGCCAGCAGTATTGTTGACCGAAGAGCATCTTCTCGACCGGCTACCTCCGCATGGGGCGCATACGATTTGCCTCGATCGCGATGCTGCGGCTGATTTTTCTCCAAATGAAGTCGCATTCGAGCCGGGCTCAGGCGCAGAGAACCTTGCGTATGTCATCTACACTTCGGGGTCAACAGGAAAACCCAAAGGCGTAATGGTGACTCACAGCAATGTTGCGCGCCTGATGAGCGCGACCGAGGATTTGTTTCACTTCGACGAACGCGATGTCTGGACGCTGTTCCATTCCTTAGCTTTTGACTTCTCGGTCTGGGAGATATGGGGCTGCCTTCTTCATGGAGGAAGACTCGTCGTTGTGCCCTTCGCTGTCTCGCGCTCGCCGGAGGATTTCCATCAGTTATTGGTGCAAGAGCAAGTTACGGTTTTGAACCAGACGCCGTCGGCGTTTTATCAGCTCATGACGGTCGATCAAGCGAGGCAGTCGCCAAAGCTTGCCCTGCGAATTGTTGTCTTCGGCGGCGAGGCGTTGAACTTCAAGACGTTGCGGAAATGGTTTGAAACGCATGACGACCGGAATCCACTATTGATCAATATGTATGGCATCACAGAGACTACTGTGCATGTGACATATCGGGAGATAACTGCAGCCGATGCCGCCGACGGCGCGCGCAGTCTGATCGGAGTCCCGATTCCGGATATGCAGGTATACCTGCTTGGTGAGGACATGCGGCCTGTGCCAGCCGGAGAAGTGGGCGAGATTTGTGTAGGTGGGGCGGGTGTGGCGCGTGGATACCTGAATCGCCCCGAACTCAACGCCGAGCGATTTGTGCCTGATCTTTTTTCGGGGACGCAGGGTGTGCGAATGTATCGGTCCGGCGACCTTGCCCGTCTGTTGCCGGACGGTGAAGTGGAGTATCTCGGCCGCGGCGACGCTCAGGTAAAGATACAAGGTTTTCGTATCGAACTTGGAGAGATCGAAGCCGCCATCGCGAGTCACGAGCGGATACGAGAGGCGCGAGTGATTGCCCATACAGATGAGGGGGGAACGAAGCGGCTAGTGGCGTACTATGTGGCGAATGAGGGCGCGGGACTCTCCACCCGCGAGCTGAGCAAGTATCTGGGCGAAAAGCTTCCGCCATGGATGATGCCTTCCGTGTATCTGCCCATCGCGGCTTTTCCTCTGACTCCCCACGGCAAGGTGGATTACGCGGCGTTGCCTGCGCCAACGGTTGGCTCTGCAACAACCGATGTGGAAATCAGCAGCACAGCCCTGGAACAGGAAGTGGCCGGCGCATGGCGGAGCGTGCTGGGAGCTGAGCACGTGGGATTGGATGATAACTTTTTCGACATTGGCGGAAACTCGCTGCTACTGGTGTCGGTACACACAAAACTGCAAGCGATGCTCAGCAAGAAAATTCCCGTCGCGGACCTGTTTGCGTACACGACGGTCCGCGCGCTCTCGGAAAGGCTGGGAGCTTCGGTGCAGGATTCCGCATCGAGCAATTCGGCGCAGGACCGGAGACAAGATCTGGCTCAGAAGCAGCGGGCGGCATTTTCGCGTGCCCGTGCGGCGAGGAAGGCGGCCTTATGAGCAATCAAGAAAGAGAGAACCGGCTAGATGGCGTTGCGATCATCGGCATGGCGGGCAAGTTCCCGGGCGCGCCGAATCTGGATATCTTTTGGGCAAACATCGCGGCGGGCAAGGATACGATTACGCACTTTTCGCGTGCCGAACTGGAAGCGAGAGACCGCGCATCGTTGGAGTTTGGTCCCGACTACGTGGCCGCGCACGGCGTTCTGGATGGCGCCGAGTTGTTTGATGCAGGTTTCTTCGGCATTCCGCCCCGCGAGGCCAACTTTCTTGATCCGCAGCACCGGCTGTTTCTGGAAATTTGTTGGAATGCGCTTGAAGATGGCGGCTACGATCCCGCTCAGTTTGCCGGGCAAATCGGCGTCTTTGGCGGATGCAGCCTGAACACTTATCTGTTGGCAAACCTGAGCGAAAGCCGAGAGTTTATCGATGAACTGACGGGTAATTATCAGGTCGGTGAGCTTCAGACAACGCTGGGCAACGACAAAGACTTTCTCTGTTCGCGGGTGGCCTACAAGCTGAACCTGCGCGGACCATGTATGACCGTACAGGGCGCGTGCGCGACGTCGCTGGTCGCGATCTGCCAGGCGAGCCAGAACCTGCTGACGTATCAGTGCGACATGGCATTGGCCGGGGGTGTGTCGGTGACCTTTCCGCAGCATCGCGGCCATGTATTTCAAGAAGGAAGCATGGGTTCGCGCGATGGTCGTTGCCGCCCATTTGACGCCGACGCGACAGGCACAGTCTTTGGACATGGCGTCGGAGTGGTGCTGCTGAAGCGTCTGGAAGACGCACTTGCCGATGGCGACCGGATCGACGCCGTGATTCGCGGATTCGCGGTCAGCAATGATGGGGCCGCGAAGGTCAGCTACATGGCTCCCGGCGTGGACGGTCAATCAACAGCGATCGCGGCTGCTCAAGCCATGGCGGGAGTCAGCGCGGATGCCATCACATATGTTGAGGCACACGGTACGGCAACACCGCTCGGTGATCCTGTCGAAGTTGCAGCGCTTACCCGCGCCTTCCGGCAGACCACGCAGCGAAACGGATTCTGTGCCCTGGGCAGCACGAAAGCGAACATCGGCCATCTGGACGCGGCAGCAGGAGTCAGCGGGCTGATCAAGACAGTACTTGCCATGCGACACAAGATGATTCCGCCGGTAGCCAACTTTCGCCAGCCGAACCCGCGCATCGATTTCGCGAGCACGCCTTTCCATGTGAGCGGCACGGCTTCGCCTTGGGAGCCAGACGGTCCACGCATGGCAGGCGTAAGCGCATTTGGCGTGGGAGGCGTGAATGCGCATGTAGTGCTCGAAGAGGGTCCAGAGAGCACGCCAGAACATTCTCTGCACTCTGCTCAATTGCTCTGTGTCTCGGCGCGTTCTGAGGCCGCGCTCGATGCGGCGCTGGGCAATCTCGGTCGCCATCTGCAGGAGCATCCCGAATTGAATCTGGCGGACGTTTCGTATACTCTCCAGACCGGACGACACGGATTTGATCATCGCGCGTCGGTTGTGTGCTCGACGGTGGATGAAGCGGCACAGTTGCTAGCCGAGCCGGCGAACCGGCGTGTTCAGCGGTCCGCGGGCATACTTGCGCGGCCCCAACCGGTATTTCTTTTCACGGGGCAGGGTGCGCAGTTTCCAGGAATGGGCCGCGCACTCTATGAGTCGGAGCCGGTTTATCGAAAGCAGATCGACGAATGTGCGGAGATCCTGCAGCCGCTGCTGAATCTCGACCTGCGAACTATTCTCTTCCCGAAGGATTCGGATGCCGCGGCGAGCGCCGAGACGCTGACTGAAACGAGACTGGCGCAGCCTGCGCTCTTCATCACTGAGTTGGCAATGGCCAAGCTATGGATGTACTGGGGGATCGAGCCGAAGGCCATGACGGGGCACAGCCTAGGTGAGTTTGTCGCGGCAGTTTTGGCCGATGTGATGAGTCGCGAAGATGGTCTCAGGCTTGTAGCGGCGAGGGGCCGGCTGATGCAACAGATGGACCGTGGAGCTATGCTCTCGGTGCGTCTCGGCGAAGAGCCGATCAGTGCGTTGCTCGGCGAGCGGCTATCGATCGCCGGGCTGAACAGCCCTTCACTGAGTGTAGTTTCAGGGCCGATTGAAGCCATTGAGGAACTGGAGAAGCATCTGCAACAGGAGCAGGTCGAATGCAAGCGTTTGCGGACTTCGCATGCCTTCCACTCTGCCATGATGGATCCGATGCTGGACGCATTCGACAAGGAGGTTCGGCAGGTCGCTCTTCATGCGCCTTCGATTCCTTACGTTTCCGGCGTGACGGGAACCTGGATCAAGCCGGAAGAAGTGATCACGCCACGCTATTGGCATGACCATTGCCGCAAGCCCGTGCGTTTCGCGAACGCCGCGAAGCTCTTGCTCGATCTGCCCGAAGCGGTGCTGCTGGAAGTGGGACCTGGGCAGACGTTGACGATCCTGGCGCGCCAGCAGCGGGGCAATCGCTCCGTGCCAATCGTGGCGTCGATGCCGGAGCGCATTGCCGATGCGGGAGATTCGGGAACCATGCTGGAAGCTCTGGGCCGGTTATGGACGGCCGGAGTTCAGCCGAAGTGGGAACGCGTCTGGAGCCAGGAGCACAGGCAGCGCGTTTCGCTTCCCACCTATCCATTTGAGCGCAAGAAGCACTGGATCGAGCCGCCGGCTCACGCGGCAGCAGCCATTGCCTCTCAGCAAGCAAGAGTCTCAACACGAGAAGCTGAAATGCAAATTGAGGGAGAAATCAAGATGACCCTTGATGCGGTTGGAATCGCTGCTGAACGCCGGATCAGGCTTCAGCCTGTGGTAGCAAGTCTGTTTGAAGAATTGAGCGGAATTGTCACCGGACAAGAATCCTTTGACACTTCATTCCTGGAGCTGGGGTTCGATTCTCTTTTTCTGACCCAGGCGACGCAGGCTGTACAGCGCCGCTTTGGCGTCAAGGTGACTTTCCGGCAGATTGTGGAACAGTATTCGAGCATTCGCATGCTCGCCGAACGCCTGGATTCGATCCTTCCCGCGGAGGCGTTTCCCGCAGAACAGGCACTGCCCACCGCGCATTTGGTTGCGGCCCCTCCAGCAGCGTCCGCAGTGCAGCCATCTACATCAGCAGGCTCGCCGCTCGAAGAGTTGCTCAAAGCACAGATGCAAGCTATGTCCCAGCTCTTCGAACAGCAGCTTGCGGCGGTACGCGGAGCCGCGCCTGCCGTCGAAGCGCAGAAGGCCTCGGCGCAGTTAACCGTTTCCATGCCGGTCGCAGCGAAGAATGCCTCCATGAGCCAAGCCGCTCCAGCCGCACCTTCCAGTGGGTTCAAGGCGCATGGGCCATTCAAACCGGTGCAGGCGGGCGCCAAGGACGGCTTGACAGAACAGCAGCGCGAGTACATTCATTCGCTCATCGCTCGATACACGAGCCGCACCGGAAAATCGAAGGAGTACACACAGAAGTATAGGCAGCACCTTGCCGATCCACGTGCCGTCGCAGGCTTCCGGTCCCTTTGGAAGGAGATGGTCTATCCGCTGGTAAGCAGCCGCTCCAAAGGCTCTCGATTCTGGGATCTCGATGGCAATGAGTACATCGACATCGTCAATGGTTTTGGCGCGATCATGTTCGGGCATGGACCGGAGTTTGTAACCGACGCCGTACACAAACAAGTCGATCTTGGAGTTGAGATCGGCCCGCAGAGTTCATTGGCCGGAGAGGTCGCGGCGTTGATCTGCGAACTGACGGGCATGGAGCGCGCCGCGTTCTGCAACACCGGCTCCGAGGCGGTGATGGCGGCGCTGCGCGTGGCCCGTACGGTCACCGCGCGCGACAAGATCGTCTACTTCACCGGTGACTACCACGGCACCTTCGACGAGGTTCTGCTGCGCGCTACCCCTCATGGTGCATCTCCCATCGCCCCCGGAATCATGACAGGCGGCGCAAACAACGCGGTGATCTTGGAGTACGGCGCAGACGCGTCACTGGAGTTCATTCGTGCGCACGGCAGCGAAATCGCCGCAGTGCTGGTAGAACCTATGCAGAGTCGCCACCCGGAGGTGCAGCCGCGAGAGTTTCTGCACGAACTGCGCAGGATCACGGCGGATGCGGGAACAGCGCTGATCTTCGATGAGGTGGTGACAGGCTTCCGCGTGGCCCTGGGAGGAGCGCAGGAGTACTACGGGATTCGCGCCGATCTGGCCACGTATGGAAAGGTAATTGGCGGCGGCTACCCGATCGGCGTAGTGGCGGGAAAGGCCGAGTATCTGGACACGCTCGACGGCGGCGCTTGGCAATACGGCGACGATTCGGCGCCGGAGGTCGGGATGACGTTCTTTGCAGGTACGTTTGTGCGTCATCCACTTGCCATGGCAGCCGCGAAGGCCGTCTTGCACCATCTGAAGGAGGCCGGGCCGGAATTGCAGGCGACGCTCAGCAGGAAGGTGGCCTCAGCAGCACAAGCCATTGAAGCTAGTTTCCGCGATGCCGGACTCGATGTTGGCGTGCATCCATGCGGCGCATGGTTCTCATTCAGCCTGCCCACGGAGGCCCGCTTCGGCAGCCTTCTTTACTACCTCATGCGCGAGAGAGGAATTCATATCCTCGAAAGCTATCCCTGCTTTTTTACCACCGCGCACTCCGACGAGGATTTTGCGCGCGTGGTCGAAGGTTTTCGCGAGTCGATCCAGGAGATGCGGCGGAGCAGCATGTTGCCAGCCGCAGTAGAGCAGGATATTTTCGGACCGGCCCCGAGTGCATTGCCAGAACTCCGTTCAGCCAAATCCGCGAATACTCCGGTCTACAAGGTTCCGGCCAAAGCGCCTCTCACCGAGTCGCAGCGGGAGATCTGGCTGGCAGCGGCGCTGGGCGACGATGCAAACTGTGCTTTCAATGAGTCGCTGACGCTTCGCCTGCAGGGACGAGCCAACGAGGATGAAGTGCTCCATGCGCTCGAAGCGGCGATTGCCCGCCATGATGCTCTTCGTTCAACGATCGATCCGGACGAGGAATGCATGAGGATCGAGCCCGCATTTACGGGCCAAATACCATACGTTGACTTGAGCGCGCTTTCAGCCGAAGAACGCAGAGCATTCATCGACGCAAGAGTTGCGGAAGAAGGACGCACGCCCTTCGATTTGACTCATGGCCCGCTCTTCCGCGCGGCTCTCTTCCGCACCGCGCCCGATGAGCTGATGCTGCTCGCGACCGGCCATCATATCGTCTTGGACGGATGGTCATCGAATCAGTTACTCGAGGATATGGGCAAGATCTACAGCGCAGCAAAGAAGAAATCCGATCCGGCAATGGCGCCTCTCATGCCCTTCAGCAGTTATGCGCTGAAGGAACACGAGAAGACGCAAGCGGGTGTCTATTCTGAAAACGAACATTATTGGGTTGGAATTTTCACCGGACACACGCCAGTACTCGATCTGCCGACGGATCGGCCGCGTCCCGCATTGAAGACCTACAACGGCGCCACGCTGCAAACAACTCTAGGCGCGGAGCTAACCGCGGAGCTAAAGAAAGCCAGCTCGCGGCTGGGCTGCACGCTGTATGTCACGTTGCTATCGGCTTTTCAGATGCTGCTGCACCGGCTCACGCGGCAATCCGAGTTGGTGGTCGGGATTTCATCTGCGGGGCAAGCTCTATTCGATGACGTGAGTCTGGTGGGACACTGCGTGCACTTTCTGCCGATGTTGAGCGTTCTGCCGAATGCCTGCAAAGCAAGTGAACACCTGGCAGCCACGCGCGGGCAACTTCTCGATGCCTACGACCATCAAGAGTTCACCTACGGCACTCTGCTGCGCAAGTTGCCGATTCAGCGCGATTCGAGCCGCTTGCCTTTGATTGAGGTTCAGTTCAATCTGGAAAAGCTGGGGACGGCTCTTCACTTCGAGGGAATTGAGACCGAAGTCCATGCAAATCCGAAAGGATTCGTGAACACGGACCTCTTCCTGAATGTCGTCGAAACCGGCAATGATCTTCTTCTGAATTGCGATTACAACACTGACCTGATCGATCGCAGCACTCTGGAGCGGTGGCTGGCCTCCTATGCGACGATCCTGCGTGGGATTGCCGCGGATGCAAGCCGAGAGGTCGAAGACCTCGATATTCTTGAGGAAGACGAGCGAAAGCTGGTGCTGGAGGGGTGGAACCACACTGCGGTAGATTTAGGCCAGTTCGAGCCGGTCTATCGAACCATTGAGCGCCAAGCAGCAAAGTCACCCAATCGGATTGCGGTGATCTGCGAAGGAACTGAGTGGACCTATCGCCAACTGAACGAGTACAGCAACCGGCTGGCGCGGCACCTGCGCCGCCAGGGAATTCAGGAAGGCTGCTTGGTAGGTGTCTGTTTGGAGCGTTCTTTCCAGATGCTGGGCGCGGTACTGGGCGTGCTCAAGGCGGGCGCGGCGTATCTGCCCCTCGATCCCAGCCATCCGGCGAGCCGCCTGGAACTTGTGCTCTCTGACGCGCAGGTGTCGCTGCTGCTCACCCAGGAGCATTTGGCCTCGCGGCTGCAAACCAGTGCGCGCGTCGTTTGCCTGGACAGTGAGCAGACACGATGGGAGCGAGGAAGCGGCGCAGACCTGGACGCAAATAGCATGCCCGATTCGCTGGCCTATGTGATCTACACGTCCGGTTCCACAGGACGGCCCAAGGGCGTGGCTATCGAGCACGGCGCGCTCACCAACCTGCTGCGCAGCATGGAGCGGGAGCCAGGACTGACCGCATCCGATACGCTGGTTTCAGTTACGACTCTGTCCTTCGATATTGCGGCCCTTGAACTCTTTTTGCCACTCATGACTGGCGCCAGACTGGCGATTGCCACTAAAGAGCAGGTTCTCGACGGCTATCTTTTGCTCGGTCTGCTGGAAAAATCCCAGGCCACGGTGATGCAGGCCACTCCAGCAGGTTGGCGGATTTTACTTGAGGCGGACTGGAAAGGCCGGCCGAAATTGAAAGTGCTCTGTGGAGGCGAGGCTCTGCCGCGCGATCTTGCGGATTCTCTATTGGAGCGCAGCAACGATGTTTGGAATGTGTACGGGCCGACAGAAACCACGATCTGGTCTTCTGCGACACGGCTCGAGAAACAGACCGGTCCAGTCCCGATTGGCCCTCCCATTGCCAATACCCAGTTCTATGTGCTCGACGAGCGCCTGCAACCGGTGCCCATTGGGGTGACGGGCGAACTCTTCATCGGGGGCGCAGGACTGGCGCGCGGCTATTGGAACAGGCCCGAATTGACTGCCGAGAAATTCCTTCCAAATCCTTTTGGAAGCGGTCGAATCTACCGCACGGGCGATGAGGCGCGCTGGCTCCGGGACGGTCACATCGAATTGCTGGGCCGGACCGATTTCCAGGTGAAGGTGCGCGGCTTCCGGATTGAGCTGGGCGAAATCGAAGCGGCTCTGGCCAGCCATCCGGCGGTGCGAGATGCTGTGGCGACGGCCGCCCAGGTTGGGCCAGGAGATACGCGGCTGACGGCCTGGGTCGACTCGGCTTTGGCCGAGCCGCCCGCCGATCTGGCCGACCAATTGCACACTCTGTTGACCGCAAAGCTGCCGGAATATATGCACCCGACTGTTATTACCTTGCTGCCCGCGCTTCCCCGGACGGCCAACGGCAAGATCGACCGCAAGTCTCTGCCGGCGCCGAATTTTGGCGGGCAGATGAAGGCACGGCAATTTACCCCGCCGGCTACGCCGCAGCAAGAGAAGCTGGCGGCAATCTGGGCAGACGTATTGAAACTCGATCGAGTCGGCATCACCGATAGTATCTTCGAATTGGGCGCCGATTCGCTGTTGATTTTCAGGATCTCAGCGCGTGCCGGGCAAGAAGGCCTACCGATCCAGCCAGCACAAATCTTTCAACACCGCACCATAGCCAATCTATCAGCCGCTCTTGGAGAGGCCAGAATCTCCAACCCTGAAAACGCTGCCGCTGGCCCCGCCATTGCACCTGTTTCGAGGGAAAAGTTTCGGAGAACGAAAGCCTGATGAAAAGCTCACAGGACAAGACGATTACCTCTTCAGAGGACGAGTGCCGAACGACGGGACCGGAGTCGGATGTCTTCGTGATGCCGGCGACACCCTGCCAGACGCGTTTCTGGTTGCTGCACAAGATGCATCCTGGCAATCACTCGCTAAATATGCCCATCGCATGGACCTGCCGGGGAAGATTCTCTCCGGATGTGGCGGCAGCGGCACTGAAGGAACTGGTGCGCCGCCATGAGTCCCTGCGCACCATCTTCGAAGAAGTGGATGGCCAGCTATCGCAGGTGATTCATTCACCCATCGAAGTACCGCTGCCTATAGATGACCTGCGTCATCTGCCGAAAGATGCGCAGCGCAGGAAAGCCGACGAGATCATCAATCAGCAAGCGCGTATCCAGATCGACATGGAGAAGGGTCCACTGCTCTTCGCCCGGGCGATCCAGATGGGAGCTGACGAGCACATACTCCTGCTCACGATTCATCACAGCGTCTGCGACGGATGGTCGAACGGCGTGGTGCTTCGCGACTTTGCCGCGATCTATGACGGTCTGATGCGCCAAGTCCCCGCTGCGCTGCCGGAGTTGCCCATTCAGTTCGGCGATTTCGCCGTCTGGCTTGACAAGTGGCGAAAGGGGAATGAATCGGCGGCGTATCTCGATTACTGGCGCAAGGCCCTGGGGGGAGATTTTGAGCCGCTTCGAATCCAGAGGGACTTTCCTGGCAGCGGAGTCGAGGAGCAGGGCAATATAGAAACTCTTCTGCTAACTCCCGATCTGGTACGGCAGGCGCGGGATTTCTGCGCGGTCCGCGGAGTGACGCTTTATATGCTGATGTTGTCGGTCTACGCGGCGATGCTGCACCGGCTCACTGGCCAGGGTGACATCCTTATCGGCACACCCTGCGCCAATCGTCGCCAGGAGACGGAAAACCTGATCGGCCCCTTTTCGAATCCCCAAGTTATCCGCGTCAGGATTGAGAAGGAAGACACTCTCGGCTCGATCGTCGAAAGCGTTCGCAACTGGACAGTGGGCGCGCTAGCTCATCAGGATCTGCCCTTCGAGGATCTGAACAGCGACGAGTTCTTCTGCCATGACAAGAATCATATTTCTCTCCAGGTGTACTTCATTTTCCAGAAGGCCTTCATGCAGGCCCAGAAAACTCCGTCCCTGGAGATCGTTCCTCTGCGCTCCGTCAGTCCGGGAACGACTTTCGATCTTATGCTGAGCATCGTGGAACGCACCGAAGGCCCCCGCCTCCAGTTGGAATACAACCCAGGTTTTTTTCGCGTTTCGACGATCCAGCGTATCCTCAACCTCTTTGTGACGATTCTCGAATCCACGTTATCGAACGCAGAGAGTCCGGCACGAGATGCGGCCAAAGATGAAACCGGGCGGCATCTCATGGCGGGCTCAAACGGAATTGCTGAACGCGAGGCCGCTGAAGAAGCAGATAACCGGAATCTGCATCTGAACGACGGAGTGAACCCTGGAACGCCGGAGGCCGAAAAGCGCAGCGAAGAATATGTGGCGCCCCGCGACGCACTTGAGGCACAGATTGCAAAGATATGGGAGACGGCGATAGGTGTCACGAATCTGAGCATTCGGGACAGCTTCTTTGATCTAGGCGGGCGGTCACTGGCAGCAATGCAAATTATCTCCCGAATCAACAAAACTTACTCGCTCAATTTTGGTCTTGCCTCGCTGTTCTCTGGGCACACAGTTGAGCGAATGGCTGGGTTGGTGACGCAGCGGCTCTCTGCAAACGGCAGTTCATCGATCGTACCTATGAAGCCCGGAGGGACGGCAGCTCCACTGTTTATCATTCACGGCGCGGGAGGAAATGTCATCCGCTTCTATCAGCTCGCCATGCTGGTCGGTACAAACCATCCGATTTATGGGATACAGGCACAGTCGCTGCTGGCTGGACAGCCGGCGCTTCTTCGCCTGGAAGATCAGGCAGCATTCTATCTTTCCGAGATACAGGAACTCCAGCCCAAAGGCCCGTACTATTTTCTGGGATACTCATTCGGCGGTACGATTGCTCTTGAAATCGCGAATCAACTGCGCACCAAAGGTGAGCATGTGGAACTGCTTGGAATGCTCGATAGCCGCCAGCGCGACTGCGTCCTTGTGGCGCAACATAATGATTCGGTGCGCGTGCAGGTTGATCGGCGAATCGCGCGCTTTCTGGGAAATCTCTCCGATCTCTCGTTACGGGAAAGGGTCGAGTATCTGCGGAAAAAGCTGTTTACGCGAACCCTGCGGCGCATCTACAGTCTCGCTGTCGCCCTCGGCTTTCGCTCCGTGCCTTCCTTCATGAAAAGCACCGACGATATTACCTGGGTAGCGGCCATGAACTACCAGCCACTGCCTTGGTCTGGCCATGTGACGCTCTTCCGCACAACCGTGCAGCCTGATCCCCGGCTACCACTGGACCTCGGGTGGGGTCCCCTCGCATCAGGTGGCGTTGAGGTGGTCGAACTACCCGGCGACCATGATCTGGTCTTCCGCGAACCGAACATCCAGGTCCTGGCTGCGGAGCTCCGGGCCTGCCTTGAAAGGTCCGAGGCAGTACGATCCGGGGTGGTACGACCCGTTCAGTATCACTCAAGCAAAGCCGGCGTTCGCATGGATGAGCCAGCTGCTGTCACAAAGTAACAAGGAGCCTACAAGATGCCTAACACGCGCGAAGTGTATATGGTGCTTTCCCCGCGCTCTCTTGGTTATGCCAGAGATGCGTTGGAGAGCTTGTTTTGCAACTCTCTTGAGGTGATTCATCTGCATCTGATTACCGACTCCGAGCGGGACAAAGAAGAGTTGACTGAGACGCTGAAGGCGCTCGATTCAAAATCGCATCGATGGACTGTATATTCGGAGCAGGATTTGGCTGAACGGGAGGAGGCGCTCTTCGCGGGGTACGATCATCTGCGCGCTTTCCGCCACGGTCATCCCTGCTGGCGCAAGATTACCGACCCGCTTCTGGTGAGCGATCCTGGTCAGGAAATGATTCTCCTCGATCCGGACCTTTATTTTCCCAATCGCTTTAAGTTTGAGGCAACGCCCGAGAACGGCTTGCTGCTGATGTGGCAGCAGCCGAACTGCCTCTTTCCGCCCGAGGTAGTGAAGACAGCGATCGGCCATAGCATTCGTCTTGCAAACCACGTGGACATCGGGGTGTCACACTGGCGCGCCTCAGCCGACCTGACCTGGCTTGACTGGCTGATCGGCAGATTGGGTGGAACTGAGCTGCCGCGCATCATGCACGTGGAAGCGATTGTGTGGGCGGCGCTGGCCATGCGGGTCGGCGGAGGATATCTCGACCCCGAGTACTGGAAATGCTGGCGCCGGTCGCCGGCAAAACGAGTCATGACCAAACTGGGCGTGAGTGGGCAACACATTCTGAAATCGGAACCCTGGGCCGGCCTGAAGTGTTTTCACGCCGGCGGCGAGGCAAAGTGGTGGCTGCACAAAGGTCGCGAATCGGGCTTACTGGACGGGCGGGCTACACTCCCTCAGCCAGGCCGCGTGCTTCCCTTCGAGGAACTCACTCCTGCGCAATACGCGCGAGAACTGGCGTTCAAGAGAATGCTGCAAGCGATGGGATACTACCAAATTTTCCGCACTGCGTGAGCGTGTATGCGAATATGTATTGTTGCCGAGAACGCCTCGACACGCTTCGGTGGAGAGGCTATTCTTCCCGTTCACTACTTCCGCTTGCTGCGGTCGCGCGGCGTCGAATGCTGGATGGTTGTGCACTCGCGATGTGCAAGCGATGTTCTTGAATTGTTCCCGAGTGAAATCGGTCGCATTTTGTTTGTCCCAGACTTATGGATTCAGAAGGTTCTTTTCCATCTAAGCCGTTATCTTCCCAGGCGGTTGTCTGAAACCACTTTGGGACTTAGCAACCAACTGATTACTCAATTTTGTCAACGCGACATCGTGCGCAGGTTGATACACGATCAACTCATCGACGTTATTCACCAGCCTATTCCGGTCGCTCCGCGCTTTCCTTCCGCAATCTTTGGCCTGGGCGTTCCGGTGGTGATTGGACCGCTGAATGGCGGGATGGAATATCCTCCGGCTTTTCGCCGCTCCGAATCGTTGATAAGCCGCGCGGCGCTTGCCTTTGCCCGCCTGTTCGCGAACGCCGGCAACACGCTGCTGCCCGGGAAAAAGCATGCAAGCGTGGTGCTGGTGGCCAATGACCGTACGCGTCGCGCATTGCCTTCTGGAATTCGCGGCAAGTTGATCGAATTGGTGGAGAATGGAGTCGACACTGGCGTATGGCAGGGCGCACAAGTGGCCGCAGTAAAACCGGTTCCGCGCTTTATTTTCGTTGGACGCCTAGTGGATTGGAAGGCTGTAGATGTTGCGATTCGAGCGGTCGAAAAACTTCCATTAGCCGAACTCGAAATCGTTGGCGACGGCCCAATGCTGGAATCATGGCGATCTTTGGCCGTGGAATTGGGGTTGAAGGATCGTGTCCACTTTACAGGATGGTTGACACAGACCGAATGCGCTAATCGCCTACTGAGCTCCGTAGCGCTGGTTCTTCCCAGCCTGTATGAATGCGGCGGCGCCGTGGTGCTTGAAGCCATGGCCATGGGCAAGCCGGTGATCGCCACCAGTTGGGGCGGTCCGGCAGACTATCTGGACGCTTCCTGCGGAGTGCTTGTGGAGCCAGAAAGCTATGAGGCTTTGGTGACCGGCTTTGCCGAAGCGATGCGGATGATGATCGTTTCTCCCGGTCTAGCCAAATCCATGGGAGCCGCGGGGCGCGAACGGGCGGTTCGCGATTTTGACTGGCAACACAAGATTGATAAGGTGATCGGCATCTATTGTTCAGTTGCGGCGAATTCGGATGTTCCGCGAGAGTTGAAGGCAACCACGATTTCTCCCAGCGCAGCTTCCCAACACAACTGAAGGCATCTCCGGCCGAGGCTATCAGTAGGTTTCTCGGAGAACTCTAGCCGCAATTCGGGGGTTGAATCATGTCAAATGTGGAATCAAGACCAGACGTTGAACTTGCTTCGGAGGTCTTGACGGCTAAGATCCCGGATGCAGTGCGCCCCCGGTTGCTCTACCTATTGAGCCGCTATCCGGCTGTCTCGCACACCTTTTTTTTGAATGAAATTCTGGAGTTAAGAAAGCGCGGCTTCACCGTCGAGGTCGCCTCGATCAACCAGCCCGATCGTTCGCGCTCATCGATGCCGGAACTTGAAGCTGAGGAAGCAAATGAGACGTTTTACATCAAGTCAGCGGGAGCCATACATGCAGCGACGGTTGCAGCAAGAACGCTTCTGGTCAGGCCAAAAGTTTTCTTCCGCGGGTTGGTTGCTGCTCTGCGTCTGGGGCGGTGGGCTCCAGGTGCAACTCTCTATGCGCTATTCTACTTCGCCGAGGCGCTAATCCTGGGCGATTGGATGCTCTCGCGCGGTCATCGCCACCTGCACATACACTTCTGCGGGCCAGTAGCGACGGTGGGTATGCTGGCGTCGATCGCATGGGGATTTTCGTACTCCATGACCGTGCATGGTCCGGACGAGTTCTACGATGTTGAGAAGTTCTATCTTCGCCAGAAGGTCGAAGGCGCAAAATTCATCCTGTGCATCAGCAACTTTTGCCGCAGCCAACTGATGCGCATTGCATCTCCGGAGCATTGGGACAAGATGCACGTGGCGCGCCTGGGTGTGGATCCGAATGTATTCTCGCCGGTGCGCGCCCAGCCTAAGCCCAATCAAACGCTGGAGATCGTTTGCGTGGGCCGGCTGGTCCCCTCGAAGGGCCAATTGATTTTGTTACGCGCCTGCGCAATTCTGCACTCCAAGGGCTGCCCTATAGTGGTGCGTCTGGTGGGCGACGGACCAGACCGAAAGCATTTGGAGATGTTTGCGAAGCGTGAGAAAATTTCGGTGGTCTTTGAAGGAGCCAAGAGCCACGGCGAGACGCGGCATTTGCTTGGTCAGGCGGACATCTTTGCCCTCGCCAGTTTTGCCGAAGGTGTTCCAGTCGCATTGATGGAGGCGATGGCGATGGAGGTGCCATGCGTAAGCACCGTCATTGCCGGAATTCCAGAACTGATTCGCGATGGGCTCGATGGATTGCTTGTTCCTGCATCCTCGGCCGAGGTGTTGGCCGAGGCTCTCGGACGTCTCGTTGAAGACCCGCTCCTGCGTCGCAGCCTTGGGCTGGCAGGCAGGAAGCGTGTCCACGAGTTTTACAATCTGCCGGAAAATGTGAATTCACTCGCATCTGTCTTCATCGATAACGTACCCAGGAATATTTGAAAGGGCCATTCATATTTGACTTCTACTTCCTTCCAATTCGACGTTACTGTCTTAATTGTGTCGTTCAACACGCGCGACGTGCTTCGCGAATGCCTGCGCTCGGTCTTTCGCGAGACTGGTGCATTACGCGTACAGGTCATTGTGGTCGATAACGCTTCGACGGATGGATCTCCCGCGATGGTCGAGCAGGAGTTTCAGGATGTGTTGTTGATACGCAGTGAAGTCAATCTCGGCTTTGGCCCGGCAAACAACCTCGGCCTTCGGTCGGCATCCGGACGATATATTGTGCTTCTCAACTCCGATGCATTCTTGACCGCAGGATCGCTGGAGCGCTCGGTGGCCCACATGGACGCGAGCCCTCGCGTGGGGCTTGGCGGCGGACGTCTGACCGGACGCGATGGCTCGTGGCAGCCTTCGGCGCGTATGTTTCCCACGATCTTCAACGATTTGCTGACTCTTTCCGGGCTTGCCGCGCGCTTTCCGCGTTCGCGCTTTTTTGGGCGTGCCGACCGCACCTGGGCAAATCCAATGGAGGCAGCCGAAGTCGATTGGGTTCCCGGTGCCTACGCGATTGTGCGCGCTGAAGTGGTGGAGTCGATTGGCCTCTTCGACCCGCGGTTCTTTCTCTACTACGAGGAAGTCGACCTGTGTAAGCGCATCAAAGATGCCGGATATTCGATTTGGTATTGGCCGGATATCGCCATTGTTCATATCGGCGGGGAGTCTTCGCGCCAGGTC
>CAYVMS010000011.1:0-32562 GCA_964452615.1 uncultured Occallatibacter sp.
CTACTTGTCACCGATCCGGGAGCCGCTCCTGTCCGCAGAACCTATGATGTGGATGGGTTCCCTGCCCTCTCGGCAAGACAACCTCTTAATTTGGAAGGTTGCCGGGCACCCTGCGTATCGACAATTGTCTGGCGTCGGCGGTAAAGCATATCTTCCGCCGGAGTTGTCTCTGAAGGCAAAAAGCCGGTGATCACCTCTATGGCCGATTTTGCTGGCGGATATGACCAACACAAGAAGTTGAAATGTAACCGAGAGGCCAGAGAGGACAGACCAAACGCTTACGGGCTCATCCGCCTTCGAATTCGCATCGATTGTCGTTGACCGGAAAGATTAGTTGACGCCAGATAAAACTGTTTGTTATCGGTGTCACCGGTCCTAAGTTGTGTTTCCAATATGAGGTCTATTCTTCCGCGATAAGGTGCTGGCCAAGGGCGTGTAAGATACCCGCACTTCCTCGGCCGCGGGCGTACAACGTAGCGAGTCCCTTTGGCCTTCGACCCTCGATGAACCCGGTAGCGGCGTGTTTCGCCGATCCAATTGCTAGGACGAAAATATCAGATGTCGAGGATGCCGCTCGAAGTGACGGCGAACCTCCGACATGGTCATGAAATGTGTCGACGCGTGCACCAGGGCAAAGTTTGCGAAGTACACTTGCAGTGCGACGCAGCGCAGATTCTTGGAGAGAATAAATTGCTATCTTCTTGCCGATTAGCGAAGTCCAAATTGTGCCGGCGTCCCCAGGAATCGGCTCTAGTTCTTCCTCGGAAAGACCGTCACTCACCCCAATTTCCTCTCCCAGGCTTCTTAGAAGAGCGAACTGTGCTGTATCTATGCGCCTATACCAGCGCCGAAACACGCCAGCTACATTGAGGAAGAACTGCTCCCGCTCGCGGACATTAGGACAAGGCTCACCGATCAACATCTCAATTGCGTCAAGTGCGCTCTCAACCACAGCCGGACTTTCAACGGTCTGGATTGCAAAGGACAAACTCCGGAGGATCTCAACATAGTCCTGAGTTGAAATTCCCAATGCAAGTCGTGCTGACGTGATTCTGAGGAGGGCAAAGACCTGGGGCATAGACACGAACGCATCCAGTGCCACGGTCAAGAATAGACTCTCATAGACCGCTCTTAGCCTCGTGTCGCTCTCTGCGCGTTCACAAAACTCAAGGAAAAATGGAAGCGCATCCTGGAGCGCCGCCTGCCCCCATTCCGGCCTCTGCGCGAGAAGTAATTCGGCAATCTTCTGAACGTCAGAAGGATTCTCAAGAAGACCGTCGAGAGCCCACTCTCGCGCTGCGGTCTCAGCGACAGATACGGCAGCCTTCCAGGGCTCAGGAGTGGTAAGACGTCTCAGCCACGCAATCCAGTCCACGGGGATGTCCCGAGCGATGGTCGCTTCCGGTGACCCGGCAGAATCATTTGCACTTAGTTGCGTGAGGTCGTCACGAATTCGGCCCAGAACAATATGCCGATCAACTCGCCCCCGGTCCTTCTCCGAGAGTGTATCAAGAGACGCGATTGCTGCTTTTGCCGCCGCGAGAGTTCCCATATCTCTTGCGCAACGAAGCAGCAATGCGGCGCGGTCAAACGACGGCGGCAGCTTGATTGATAGTTCGAAAGCTCGATCTATATCAGCCTCAGCGAATGCCGCTCGGGCGGTCGCAAGCAGTGCTGTATGCGGTGCCTGCTCCGTGGGTGCAATCTGCTCGGCAATCGCTTCCAGATAGGCGCGCTGAGCGGAGCCTGCGGAGTAACGCTCAAGGATTGAATTGACGGCCTCTTGTCGCCCTTCACGCGATTGAACCGCAACCAACAGGAAGCTAGCGTCGACTTCCCACCCGGCGAGACTGGCACGCGTCTTGTAGAGGTCGCGAAAACTGTCAAAGATCTCAGATCGAAAGTGTGCAACTGCTTCAGCCGGCCGATTTTCCTTTTCGAAGCCTCTCAGGCGCGAGCAATAAACGGCGCGAATAAGCGCCTCGGTGACCCGGCGGGGTCGCGCAATTGCAAGAAGTGAGTCGAGTTCAGGAAGAGCAAGGACCGCGTCCCAGTTCCCACAGGCGGCGAGCCGTCTGATCTCTAAGAACAGCAGATTTGAGGCGCTCAGTTTCCCTGCCGCTCGCAACTCTTCGATGCATTCCTCTGCCGTCACTCCATCTGCGGCCAAAAGAGCATACTCAAAATCGCGCAGGATTCTGCCTACCGCACGAATGCGCTTTGCATATCGAGTCGGCCTTTCGCCCTGGATCTGGATCATCAGACGCAAGCGTTCGCGCGCAGCGTCGATAATGTGCCGGCTTCCGATGGCGATCCAGAATGCGTTTTCGCCATACTCCGTCAAGACTGCTGCCTCTACAGGATCGTTCGGATCGAGTGGCTTTGACTTCCCTTCAAAATCCGAGTAGGTAGGTCCGAGAAAAGCGCGTACCTCGTCTCTCGCTACCCGTGTTACGCGCGGCGATTGGCATACGATGTACCATTGGACCCGGCCGTCCTCTCGCACGCAAGGAAGTGCGAGGACCTCCAGATTGCTTTGCAAGTCTTCGAGGAACGGTCCAAGTCTCAGTTGAATGTCCGGGGAAAGGGTATTCGCCTGAATAGCTTCCCACCGGAGGCGGTTCCCAGGCCCGAAGAATTCGGTCTCGAAACTCATATACGCCCCCCGTATTCCCGCTGAAACGAAAGACGCAATTGCTCGACTGCCCCTCTCTCTGTCTGAAAGTCGAGCATCTCGGTGAGCCGGTCAACGCCGTTGAAGGTAAGGTTCATCGATCCGCTCAGCGAGAATCCGTCCCCTACGATTCCCTTCGCGTGCAATTCCGCCCGCTCGAGGTAGACCACCTCTCCGTCGTCAAGGCTCCCTCGCAATTGGTCGGCGACTTGACGATTGGCTGCCTCAGGGCGAGTGGCAATGATCAGCTGCGATCCGTGGCGGACAAGTTCCCGAAGCACCAGGCTGAGACGAACGTCAGTTCGCGGAAACTCCGGACACAGAGAAAGAAACGAGCCAGTTGTGTTGTCGAGCACTGGAACATCCCGGAGCCAAGGCGAAATAATCCATAAGCAACGGCTCGGCGAAAGCAACTCCGCAGTAAAGATAATCTGCAGGAGCTCGCGCACGGAGTTTCGCGAGTCGGCTGCGCTTTGCAGAAACTGCCGGCGGGCGCTCATTGGAAGGCCTCCGGCAATTCAATTTCGGCTATGATTCGGACCCCTTCGCGCCGAATACCGGTCACGCGCGCGTGAACGAGAAGTGCGCCGGAATCGACCGGCTGTCCGCCTATCCGTAAAAGCGCCTCTGCCAGTACTTTCGACTGTCCACTTTCAGCAACCAACTCCGCAGTTCCATATTGTTCAAGGTGACTGGCGAGCTCTTCGAACCAGGACGGGGTGGAAACCAGGACCTCTCGGGTCACTCGCGTGAGCGCCGTGAGGAGCATCAATCGGTCGCAGTCGGGAAGTCGCTCGTAGGGGTTCCATGTCCGAAGTGATTCGCCTCGAATTTGCGCTCCACGAGGCCAAAACATCCCGTTCAGGACCCCGTACCGCCACACTCTCGCGTCATTGGGATTGGCGTCCAGGTTCAGATGCAAAGCTTCATCAAGAGAGGAATCGAAACTCTTCACAAAGGCAAAGACGCGCGTATCGATGTCGATTCCAAGGCGCCGCTCGGCATCCGTCCATTCTTCAAGGGATCGTGCGAGAAACCGGTCGGTCTCCGCATTGCTTCCCGGCTGAAGAATGCGCGTATTTAACGAGATCATGAGAGTCGGCGTCGGCTGGACGCCGTTGTGAGCAAGTTCATTGCGGATGGTTCTGAGCGCGGTTGTTGTATCCGCGTGGGAGCTGGATTCGCGAGCCGAACCAAACGCCAGACTCAGAGGTTGGCACTCCACGCGCCCGGATGTAGCCATCTCAAGTACACGTCCAAGCTCTTCCGATGCGAACTCGAGATCGGAGGGAGCGAGCGCTGCTTCGAACAGGCGGAAGTACCTGCGCGGATCATCGAGGTAGCCTTTCAGGAATTCTTCAACGAAACCCATCCCTCCAATAGTTGACTCAGTAATCCAAATCTGGTCGGTATCGGGAGAGTCGGCTCGTCGAAGACTTTCGCCGTCTTCCGTCCGTGCGCGCAAATCAAGTAAGAGCGTCCCGGAATCCATGCGAGGGCATAGGGTCTGCGTTGCGTCAATGAACGCTGCGCCAAGACCTGACTTGAACCGGGCTCGCAGCCAGCCCTCCCAATCCTCGTCGATGTCGTGCCAAAGTGCACCGATCGTCTGATGAAGCGCTTCCTTCGTGCTGGGATGGTCGAGCAGATCGGAAAGCTCCTTTAGGCGCCGTGGAACCGTATCATCCGCGCACTGTGCGTTGCCATCGGAATCGGGGTCATCGTCGCTCCATTGCAGGATGGTCTCGAGCACTTCCTTGGTGGTTGTTTTGGAGGTTCGCCGGTGCACAGCATCCGCGGCCTGTTCAATGCTCATGGATTCAAGCAACGCTGTTGCGGACACCGTGGAAACATAGACCTGGGCCAGCCACTCGCGCTGAAAATCATTTGCCAGACCATTCAACATCGGTGCTGTTCGAACTAGATCTCGAAACCGCGCCGTCCTGAGACCGCGAACAAGCCGAGCGTCGCGCTTACACAGTTGATGGAGTTTTACAGGATATTGGAAGACCACCTGGATACCGTCCACATCTCCAACGAATCCGACCCCGGCCGGTTCGGTGGTGTCCTCCCGAGAATTCCGGACAAATTTCATGTCGCTCACGACCTGAGGTCCGGTCCCGCGCCCGACCGACGCAATTGCACCAACTGCGAAGCGGCGAACTTCTATAGGAAGTCCAAGATTGTGCGAGTGGACGAGAATCGACTTCAGGATTTCCCGCCAGGGTGATCCATCCGGAATATCTACCGCCTGGCCTGCGGCCGTCGGAATAATCTCAGTGTGCCACTCAAGAAACGAGTTTGAAGACTGCTGCACGCTTTGCGGAGTCAGAGCGACATCGATGGCAAAGGGCCGAAATACGGGAACAGACACTTCGACGCCGTCGCTCCTGATATAGCGAGATCTGCCCAGGTCTACTCGGTCTACAGATGGACAGAAACTGTCGATCACGACTTCAGAGCCATTGCCAGGCGGAATCCAATGACGCTCACGCCCGTGCGCAACGCCGAATCGCCGAGAGACACGGCCCGGAGAAAACTCCCGCATTGCCTGCGCCACAGGCATTGGTTCGAATCTTTGAGGTAGTTGTCCTTGCTGGGGAATGCGGACGGTCACCTCCGGAAGCTGAAGGTCACTGAAGAGGGCCCGCGGCACGAACTCAGGCAACGGTTCGCGAAATTCGTGCTGCTCAAGACCTGCGCCGTCGGATTTGTGCCATCCTCGTTCCAACCGTCTCAGCAGCGTCGGCACAGCCTCCGTCAACAGGGCCCGCGGGGGCTCCCAGAGAATTGCAGTCGCATCCTGCTCATTGCAGGCCAGGGACCGGCGCAGGAAATGTTCAAACTCTTCACGAACTGTCGCCTCTTCGAGCAGGCTGCGCAGGTATCCGGCATAAAGGCCCTGCCGTCTGGCTGCACCAGGCGCATACCGTGGGTTTGGAGTCTCGGATGCCGGTTGGGAGAAGTCTACCCACGGATCGGCCCATTCATTCCTGGGCAACCGAAGCGCGAGCCAGTCGAAAAGGGCGAATGTCGCTTGCATTCTTAGGATCGCCCGGTTCCCAAGCGGCAGATGGCGCGCTGGAAGATAAGGGGAAAACAGCTGATCATAGGCTTGATAAGCCACTCGGTCACGCCCGTAGTCTGACAGAACAACGACAGTCCAGGGCCTCATTGATTGTCGCCTTCCGGCGCGGCCTTTCCGTTGAAGGAACGCAGCCGGACTCTGGGGCGCCTTGTGCTGCAAGACGGCCCCCACCTCGGGGTCGTCGAGACCTACCTCGAGCGCCGAGGTTGCGACGACGATTCCGGCGTTTGCATCGACGCCGGAATCCTGCGAACTGGTCCGGCTGACCCGGACGCGAGCGCCCGGCGCGAGAACATGTCCAATGTCTTCTACGATTGCCCAGTTCTGGCCGATCTCAAATCGTTCGCGGGCGTTTGGCAGAGTGGGGCTGCGGAGATTTGCTAGGGAGCCCAGCGCCCGGGCCTGATTCGGCCGGCCAAAAGAGTCCCATCCCTCGGCATCCAGCAAGTTGTGATAGAGCCGGTTGATTACGTCCAGATTGTCCGTGAAGGCAAACACCCGGCTTCCAAAGTTCGGATCGCGGCGCCCAGAAGCGAGGACGCGCCGCAGCAACATCAACGACTGGATGGTTGTTGAAAGCAGGCTCGTCCCGGATGAGGGATCGCCTCTCAGTGCGAGCAGGTATTCGGCGCCCTCGCCACGCAATTCCTCCGGCTCCGGCCATACCTCTGCCACATTCCCTGGCCCGATTCCCACCAGTTCCGCGAAGAACCGCGGAGCGTCTGCCAAAGTTGCTGATAGTCCCACAAAGTGCGGATGAGCTTGGGCAACATACCTCCATCGTCTCAAAACCAGAGCGACATGCGCGCCGTGGACTCCTTCGTAAGCATGCGCCTCGTCGATAAGGACAAACTCCGGACGGCGATCCGATCTGACGCCGACGCCAAACAGGCGAGAATAGCGCGTCGAGGACAATCTCTGATTCAGCATCTCCGTAGAAGTAAAGAGAACATCGGCAGGTTCGGCCAGCATCCGCTCACGCGTCAAGCGAATTTCATCCGGCTCTACTCGTTCGCTGCACCGGGATTCGGTGCAAACCAGGCGCTCAACATTCTGCTGGATATCACTCTCTAGCCATGCCATCGATTGGCCGCATTTCAAGCATCGCACGAAGGGGCATTCAAAAGCCTTCCCTCCGTCAATGTTCAACTGACGCCAGGAATCGAAGTTTCCCGCAAGAATGTTGCGCCCGGCATATGGAACACCGCTATACAACGCGGCTACAACCAACTTCCGCTTTCCGTGAGCAACGAGTGTCGCAGAAATCCGCCTGGAATTTTCAAGAGCCTCTCGCAGTTGGTCCTTGAGCAACTCGTTTCTTGGGTACAGCGCGAGACACTTGGTCCAGTACTCTCCGGACAGGCGGGCTACCATAGCCGTGTATGCGGGCAGGTAGAAGGCCAACGTCTTGCCGCTCCCAGTTCCAGCAGAAACTACAGTTCCATACGTTCCGTCCTGGCCCGCCATGCGAAGAATGCGATCGGTCGCTCTCACCTGGAAACGGGCCAAATGCCTCTCTTCCGGGGTACCGACGCGAAGGAGTGCACGAATTACGCTCTCCTCAAGTTCGGATAGAGAGATTTGACTTCTCAGCTCCTCCAACAATACAGAGGGCAGGACGTTACGCATCGGGTACAGGCGCGGACGAACGATAAGACGATAATCCGCGACAAGATTGGGTGCTTTTCTCCACGCCGCATTCTGCGGGTCGGGAAAGATCTGCCGAAGCCGGGCGAAGAGCCGCAGCGTCTCGGCCATCCGTGTCCGGTACCTCTGGGTCTCCGGCAACTTCCACACCAGTTGACGATCAAGCAGAGCTTCAACGAGTTCCCAAGGAGAGTCGAAGGGGGGCGCTACGCCGGACGCTTGACCTCGAGCAAGAAATTGCTCCGCTCTCTCTTCAAGCTCGTATTCTGAAAAAAAGCCGTCGGTGAGCCCCCAGGTGAGAACGCTCATCTCTTCCCGTTCGAGTTGTCCTAGGAACTCTGCTGCGCAACTGTCGGCGGTCATGACTGCCCCATCTATCGGATTAGCGTTGGATCATGGTGACTCGCACGTTCTTGAGTTGCCCTCTCTGTTCGAGCCACTCGCGCACCACAGATGTGAATTTTTCAAGAGGGGCGCCCCCCTGTCGAGTCGCCCTGAAGAATTCGAGAACCTCTTTCGGGAATTCGTCCGGTTTGAGATGATCCGCCAGGTCTCGAAGTTGGTCCCGCTTATCGAGAAAATCCGCAAGGCTTTGGGCATTCATCGACTGCAGATCCAGGTTCCGGAGAAGGGCGTCGCGCCGCTGCCGGATATTTGCCACCTGTTCTGCATAACCGGGAATCTGCTCAACCTGTCTGAGGAAGCTTTCCTCGATCGCCGGTAAGTCGCGGCTAACCGACTCCAGCGCCTTGATGTTGGATGCGCTTACCTCTCTCGCGACCTTGTCAACGGCGCGCTTGAGGAGGCCGAAGTCTTTTCCGGTATCTGGTGTATCGGTTTCAAGACGAGTCGAGAATTCGCCGAGCTGTTCTCTCGCCTTGGAAGGTATCGACGGCTTTACGACAATCACTCCCTTGTCTCGGAGGACGATAAGGCGAGCCAATTCAGCGGCGATGTGATCTCGCGCTTCCTTCAATTCCTCGGCGCGGTTACGAAACGCCTCGGCCTCCCGGTGTGCAAGGCGCAGAGCATTCCTGCTTTCGATCTGGGAGCGCACCGTGCGGCAGTGCTCGAGCAGAGTCATAGCGCTCCCACACTTTCCAGCACCTGATCGAGTGCTCTAGCTTCCGTAGTGAGCGAGTTCATAGCTTCCTTGATGGGATCTTCGCCGTACTTCAGCGCTTCGTTCGCCAGTTCCCCTTCGATCGCCCCGAAAAACGCATCAAGCCGAGTATGAAGTTGCTGGCAGATCCGAACTGCGCTCTGGTGATCGCGGCCCAGTATGGTGAGGACAAGTCCGCGTGGCGCGCCAGTGTCCAACTTTGCGGCGTCTTGCAAGGCAAGCGCAACTTTAGCGGTCCGAAACTCGTCCAGCAACATCAGCAATCCCTTCGAATCAAGATCCTTCGCGACACCCGAGTCCCGTGCCCCCTCAATGATCTCCTTCAATTCGCGGTAGAGGCTGTCTTTATCGAAATCGCTGCCAATCCACGCCTGGATTTCCTCGTGCCATTCGCGCAGACGTTGCTGTGCCTTTGGAACCGCACTACTTAGCTTCTTAATTTCTTGATACGTGGTTCGGAAATCGGAATAACTCGCTACTCCCGCCTGTGTTGGAAGACTCGCGTTGAACTCCCAGGAAGTGACCGTTTGCTCAAGTGCCGGTTTCAATCGCAGGACATTGATCGCGTGCACTGTTTCCGCTTGCCCTTGCCGAGCGCCAACTAAATCGAGAAGATGGCCTTGCCAGGATGGCTGGTCTCGCAATTCCTTCGCGCTGATTCGCCGGCAGCGCTTGAGAGCGTCTGTAAACTCGCTCCAGCCTGTCGTATCTTCATCCGTTTCGGAAACCGGCGCAACCGGCGGAGTGGAGTTCGGAATCGACTCAAACAGTGCCTGCATCAGGGACACATGATTTTTATCCTTAGTTGCTTGTTCAAAACCAAGGACACGTGCGCCCGTCAGCAGACCTTGCACGAGCGCCGGAATCGGATCCCAGTCCGACTTGAAATACCGGCGACGTACAAAGGCTCGCGCGCGATCTGCGATGCCCTCAACAAACGCAGCGTAGCGAGGCATGTCAGCATCAGCGCCTGGGTAATCCCAACTGCCCTTGTGAACCGCGTGAAACCGGATGATCGCCATCAGAGCGGATTGGATGCTTGCGCTCGCCGTCGTATCCTCGAGGGCGGAGTCTTCGCATATCGCGACCATCGTCAATGGGTCAACTGCGGTTCGTCCACCATTCCCAGCCGCTCCGGGGATGTAAATGTGCTCGCGCCAACTGTCGATGTCCGCGCCTTTCACATCCAAGTCTTTGAGGGGCCTATACAGATCCCAGTCCCAATCGACGAACAGTCTCAGCGAATCAGCAATCCATCTTCGGAGTTGATTGGCGTCAACTTGCGGAAGGATGTGGCCGCCTCTCCAGGAATTGAGGAGTTTTTCCCATTTTGCTTCAGTCGGATCCTGATCACTCCGTGGCCGTTCGCTCTCTTTTGGCGGGGACTGGGTTCCAGTGGCCGGCCGTGGCGGGATAACGGGGGGGGAGAAGTCAACTCCGCGCGAAAGCCGATCTTTGTCGAGGCCAAATGCTTGAAAGACCCGCGGTCCGATTGGGCCGATCTCGCTGAGTGCGGAGGGAAATCCGCACCAATACGCGAGGAAGCCCAGATAGCGATCCAATTCTCCGATGGGGACCCGGCGTTTGACGTCCTCAACGACCTTCGCAGGAAGCGGTCGATCCTGTGCGCCAAACCCAGTGGGAGGAAATTGCCCATGCTCGAAGAGGTCTCTCTGGACAAGCACCTTGTTGATGACATTTTGAATGACGAATCTTGGATTGTAGACAAGATGGCCGTTCTCAATGCAGCCGCCCCGGCTGAGTTCCCGGATTGCTTGAGCGTCAAAAGGAAACAGATCGTACTTGTCCTCAGAGGAGCCGAACTCATCTAGCGTTGCGCGAGCATCATGTTCCACTGACGCTCTAAAGGGCGGAATCCATTTCTCAGACCAATCCGCATTCTCCCAGGCTCTTTCAAGCGCACCCTGGCCAAGTCGTGCCGCATTCAAATAAGCGCCAACAAGCCGTTCAATTCGCGCGAGTATCTCCTCCTCGCTCCCCGGATTATTTGGAATTCTGTATTCAACGTTGGCTCTGGTGAGCACGGTCGCCGTATCCATATAGCCGGTCGTATATGCAAGCGCCGTTCGCATCGTGCACAGCACCTGACGTCCGTCTCGGAAAGCTTCCTTAATGACGACCTGCAGCAATTGTTTCTGGATGCCCGACAGCACCGCGAAGTCCTCGATAAGAAGGACGAGTTCCTTCTGCTCCCGCAGCAACTGCTCGCGAACGGCGTTGAAGAGGTCCGAGACAGTTGGATCGAGCCGCAGGAGTCGTTGTTTCGCTTCGTCAAGCGCTGCATTGAGAATGCGCGTGGCAGCGACTCTGCGGTCCTGTCGGTCAAGTTGGGAAAGCGCACGTACTTCTGCGCGGCCGAGACCTTCGCGGTCAATCCGATCGGAGAAGACCAAATCCTCTGCGGTGAACTGATGCTGGCGGTCGTCCACTGCCCCAGCGACTCGACCTTCCGTAAGTTGCTCGACGAGACGCGTGATGACCCCATCGCCGCCATTAAGATTCCGAACGAAGTGCTGATCGCGAAGGAGTTGGTTCCGCAACAGGGTAGGAAGCATATCGGCGCGACAGAATGCGCTTCGCTCCTGCGCATCTCGGTCCGCGGGATTCTGAAGCTGTTTCTGCTTTGCCTCTTCTCCAAATTCTCCAATGGTGTGTGCCAGCATCTCGCACAGAAGGCCCGCGCTTTCTTTTACATCAAGTTCTGCCTGGGCACGGAGCAGTTCCTGCCTGTATTGATCGAATTGGGGGCCCTGGAGATCTTGGAGCAGGATGCCAAGAACGCCCTTCAAGCTAGTCCCTTTGGGAATTCGGATAACAACTCGCCGGTCTTTCCCTTCCATGTGGCGGAGTTGCGTGTCCAGCCAACGCACGATGTGGGACTTGCCGACTCCAGAACTACCTACGATTGGAACGATGACGCGGCCATCCGGTAAATTCTTTTGGGTAAAAACGCGAAGCAACTCGTACTCGTCGCATGAGGTGAGAGAACCTGCATCGCCTCCAATGAGACGGCGATTAAAGTGCATCGGTTGATGAACCGCGAGCGCAACGGCTTCGCTCGAAGCCTCGGCATCGGTCTTGACGCATGCAGCGACGTCTTCTTGACGTGGCCAATAGCGCAATAGATCTCGATTGGGCATCAGGCAGCCCCCGTCCGGACAATGTGGGTTATCCCATGCACTTCCGCGGCCCCTCGCCCGAGCAGTGTGCGCGTCAGAGCATCGGAACGCATCTCTAGCCGGAGCGTTCCCGCGGCTTCCAGAGCCTGAAGCGCCGCCGACAGGGAGGGCGAGACTTCCGAAGGCCGCAGGTTCCTCCAGGGGCGTGCAGTCTGCGCCTCCACGATCATGCGGTATTGACCGCCATCCACGATGGGAAGAGCCTCCGCCAGCCGGAGAAAGAACTCTGCCTGCGGCAACTCGGTTGTTTTCTGAAACACCTCATCGAGAAAGGTTCGCACAGCAAACGCCGGGCAAAGTGTCAGGCCGGAGCGCGAAGAAGTGAATCCTGCCCCAAGAAAAACGGCCCACTCGGCCAGGCCCTGCCACCGCGTATCGTTGGCGAAGACCCGCGGGCTGATCTCCTGCCGGTTCTGAAGCAGTTCCACCCCGGAGTAAACCGATGGAAAGGAATAGGGATCCTGCGCGAGCACCCAAGCGAGCGCCCGAGTGCAATCGGACGCCATCGATTTATCGTCATCTTCGCCATCACTGCTCTGAAGACCAGGGTTGTTCTCTGGGGCAAGAACTAAACGCAGAATCGCCGCGCGTAATCCATCTGTTTCATCGGCGGCAATTGACGCGATCGATGGACTCAGGCCAATAGCGCCCCGCGTCTCACGGAAAAACCCTAATTGCTTCCAGCGCGTGAGCGTCTTTTTCGCCATATCCGGCTTCCCGTCCGCAACAACCGAAGGCGGTGCGACCAACTCGAGAAGATCCGTCTCGGGCTGGTCGCCGTATGCCAGCAGTCCCGATCGCAAGGCGATCAAAACACTCAGCAGGCCATCGGAGGGGCGGTTGAGAATGCTCATACCTGAAGCCTCGCGAGAATGTCTTCAATCGAGAGATGGCGGCGAACGTCGAGAAGTCGCCGGTGCGGCGCTAGCGGATCCGATTGAGAACGAGGAACGACGATGATGTGGTACGGACGATGGACGATCATCGCTTGCTCAACGATTCCAGTAGTCAACGGTTGCGCTCCAAGCAGGGTTAATCGCGGAACTTGCCACGCTGCCCTAGAGCCCTCTTCGCTCTGCGAGGCCCGAAGGATGAAATTACTTGCAGACCGCATTATAAGCTGCGACCACTCTTTGGGGGACAGCGTTCCGTCTGGAACCGACAACTCCACAACCCCACCGGCAACCGCATGGCGAAGCAGGCTTATGAAGTTCTCATGCCACCTGCGAAAGTCTCTGGGATCGCTCGGTATGCCATCGTAAGCCACCCAGCAACGCCCTCCTTCGTCCAAACAGGGAGAAAGTGCTCGTTCGAAGGGGGCCGAAAGGGTCAGATTCGTCTTTGCAAGGAGCGTGAGTTCGGGTTCGGCCGCGGCGAAACTCACAGTGCCATTCCGGCGTGTAATCGGACAACTGCCCATCATGCGCGGCAGGTGAACCGGCGGGTCAGAGAGGGTATAGGTTTCCCGGAAGATCTCATTGAGTGGCCGTTTCAGATTGCAAAGTTCCTGGACCAAGGCCTGTGCGCGCTCGTCCCCTCTGCGAAGAGTCGCCCTTGTTTGTGCCACCACTTTGTCCCAGTGAACTTTGTCCGAGTGGCGCGAATCCAGAATGCGAACGGCTACTTCCTTGGAGAACTTTTTCAATATCTCCTTGCGCCGCAACTCAAACCGGGCAATATCTTCATCTTGCTCGGGCTCCATGAGTGGCGGAAGATGAGGCACTATGGTGATCAGCCCCGTTCGGGCCATCAGAACAAGGGTACGAAGATTCCAGGAGACATTCCGGGGGCCAGTATCTGGAATATCTACCGGGCGAGCATCCAGCGAAACCACACTTGATCCGTTCCCAATAGGCTCTCGGCGAACCCACATTGCCTCCCAGCGTTCGAATCCGCGGTCGACACTGATGATCTGTTGGTGCGCAAGTCCCTTTGCGGTTGCTTCATCTTTCGGAGTGCTGACGAGAAGGGCCGCTGCTGCGTTGCCGTCGCGTCCACCCCTGCCGACTTCCTGGTAGTAGCGATCAATCGTTTCCGGGAGGCATGCGTGAATGACAGACCTCACCTCCGCCTGGTCCATTCCAAGACCGAATGCCGATGTCGCAACGATGATATCGATCGCGCCGCGCCGCCAGTCCCGCAGTATCGCTTCGCCCTCTTCGTCGGAGAGATCTCCGCCGCGCACCATCCGCAACCGCCGAAACCCTGCGCCATGCAGTCTGTCATACCACTCCTCCGCCGGACCCCGAAGAGTGGTATAGAGAATTAGAGGTCGCGGAAGATACCTGATCCCCTCCATGATTCTGGCTATCCGTTCAGGCTCGTGAGCAGCCAAAGAGAGCAGGAATCCTGGCTCAGGCCGGAGGGACAATTCCGAGATGAGTTGGCAGTTTCCTCGACCGAACAAGAATTGTAACGTCTCATAGCAATCGGGAGTAAGAGTCGCCGTCATCAGAAGGGTCCGAAACTGCTCGGCAGTCGGACATGCTTCCAGCAAAGCGTCCCGAAGTCCTGCAATGCTCTGGAACTCAGGACGGAACTCCTGCCCCCACTGAGCAATCACATGAGCTTCGTCTACTGCAAACAGTTTCAGTCTTCCCTGTCGCGCAGCATCGAAGAGCGGCCCGCGCAACGGTCCCATGATCGCCTCCGGCGAAGTAAAGACGATCGGAACACTTCCGTCCCGAATAGCCGACCGGACTCTTCGCTTCGCTTCCTCGTCAAGGCCGCTGTGATAAGCCAAAGGACACCAGTTTTGCGAGTTGTCGGCATTCCGCAATCTGGCCAGAGCGAGAAACCGGTCCTCCTGGTCTTTCGCCAGAGCCACCGTCGGGACGACGACAAGCGTCAAACCGCCTTGGCTCAAACCCGCCAGGGCGGGCAATTGGAATGAGAGGGTTTTCCCCCCGCCCGTAGGCAGGCTGATGATTGCCGTTGAACCCCGAGGTAGAAGGAAGGCCGCCTGAACCGCCGCCCGCTGACCTGGAGTCACATAGTTCGGAATGCCAGCCAACTCGAAGACCAAGGGGTCGCCACGCACAAGTCGTGAAGGACGTCGAACCAGTTCCCGGGTTGCCGCTTCCACCACACTGGGAGCATCCTTATCGAGCCACGCCGGAGTCCATGGTTGCGGCCGCACGAGGAAGTGCTGCGTTCCGGCCATCTCCGCACCGCAGGCAAACTCTTGCCAGTCCTGGCTAGTCGGCCAACCAGGTTCCTTTGGAACTCGCAGAACTGAGTCTTCCCCAAGCGCGAGATGATTGCGCAGAATCGCTTGCCGCAAAAGGCCCGCGATGTCGCTCGGCCCAATTTCGTCAGGACGATTGGCGAGGCTCTGAATCGCAGCCTGAACCCGTCCAAGGAGTGGGTCTCCCAAGCTGATTTCCCGTGCTTCGGGCGCCACGGAGAGCAGCAAGGCTTGAAACTCGCGCAAGGGGGCGATCATTCCCCACCCAGCGGCGTCGACGCGAGGATGACTGCTCCAACTGAATCGACTCTTATCGACGGTTCTTCAATTCCCTGCACCAGGCTCCGGCTAAGGTTTGCCTCCAAATCAACGATCCTCTCCTCTGATTCCCTCGAAGGGCCGACTAACCGCTCGATTCGGCTCAAAAGTGCAACATTGACTGCAGCGGCAGTATGGCGAACCCTCTCGGCGCTGGTGCTCAATTGCTTTCGAAACGCCGAATCGGATCGCATGGTCCGTTCGGCCTTATCCCGCGCATTCGCACACAGACTCGGCCAATCGCCTATAGAGATTGCGCTCGAAGCGCCATCCCACAACTCCGGTTTCAGATTCACATCCCACCCACCATCGGGGCGAAGATGTTTCGAATAGGACAACTCGAGAAGTCTCAGCAACGCCGGATTCTTGACCTCATCGAGATCCGACGTGAGCCAGACAGAGCAATGGCTAACTGGAAACGCCTCATCGGCGCGCCTACGCAGTGCTTCCCTGGATGTAATCAGCGGAGCGCCTGCCTCATATGTATACGCCAAGTCCACCTCAACAACGAAATCGAAGCGAAAGAACAGACGCGGAGTCTTCAAGGAACGGGGCACGTAGCGCCACATTGCATACGCCATTCCCCGATCATCGCTGCGGATCAGCGTTTCGATGCCCTGCATGAGCGGATGTCCTACCCGCAGCAAACCCACGCCGCTCTTTTCGGCGATCACCCGATCGAACGTCACGGGGAAGAATGGAAAGCCATGCCTCGAATTTCGTAAGGCATCCTTGTCAATGCAACCGATAAATCTTGCAGCGACCTGCAAAGCGGGCAGCAGAGTTGGTTTGCGTGGATCATATGTATAGCGAGTAATGCCGTCTTCGAGGATTTGCCGTGCGAACTGAAGCCGTTCGACCAGCCAGGAATTCACGGCAGTTTCCCCTTCTGTACTAACCAGGTCATCGTTTTCAACAAGCGCATCAAAGAAATCGCGGTCCTGACTCTGGCCGCCCTCGATTGCATCGATGCTCTCTTGCGCGCGAATCCGGCGGAGTTCGGAATCAAGTCCCGTCGTTTTATCGGACAACCGAGCATTCTCCTGTTCGATCGCTACCGTTCCTTCCGGAAGCAGAGCAGCCCGAATTCGATTAGTTGCCTCGGCCAGCACGTACTGGAGGGGCGCAACCGATCGGTCAAACACCCCGATCGCTTGGTTGAGGCATTGAAGCCATTCGCGCTCGTAAGGGTAGTCACCGGTGAATGCGACGTTTCGGATCTGCCCCCGTCCTTCGATACGATCTACACGGCCGATCCGTTGTTCCACTCTGGACGGTTCGAGAGGTAAATCATAATGCACCGTAATGGCGCCGCATCGTTGTAGGTTTAATCCCTCTTCGACGGTACCGTCACAGACAAGAATCGACAGTTTGCTGCTTTTTTCAAAGACGCGGACCGACTCCGAGTCCCCAAGGTAGCGCAGCACAAACTCCGAATCGAGAAACCCCTTCAGCGTCTCTGCAACCTGATTGGCAACCTTCTGATCGTCTACGAAGACGATAGCTTTGCGGACGTCGGCATTCGCGCGGAACCACTCCGCCAACCGTACGGCGCGCTCCTCCCGGCCTATTGCCGCAGCGATGAGACACCGGCGTTGCTCCAGAATCTCCCTCTCCCCTTCGAAGGCCCACTCGATTCCAAGAATCCTCCGCCTGTCCTCAGGAAGCAGTGGAACACGTTCGCCGCGGCGAAGTGCCAGGCGCGCATCCAAATGTCGAAGAAGAACAAGAGGATGCGAAAGAGCCGATGCAACCAAGGCCGCAAATAGAACCTCCTTCTCGGTGTCCCCTACCTCTCCATAGTCAACCAACGATCTCCAGGCATCTAGAAAGTCGAAAGCCTCGAGACGCCCCTGATCCGTGTATTCGATCGTAACCAGGCCCGTCCTTTGAGGAAGAAGCATCTCGACACGCGGATCCCCGCGTCGAGTGCGCAATATTCTTCGATCAAGCCGATAAGCCTCCGCAACATGGGATCGCAAATTGCTTAATGACGCCATTCGGCTCGATGAATCAAGGCCTTCGTGGATATGGAGCCTGGCGTTCGAACATAACTCCATGAGACGAGGATCGGATTGGAACGTATGTTCCAGCCTGGCGATAGCATCTTCTGCAAAGAAACTGCTGGCATCATCTGCTAAATCGGCAATCGCCTCGGCGACAGACTGGCGTTCCTTGACTCGCTTTCGAAACGAATCCAGATCATGCAATGGATATGCTTCCGGGTCAATTAAGTGAAGCATTGCCAGAAACCCGTCTTCCTGGTGCAATACCGGCGTCCCGGAAAGCAGCAGCAGTCGCGGAACCTTGGTTGCAAGGAGTCTCAATTGGTTGTATGAATGGCGCTCTCTCGGATCGCTGCTGAAGGCCCTCAGTGCCGGACGATGCGCCTCGTCGACAACCAGCAGCGTTGGATTCGCGGAATTTAGCCGACTGTCTAGCAGGGCCGTCTCGGGAACCACATCAACGCCGTCTTCAGAACCAAGGAACATTTTGCTCTCGAGTTCATCCTCCCACTGCGAGACCAGGTGTTCGGGCACGATGACCAGAACGCGCGCAGTGTCCGGCAAATCGATGACATGTTGTCGGATCAGAATGCCGGCCTCGATCGTTTTGCCCAAGCCGACTTCGTCCGCTAGCAGGTATCTTTCGATGGGGTCTGCTAGAATTCGCCGCACAATCGCCACTTGATGTTCAAGAAGTTCGACGGCCGACGAGGCAAGCGCAGTGAGTCCTCCGAAAGCGGCGCGCTGTTCCATGATGTGGCAGACGAAGCGAGAACGCCCGTCAGAGAAGAATGGTGTATCTGTTACCCTCGCCGCCAGGTAATGGGTTGGATCTTCAACCGGATGCGACCAGCGTACATAGAGTTGGGAGACCGGAATGCGCGCGTCCTGTTTGTTCGGGAAACTTATGTGGTAGTGATCTTCCTTAGCGTTGATTGCCGCGGCACTGACCAAGCCTCCGTCGACGCGTCCCGCGTACCACGCACTTCTCGCAGGATCGAGCCAAAAAACTCGAGTCTGTGCGGTAAGTTCGACTCCGCGTATTCGTTTGAGCGGCACGCGAACCGTCCGCAGGCTAGGGCCCGCAGGCGACTCAAAATACTCTACCTCAGCAGTCTCCGCATCAAATTCAATAATCTTGCCAATGCCATCAGTGCCGCCATCGACTACGACAAATGCGTCCATTTCTCCCACCTGGTGGCCGAACAGATGCATTGCGCCACATACAAGGTCTGGTATGGTCCCCGGCGACGCAATCGTGCGGTAGCTCAAATCCGTTCTCCTTACCGGGATGCAATTACCTCATAGTCGGCCGATCCGCTCCAAATGTGCATTTCAACCGCCTCATTGGGCAAGAACTTTCACTGCTCGTCTCCCCGGCCCCACTTACTGAGGACGGCTCCAGACCAGGGCCTTATACTGAATCATC
Source organism: uncultured Occallatibacter sp. (assembly GCA_964452615.1). Lineage (GTDB taxonomy): Bacteria > Acidobacteriota > Terriglobia > Terriglobales > Acidobacteriaceae > Telmatobacter. Next base: position 18,673 of record CAYVMS010000011.1, read on the forward strand.
AAATAGTTCGTAAGCATCTGAATGTCTTTGGGCGTATTTTGGACTTCATTCCATTTCCGCTTCACACCCGGACCGAAGTCCCAATAGCCGTCCGTCCATCGGCACACTTCGACCAGAGGGAGCAAATCCTGTCGGAAATGCTCTTCTTGCGGGGTGCCCGAGTCTCGAATCCGTTCTCCAATCGCATCCATCAAATATCCCATCGCGACAATCCCGGCTCCGTGCATTAGCCGTGACCTGGCAGGGGGCAGTCCCCAGGCTTTGGGAAAGACTGAAGCAGCGGCGCTCCAGAAAGACTTCACGATCTGCAGCATGGATTCCACGTCAGGATTGTTTGTCGCTGAATCGCGATATCGATAGAGGACACCGTCACTCAGACTATTCTCCAGCATTTTGAGAATGCTATTGTCTTGCACAACGCCGGAAGGAGTCGTCGGAGTCTTGATCTTTCCCTTCAGAGGGGATTCGCCGTCAGAGTTCAAACGGGATAGTAGTTGGGCTGGAAAGCGCCTTCTCTCCAGAATCGTCGGAAGTTTCATCTCCGTCGTCGGCAACAATTCGTAAATGAGACCCTTCGGAAGTGGCTTTGTCGAGTTCACCAGAATGAATTGCTCGCGCTGCTCCCGATCATCACTGGCAATAAATGCCGTGGCACAGATTGGAAAACTGTCGATTTTGGCCTCGCGTATAGCCGCTGCTCTCTGCTGGCCGTCGACAATAAGTCCGGGCCTGCCTTTCGGATCGTCGCCATTGACCAATGGAATGATGAGAGTGCCCCAACGACTATAGGAAGACGGACCCCGGTCCGCCGGGACGAATTTGACCCGGCGGTCAAATGCAAGAACAATCGCATTCGGCAGGAGAGGATCTTTGGATTCGATATAGTTCCGGATCTCAGAAATGTGCGAAAACACTTCTGGTCGTTGATAACCTGCGACCAGGTCGTCGCCGTCGCGCCGAATGCGTGATACCGTGGCAAACTTGGAGAGTTGTTTGCCATCCACCGCAAAGCTATAAAAGATCCTGTTGCGCCCTTGCACAATCTCCAGTGCGCGTAACTTCAATTCATTCTTTCCCGTCATTTCAGAAAATCCCTTTGCTTTGCACTCAAGAAACGCACTCCACTTCTTGCTCTAGGTGCCCCTGCAGTTGCTGGTTGAACACGAAAATGTTGTGAAACCCACGGCGGCGATTCCTCTCCGCTCCCCGGAAGATCATCACATGAATCCCTAACCGGCGGCAGACTTCGCACGGGCATGCCTTCCAGGGGCGATCCTCCAATACCCGGCGATATACGTTGGATCGGTCCGTCGATCCATCAAAGACCTTTTCATAGGCTCGCAGTGCGCTGAGTGCTTCTTCCAACTTCCCTTCGCCTCGGTCAAACCTGGATAGAGCAGTCAGACATTGCTGCTCGCAGATTCGAGCCTCCTCTTGGCTGACCTGACCTGCCACAATCCGGCGAAGCAGTTCCGGGTTTGCATCAACCTGAGGTACGCGAATTGCTGAATAGGTTCCGTGCAGGGTGTAGTAGTTGTTCTTGTCGTCCTTGAACGCTTTTCGAAGCGGGGACGTGCTGTCGAAGCTGACTACCCCGAAATCTCCGAATACCTGAACTTTCTCACAGCGAGTGATACCGAGCAGATGAAACTGCGTCTCCGGTCTCCGCACTGCGCTGGCAGTCTCGAGACAGGCCAGGATGTCTCGCGTCTTGAGCGGAACGAAGCCTCCAAAAGCGATATAGGTGTAGCCAAGTTCCTGAAGGGTTTTGACCGCATGTGCGTAGGATTGCGGACTCCATCCCTGGGCAACGCCGATGGGCGTGAAGCGGCACTTATTTGTCCCGCAATAGTCCAGAAACTGCTCGGCAAGTTCGAATGTAATCTCCTGCCGCGCTCTCCAGTCCGGAGGAACCAGATCAATGCCCTTCAGGTGATCGCATTCGGCACGATATCCAAGGATCACATGATCCACGGAGAGTCCGTAGTCAAATCCTGAGTTTGCGTAAAAGTCTGCGACTTCCGCTGCAGTGTAGGGAGGCCTCTCCTCTCGAACGTATGTGAAGGCGCCACAATCTCCCATTGTTTCGAGATTCGTATTCGCAAGACGAAAGTATTCCCTCACACCTGTGCGTAAGAAGCGATGCCGCTGGGCAGCACTGTATTTCCCTGTGCCGCCACCCAAACCGTCAACCACGGCCTTTGACACCAAGATGCCGTCGTACGGAGGGACACTGAAAATCTCGTGAGGGTATCGATCGTCGCGCTGGCGAACGCGAAGTTCGGATCGAGTCTCTGACTGGAAGTCAAAAGATTCATCGACGAAGTCCTGGCTGTCCGGGAAAAAGAACTTCATCGCGTAAGCCCTCGATTCTGAACGTATGTCCGTATCAGAAAACTGGAGAGAATGCGGATGTGCCTCGGCACGTTCTGGATCTCATTCCAATGCAAGTCCCCTAACTCTTCCCATGTCCCACTGGTCCAGCGGCACACAGACGCAATAACATGCAACTCACGCTTGACCTGGCTCAATGCGTGCGGCGAGGAGGGGTCAATCGAAGACATTACCCGATCCATCAGGCGGCCCATTGAGCGGAGACCTGCTCCATGCATGAGACGGCTTTTGCTTGGCGGCTTTCCCCAGGCATCAGGAAAGGTGTGCTTCACCGCCGTCCAATAGGCCACTAAAACCTTCCAGATCCCTTCAAAATCCGTCTCACCGGAAGCCATGTTCCTGTAAGGGAAAAGACAGCCAGACGGTGAAGAAATGCTCTCCTGAACAAACTTGATGATCGAAGTGTCCGAGATCACCGCCCTTGCCCGTCCATCTGGGGACGAGGAAGTGCGCCGGATGAACTGATAGAACGGAGAAGAAGGGTCGGTGTTCAAAAGTTCGCAGACGGCTGAAGGAATCTTTCTAGCCTCGAGGTTCGCCGGCAGCGGAGATGACACTTCGGGAAGCAGTTCGGAGATCAGGCCTCTGGGAAGCGGTTTGGTGTTGTTAACGCGCAGAAACTGGTCGCGTTGAATCTCGACGTCATCGGCAATAAACGCGTTTACAGGTACAAGGAGGCCCTTTCGCCGAGATTTAGAGATAGCAAGGGCGCGTTGCTGTCCATCAACGATCCAAGCTGGCTTGCGGCCGCCTTGACGGGGCATTGGGATCTCGAGTGTGCCAGCTACGACCAGGCCGTCGCGCACGTGCGGGCCCCGACTCGCTATGAAACGTACGCGGGAAGAAAGAGCAAGAATCAGCGAATTCGGAAACAGAACCTTATCGCTATTCAAGTAGTCGACAATCCCTTGCACGTGGCGCTTAACCTCTGCGCGTTGATACCCGATGAGCTTTCCTGCTTCATCTCGTGACACTCGTGAAATGTCAGCTACTGCCAAGACCTCATCGCCAGTAAGGCACAGCAGAAACAGAGGGTGCCCTTTGCATTGCTCGATACGCAACGCTCGACGTCGTAGAGTGGGAGGCTTTCTTCTATTAACCATGGAGTTCTCGCTGAGCCCCACACCTCAGTCGCTTGTAGAGTTCACCAAAACGTTTCTGTTCGCATGCTCTTCCCGCTGCACGGAATTCCTCGATCAGTCGCGTCTTGCTGGCTAGTGGTGACGTCTTCAGCCTCGACTCGATAAATCTGGCAACTTCCACATCGGACTGTGGCTCCCGGGACTGTGAGACTCTGGTCTGGCCCTCAATCAACCCAAGCTTGGCGGACCAATGATCCACTGTCGGTTCAGAATCTGCGGGAAGGCTAAACAGGAAACGGGCAACCCGGGCATTCAGCGAAGTGAGGGTTCCACCTAGAGCCGCCGAAAGCCGTCCATCGCAAGGCAGACGATTGTGCTTCCAGCAGCGGTGATTGATACGCAATCCGCACGAAATGATCGATAAATAGCGATGAAAGAACCTATGCTCAAGCACTTTGAGAAGATCGTGCTCAACCGCGTTCAGATAATCGGCCGAGAGTGCGACGATCAGGGGGGTTCGCGGATAGGCCAGGGCTAGGGCAGCAAAAGACCGGGGAAAACTGCGTTCGCCTAAGAAGGTGTAAGAACAGGCGCCGGTCCACCATTCTTGAGCGGCGCCATTATCTCGCGCTCCCGGGACAACGTAATCTCTCGTTCCCGCCGCAAAGGTGGCCTGATAGGACTTGATTCGTGTACCCGGTTGAATGAGACCATAACCGGCCGAACAGATCCAGAGTCGTACTTCCCAGCCCTGGCTTTTCGCTTCCGGCGGAATATCGCGAGCGACGGACCAATGCTCTCCCATGTAGAGTTCCTGGGCAGGATACTTCTGCGCTTGCACAGTTTCTAGCCGCTCCTTCCAGGTCTTTAAGCGTCTCTCGACATCAGATCCAGCCAATTTGTGCGCGGCGAGACCCGGGGCGGTCTCGTAACGCTTTCGGTTGGAGCAACTGACGACAAGATTAACTGCGCGGCCCATGCGACAACTCCTACTGCAGTTTAGGAAACAGCCACAATAATACAACTACGAACATCGATTCTCAAAGCTTTGTTGCGGGTTAGGCGCGGGCCCACTCGATTTGGGCAAAAGCACCGTGATTGTGGATACTCTCGTGGTTCAGTGCATGGACCCGGAACCAGGCGATCCGCTCGTCGCCCTGGAGTTTGGAAGCGACGTTGCGGACAATGTCCTCGACAAAAACTGGGTTGTCATAGGCTTGCATCGTTACAAACCGTTCATCCTCGCGCTTCAACAGTGCGTAGACAGGAGCCGAAGCACTGGACTCCGCAACTTCAATGAGTTCCTCAATCCAAATCAGTTCCGGATGACCGCTATCCGCCCCTTGGCTTCGCACGTCAATCGTGACTTCGCCGCGCTGATTGTGGGCTCCGTAGTCGCTGATAGCCTTACTGCAAGGACAAAGACTTGTGACCGGGACACAGACCGACAGGATGAAGTCAGACTTGGCGCCGTTGGCTTCGCCAACGAATTTGCACTGGTAGTCCATTAGCCCGATGGCCCCTGAGACTGGAGCAATTCTTTCCAGAAAGTACGGAAATGCGGCCTCGATATGTGCGCTCTCGGCAGTAAGCCGGTTCTTCAATTCCCCCAGTATCTTGGGCAAGGTTCTCATTGTGACTTCGCCTCGATGAGCGTTGAGGGTCTCGATGAACCGACTCATGTGCGTCCCTTTGAATTCGTGGGGAAGATTCACGGACATGGACAGCCGGGCGATTGTCGACTGGCTTTGATTCTTTCGATCGAGCACGACAATCGGATATTGAAGGTCGCAGACGCCAACCTTGTCGATTGCAATCTGGCGGTGATCGACCTGGTTTTGAATATCGCGCACCGGTTAAGCCTCCTACTCTCCGGCGTAAATGCAACCGGAGGAGCACGTTTCATGGATCACTATCTTGCTTAAGCATGGCAGCGACGGCTTAAGATTCCTCCAGACCCAACGCGCTACATTTTCGCTCGTTGGATTCTCCAGTCCTTCAACCTCATTGAGATAATGGTGGTCGATCTGCTCCTCAATCGGCTTGAAGGCGCTCTTAATGTCGGCGAAATCGATAATCCAGCCAATCTTTGGATCTAACGGCCCTTGAACGTGGACCTCGATCTGGAAGGTGTGGCCATGCAATCTCCCGCATTTGTGTCCAGCGGGAACGTACGGAAGGTGATGGGCTGCTTCGATCGTGAACACTTTGAAAATCTCCATCGCTTCTCCCTCTATCTAATTCCAACAAGCTTGTGCGTCTGCAGACTCAATCGCCACACCGGATTGCTGAGGCAGTAGCGGATTGCCTTATCCGTGTTGGCGGTACGCTGAGGTCCGTCCATAGGTTGCAAGAAGAAATGTCGAAATGCCAACCCTTGAAACTCTTCAGGCCTGGCGCCCGCTTGCGGAAAGACCAACTTGAGTTCATCCCCGGTGTCTTGGACCAGTTTCACACCAACTTTCGGACTCACACATATCCAATCGAGTCCGCGAGGGGCAACCACAGTTCCATTCGTTTCGACCGCAATTTCAAAACCCCTGGCGTGCAAAACATCGATTAGCAGTTGGTCCAGTTGCAGAAGCGGTTCGCCTCCGGTGAAGACCACGAACTTCTTGGCAGAAGTGGAAATTGCTTGCCAGGTCTGTTCGATTCGATCTACCAAAGCAAATTCCGTGTCAAATCTCCCTCCGTCTGGACCGTCAGTACCAATGAAGTCTGTATCGCAGAAATTGCAGACGGCCTTGGCGCGATCCTCTTCGCGGCCTGACCATAAATTGCAGCCCGCGAAACGGCAGAAAACCGCCGCTCGCCCGGCTTGAACTCCCTCCCCTTGCAATGTGTAGAATAGTTCCTTCACTGAATAGCTCATGAGCCAACCTCAGTTTGTGCTCCCCTATACTTCAGCGGGTCGATAATGCTGTTTTCTTTGAATCCCTTTTGGCGAAGCAAGCAGGAATCGCAGGCTCCGCAAGGTTCACCCGATGGGGATGGATCGTAGCAACTACTTGTCAGGCCATAATTGACGCCTAGCCTCAGTCCCTGACTAATGATCTCCGCCTTTGACAAAGAGATGAGAGGAGTATGGATTCTCAGATTTTGGCGGCCTTCAACACCGGCCTTCGTCGCTAGATTCGCCAGTCTCTCAAAGGCTTCGATGAATTCAGGTCGGCAGTCTGGGTACCCGCTGTAGTCGAGTGCATTCACTCCAATGAAGATATCGCAGGATCCGAGCACCTCGGCCCAAGCCAAAGCAAACGACAGAAAAATCGTGTTTCTTGCAGGCACATAGGTCACCGGAATCTTGTCCGACATTTCCTCCAGCGAACGCCCTTTGGGCACACCTATGTCCGCGGTCAGCGCAGATCCTCCAAATACACGTAGATCAATCTGTGCGATTCGATGATCTTTTACTGCTGAATTCGCGGCGATTTTGCGTGCGCATTCGAGTTCCCAAGAGTGCCGTTGCCCATACGAGAACGAGAGCGCATACGTCTCGTAGCCCTGCTCCTTTGCGATAGCGAGAACGGTCGTTGAATCAAGGCCGCCGCTTAAGAGCACCACTGCCTTTGATCTTGGCTCGATCATGATTCCTCCTGCCGAGGGCTTCGTCCAAAAAGCCTCAATTGCCGGACAGCACCACCGAGTTCAATGGGAACCAATCGATTCGCGAATTGCTTGATTGCCTCGACCTCCTCAATCTTGAAGAGAACTTGGCGGGTTCGGTAGCGAAGCCCAGCGGGAATGTTGCCCTTTTCACGCCAACGCCACAATGTCTGGCGGCTAACCCCAAGCTCACCAGACACTTCTGAGTTTGTATAATACTGTTCGCCTTCGACGTTTACGGGCATGGTGCAACTCTCTTTGTGATGCTACTGCTCGTTGCAGAATGTTTGCAAGTGGAAAACAGCGTCACAATCCATATTGCCATGTTGCACCATGCCCGCATTTTCTTAAAGCGCCTCAATGTTCCAATCTGGCCGAGCGTTTTGGGATTCAACTCGATCCACCAGCACGAGTCCCCTAACAGACTTAGAGCGTGGCGTATACGGGCCAATCCATTTGTTGTCCAGTTGGACATTTCGTGCGATGTTTGTTGAGTCAGCGGAGGTTAAGGGCAGTCGGCTAAAAATGTCGGGGTTCAGCATTCGGAGGCCATGCAAGCGCGCCAGGGGGCGCCCTTGCTTGTCGCAACAAGTTCTCATTGCCTTGGACATGCGCAGCCACCATTCAGTGTTTCCAGGGGAAGCGTAAGCGCCACTCGAACCGATTGCGACGCGAGGCCAAGACTTGGTCAGCCGACGAAGCCGACTTAGAGTCTCATGCATATGCCAAACGGCACACCCGCACGAACGAGAGAAAGGCCACTCCTCAAGGAGTTCATCATTCTCATTTTCCGTTCCATCAATCCGGTCCGGAACAATTGCGAAGTCACAACCCGGGTGCCTGATCCAACGGTCTACCCATGAGAAATAGGAGTCGATATTGAATTTTGCTCCCCGGCGCCAGGCCGAGAACGCGCCGTTGTCCAGACAGAAAGACTGACAAACGGTCGCGGCTATTTTGATTTGATCTGGCCTGGAAAAGCTGATCATTGCATGTCGCCCGCGCCAAACGGCAACCGCAGTACCAGAATCGCTGAACGGTCCTCCGTGATAATGGACCATATTACTCCTTCTCTTTTTAAGATTTGCTCACTGCGATTGAATCTTCGCTTCGACGCCGGTCCTTTCGAAGGAGTTGTGGCTCCAGCAACAGATGATCCGCATCTCTAGAGGCCGTTAACTTCCGTTGATCGCGCTTATGAGATTTAGGCTCTGGTGAATTTCCAGCCCGCCGAGGGATGACGTGGATGTGGACGTGTTCGATGGTTTGCCCTGCGGTTGCCCATCGTAGACAGCGGCGTTAAACTCATGCAGGGCACACATTATGCACACAGATCCTCGTTGATCTCGTTGCAACTGCAGCGAAATGTAAGGTCGCCGGCGCATCGAGCACTGATCGGGCGAATCAGTGGTCACAACCTCATGCCTCTATACGAACCAAGTTCAACAAATTGTGGGACGAACGGACACGCTACTGTCGATGGGAGTCGGGGAAAAGTTGACTGTCTGGCTCAGGTAGCACATCGGCCATTCGCGCACCAGTAGAACTTTCGGCGCTCTTGCGTGAATAGGCTAACTGAACTATATGCTCTATCGCGTGCAGCAAGTGTTGGCGGTCAACGGTGAGTTCCCTTCCCTGTCCTGTCGGCAAGACAGCCTCGTAATTTGGGGAGTTGCCGGTCACTCTGCGCGCCGACAATTGTCTGGCGCCGCCGCTGAAGCAGGTGCGTGTGTCGTCGACGCTACCGCAATCTCGTTGGCTCCGCCAGCGTCAGTCAAGGCCATAAGCGGTTCGATGGCGGTGCGCTGGATCAGAATAGCCGGTGATTCAGCGAATGCACCGGGCAGCTCAATTAGCGAAAGCCGATTGCCGTCGGTGCTTACCAACCGAGAGTGCTCTGGGCCAAGCATGCGCAGAATGTGTAGTCCATCGCTCGAAGGGAACGGAACGAGATTGACGATGCCGAGTACAAGGTTGCACAGTGCGATCTGACCCCCGATCCGAGGCAGAAACACGAGCGGCAATACCAGGCACAAGTTCAACAAGGGCCCAGCGGCAGAGATTATGACCTCATCCCGGCGGCAGCGGGCGGGCGCACGCCGGGTGTACGCACCACCCATGCAGAGCCCAATCTCACGCACCGGAACACCGAGGGCGGTCGCGGCAAGCATGTGCCCTTCCTCATGCAACAGAAGGCTTCCCACCATCAATAGCCCAGCGGGTAGGCCCAGCCGCCAGCCGAGGCCGCAAATGTAGATACCTATGAAGGCACAGAGGACGGGGATAATCCAGCCTGACCGGTGCATACGGAACGGGATTCTATGTCTGGACACGGCGCACGCTCACACTTGAAAGTGATGGGCACTCTCAGCTCATCGTGTATGAGCGTATGAAGGTGTGGTTTTGAAACACAATGGCAGGAGAGCAAAAAATGCGGCCCCGCCCAATTTTCTACTTCCTGTTGTTGGGAATCCTCGCGCGAACCCGCGTAAACTGAGAATCGACGGTGAGACGGCCGAGTGGTTGATGGCTCTATTCTTGAAAACTGGCATACCTGCGAGGGTATCGATAGTTCGAATCTTTCTCTCCGCCACGCCTCCCTGCCCTGCTTTGAGAGTCAATGCGCGGCGCTCGCTGGCGTCACTTCCCTTCCCTCTTTGGGGCGCGTCTGACTTGATCTTCGCGAACCGATGATTGGCGGTAATCCTGGCCGTGCATCTGGACCACCCTGCACATGTCCTCCAATCGGGCCGCACATCCCGCAACCGGTATGGTGCGCTTCAGTGTGCGGGAGTCGGCTTCAAGGGCATAGACTTCGACCAGCATGAGCGTTTCCTCCCTGCAACCCCGAACCCCCTCGGAAGAGATCGCCGGCCTCGTGGAGCGGGTCAGATCACCCAAAGCGTCGGAATTCCCAAGGACTCGCAGAATCGGGCTCGGGCTGGGATCGACCACGTCCCCCTGGGGGCAACCTCCGTGGGGCATTGTGCCCTGCCCCTGGAGAAACTGAGGGCAGCGGCCGTAAAGCTGCAGGACGTGCCGTTTGAAACGATAGAGCAGGCGATTTCGCAGATGCTGACCAGCGCCTCCTTCTTTCTGCCCTCATCTGAGGAAGGCGGAGGACGAGACTGCGAGGAAGATCAAACGGTTGGCCGCAACTGGGGTTGCCTACCCGAAGATCGAATTTGAAAGGCGGTCGCCTGGTGCAAGGAGAAGACCGGTAAGATGCTCGCTCCCAGCCAGTGCGAAGCGCTGTAGACCGCGCTGACCAGTCGGGCCGACATCATTACCGGTGGTCTATGCGCTCGAAAGATTCCTGGGGCTTTGATGAGAATTGGCGGCTAGATGCGTGCGATCACCGGAACAGCGGCCCGGCGCGCGCCGCGGGCACTTCCCTTCCCTCTTCGTTCTGCGCGTGTGCTGTACTCTTAGCGTCCCGCTAATTGACGGAAGTCTTGGCCGTTCATCTCGACGACGCGGCACATCTCAATTAGGCGGGACCGCATCCGCTCGCCAATACGGTCGCCGAGGGTTTCCTCGCGGACTCCGCCGGCGCAAGGTGGCAATGCCGCGTAATTGGTGGTGATGATGGTTGTTCGCATGTTGTTGTAGCGGCTGTTGAGCACCAAGGAAACTGTATCCCAGACCCATTCAGAGGGCCGAATGGCGCCGAGGTCATCCAGGACGAGAACCTCCGCGTTCATCACGGGGTTTAGTATTTCGAGTTCCGTGGCGGTTACTTGGGCGTTATAGGTATTCTGGATATGCCTCAAGAGCTCGCGATAGTCGCAGAAAAGCACCTGGGCTCCGCGTTCGGTAACAAGTTCCTTGAGTGCGCCGATGGCTAAGTGAGTCTTCCCTGTTCCGATCTGCCCCACAAGAAGAAGTCCGCGGGTTTCTACTGGGTAATTTGCTGCAAACCTGCGGACCAGTGTTTGCGCCGCTGATAGGGAGCGGTCCGCGCCGGGATAGGCGGAGTCGAAATTGTCGAGTGTGCAATGTTCGTACCGTGTGGGTATGCCGGCGCGTCGCAATGCACTGGCGACGCGTTGCTCGTCCTGGCATTGACAGGGCCTGGAGGCGAAGGCACCGCTGGGCAGGGTTGTCCTGACGAAGCCGACGCCATCGCAAATTTCGCAATCTACTGCTCGAACAGGTCGTATTGTGCGTGTGTCTTGCACCAGTCCTCGAAGGATGGCAATGCCATTTGTTCCCGAATCTCTTTGGCCAATATCTGGCGTGCGAGACCCTCGCGCTGTGTCGGGCTGACGCGTTTGAAGTAATTGTCGGTCTTGGACCTTTGTCCCACCACTTCTGCGATCTTCTTGGCAAGTGCGCTACCAGGGAAACGTGCAACCAATTCTGCATCAACCTGTTGCGCCCGCCACGTGTCAAACGCGAGGTCAAGGTCTAATTGGCGCTGACGTTCTTGTGCCTCAAGGTGTCGCGCGGCCTCGCTGTTCCGACGTTTCCGCGTGGTGAGAAAGGCGCCAGGTATGGGCATGTCGTTGTGGAGGTAGTAGATTAGAAGGCCTGCAGGATTCTGGATGCGCTTGTTTTTGTCCGCTTGTACGAGGGAGGTCACATACTCCGTGACGTCCAGGATAGTGGCAGGGCTGTGTTGAGTCGTGAGCGCCTGCGCCTTAGCCGGACCAATCCCAAGCCTTAGCAGTTCAGCCAGCGCCTGTTGCGCCTCCATGGTCAGTTCTTGGTTTGGCTCGGCGTTGGCACTTTGCTCGGAAATATTGTCTATTAATCGCGAAGTCTGGGTGGTGCTTGGCAGCTTCGGACCTGCTTGGTCAAGGCTGCGGATCAGGTCTTCTCCTGGCCAGAGGATGATCTTGTAGCCCTCTTTTGCCGCCATTGGCTGGATGTCCCACCGCGAAAGATAGCGAAGTTCGATAAGCTCATCAAGCGCCTTTCCCATCGTGCGTTTTATCTCGGACAAAAATGTGTAGGACTGGATGCCGAGGAGCGTACAAAGCTCTTTGTAATCCTTTTCAAACACCCGGCCCGCGTTCGAGCTAAACCACCAATGGAGCGGGGGGAAGATGCCCTTGGCGGTTGCCCGCTTTAACTGCTTGTAAGCCGTAAAGTTTTCCGGAATCGCATAATTTGTGTTGAGGTTGTCGAGCAGCCAGTCCGACAGGACTACCTCAAACTCCTCGGAACGAGAGTTGGCTGATTGTTTACCGCTTGATTGTTTACCGACGCGTTGAAAGCTTTCGAACACATGGAGTGTTTTGTTCGCGTAGCGTTTCGTTCGCGCGAAGAAGACGACTTGCCTCGAGGTGATGGTTGTGTTTGTCATGCGCTCACCCCAGGAATTGATGTCCTCGTAATTTGCCCCGGAGTCGCATATGCCAAGTTCCTGAAGCAGTCTATATCCTGTAAAGCGGATCGGGTTTGTAATGTGGCCGTAACGTAGGCGCTGTTCGTCCGCGATCTTCATGAACGCCATGTACTTGTCCCTGTCTGCGGTAGACGGGAGTCCACGAGTGCCCTCGAATTCAATGGCCGCGGTGATGCGTTGGCCATCCCGGTTGAAGGCAGCTTCGATACGTCGGATGTATGGAGGGGTACCCTTGCGGTCTTCTTGAGCCCCAAAGAACCCGATACGCAAGAGGTTGCGTTCGAATCGAATTAGGTCAACATCGGCGATGGGTATGAGGTCGAGTTGTGGGGTGGATGTGGCTACCTTGCGCGTCATCTATTGACCTTGCGTTGATAATACGTGGTGTTCCAAGTGGGGAACAAGAGCAAACAAGCATCATGTGCATTGAGATTTGCAAATGGCTGTGAATAAAACGGATAGTTTAGGTTTGCTTGTAACCAGGTGCGGAAAGGGTACTTGGAGAGCAAAATGGTCTGATTGTGTGCGAGGCTGACTTGGAGTGATGATGTTGGTTGAGAAGGAATTATTAAAGCAAGTATAGAAACAACTTGGTGTTCTGTAAACGACAGAAAGTAGATGAGATAAGGGCAGGTTCGTTGTAACGGAGTGCGGGCTTCCTTGAAGTGGAGTGCGGGAGTCCTTGGAATGGGGTGCGGAGTGCTCGTAACGAAGTGCGGGATTTCTTGTAGTGGGGTGCGGCGGTCTTGTAACGAGGTGCGGGATTTCTCGTAGCCGAGTGCTGTGCAGCTCTGATGGGCTGATGGATGGTTAAGTGATAGATACAAATGAGCATATTGGTATGTTAGCCATGGCTTCGCGCGATTTGTGGTTGTTTTGGATAGCAGCAACGGAGAGGCACGCGCAGAAGCCGGTGCCACATTGAGCGAGGTGAAATACGTCCATCAAGAGTGCGGGTTGAGAAATATCGTGGATTCAGTGACGTATCACAGGGGGGCATCCAAGTGTAACGTCTAGATCGCCATTATTTGACGTGGTGTCGATCGGGATCTGTCGGCCGAGGTGCGGTAGGAGCCGGGGAGGGAGAGAAGCGGGGGAAGGACCCTAGAATCAAGAGAATAGTATGCGGTTGCCAGAGGAACCCGAGGGGATGTTGAGGACGGGAAGAGGCGTTCGTAGGGGAGCGATGTCGAGGTATGTGTCGTAGAATGATAGACATGGGTTAGTGTTCTTGTAATGAAGTGCGGGATGTGGGTTACGGTGGGGACAGCATTCATCTAGTGGAGGTTTAGTTGGTTTTAAGTTACGCATAGTCAATAAGATAAAGCTACTCGTCTTTGTCTGGTGCTGCAGGATCGCTGATTGTGGACTGGTTTACCGCACTTCGTTACAAGAGAAAAAGCGGGCGGCATGATAAATCAGCCGGATACGAAGAATTCTTGTAACCAGGTGCGG
>CAYVMS010000012.1:0-32397 GCA_964452615.1 uncultured Occallatibacter sp.
TGGGACGGCTCGAGCACCATCCACGGGCGATGGGATCACCGAGAATGTTCGGCGCCCTGCCCACCTGCATCGACGCATACAGGTAGCGCCGCAACAGGCTCTCGGTGTGCTTCCTGTAAAAGCCCAGACTGATCACCGGCTCCGCTGCGGGCGATTTTGCGACTGGTTTCGCTGTTCCCGCGGCTGCCGGCCTTTCTTCCCATGTTGCCTGAGCTGACTGCCGTGGCTGGTGCGGGCTAGCTGCTCCCCATAACATTGGTAACTGGAGTGCTGCGCTCAATTAGCACCTCCAGTTACTTCCGCTACTCCCCAAACTCTGATAAGTGACTTTCGTTTTGGACGCCCACGAAGTTTGCGGCTCTCCGGCGTGGGAAATTCTTTTAATTTTTCCTCACAACTTATGCAGTAAACACTCCCTTGCGTTTGAGCCCTATACCAAAGACAACCGCAACCCTCGCAAACCTTCAATTGCACGCGCAATTCCATGACGAATTCTCCGTGTTCTTGTTCTTTCCCGACGGGTGTTTTTTGACATTGTTATTCCGCGGGGCAGAGAGTACCAGGAATGGCTGCTCAGGGTTCTTGTGCCCTGATGGAGGAAAGTCACCCTGATTATCTCGTTGTTTGTCATGCATTTAGAGCGCAGATCTCGGAATTTTCGCGGCTGGCGTCCCCTGAACACATTTTGAGTGCGTTCTTGGAGCTAGGATGAGAAATTCCAAAGGACAGAAATCCTCCGAAAGTTATTCAGTGCGCATAGATGGAGACATAACTATGCTCCGTATCAGCCCTGTGGCAATGAAAGGCTTCTCAAAAAATTCCCACATACCAGTGCGAGATTAAGTAAGGCCAATCTATAAAGTTAGTTATCTTGCGTCAACCTCTTATGGGATCTTACCCGATAGTAACTATCCAACCTGTTCTCAATTGCCGAAAATAAGAGCAATTCCCCATTCTAACTTTGCAGAAAGAAATAGGAGACATTTCGTCTCTAATCCTGGTAGCGAATTATCCACAAATGAACTTTACTCAAATGCACGAACGACTCCGCCTGGAGCTACTGCGCAGGATACAGCGCGGTACTCTCAGCGTCTCTTTGCTGGCGCGCCAGACCGGCTTTGGTCAGCCGCATCTGTCGAATTTTCTGCACAGCAGGCGGCAGCTTTCGCTCGAGGCGCTGGATCGGATACTGGCCGCGCAGCACCTTGCCGCCAGCGACCTGCTGCCCGTTGCCCAGTTGGATAGAGGATCGCCAGTCGACGAGGAAGGATCTTCGGTTCCGGTTGTTTCTCATGCGGCAGCACTGTTCGAGCCATTTATCCGGCCACCGGCCGTGCAGTTTATGCTCCACTTGCCTGCTGGGCTGCTAGAGTCGATCCGGAGCAGGGTGACGAAGACGCGCCGAGCGTGGCAGCGTTTCGTGGCCGTGCGCATCTCTCGGACAGACGCATTGCCGATGGAGCCTTTGGTGTTGCCTGAATCCATTGCGCTGCTGGACCGGCACTACAACTTGCTGATGCCCTACCGGTGCGGCCAGCCCAACATCTACGCCGTGCGGCAGGGGGCGCACCTGACTCTGCGGCATGCAGACTTTCTGTCAAATCGGCTCGTTCTGAGGCCTAACAACATTGCCTTTCCCGTAGAGCTGATCGAAAGCGAGCCCGGCGCGTCAGTTAGCGAACTTATCGCCGGCCGCATTGCGCTGATCCTTAACCAGCCGTGAGCAGCCTTATTGAAAAATAGAGCTCATTTTGTGTGAGAGTTATTGCGGTAGAACTTCGATTCCGGTCACGGTTGCATAGCCCTCAACCGGAACGAAACTCAGCAGCAACTTGCCCTGCGCATTCGGCGTGAGGCCCGTTGCCTTGCGAATCACCACATCGGAGTCGCGCGCCTCCTGGGGAAGATTGAAGTTTTTAAGCAGCACATTCCCATTGCAATAGACATCGAAGATATGGGCGACCGCAGCTCTGCTTTCGCCGGATGGTGAGGAGGACTGGTCCCAGTCCCCTTGACGTACCGCGAAGTGCAGCGTGAGAGAGTATTTACCAGGAGCAACTGGAATCGCATAGGAGAAGTTGCCCCAGCGCTCGGTCTCGTAGAGTTCAGGATCGTCCGTGCCTCTTACCGGAGTTACATAAGTGGCTAACTGGCCGCCCTGAAAGTAGTTATCCGGGCTCCACCAATGGCTGTCGTTGGAGTAATAAGGTGTCTGGCGTGCCAGCAGGCGTATAGGTCGGATGTGTGCTTGAAATCCGGGCAGAATCTCGATGGCCGAGAGAGTAGCCTGCTTGCCTTCTTCGCCGATGAAGTCGAGATGCAGTGAGCCGTCCTTCGCCGGTTGAATGCCGGTAAAAACTTTCACATCGGCGGTGCGGCTGCCCCCCGCATCGGCCACGACATCAAAGCGGTCGATGAGCGTCTTGCCGTTGGCGCGCACCGTCATAAGGCGGCTGCCTTCGCCGCCCGCTCCCGCGGACTCAGGGTCAAAGACCGTCTCGGCAAAGTGCAACCGCAGCTCGTAGATGCCCTTCTTCAAAGGAATGCTGTAACTGAACTGTCCCTGCCGACTGGTGCGGTAAAAATCGGGATTCTGCGTGCGTCTGATACTCTGTACCGTGCTTTTCACGGCCGTGCCGCCACTGAACCAGGCATCGGCATTCCACAACTTTCCGGCGTGATCGACAAAGCTGCGTCCCGCGCCGGCCAGGATGCGAACCTCCTCGCCTATAGGCGGGCCAAGCTGCGACTCCGCGGGCGGGACAAGGGATTGAGCTGATTCATTTGTCGGCGGAGCTTGCTGCTTCATCTGCCGAAATGCCTGGAGACCCCACCAGATCGTCAAAAGCAAGAACGCGACGATGCCGACAAGCAGCCAGATACGGTGAAGAGGCCGACGGAACCATCCTCCTGCCTGGCGGGTCGCGATGCCGTCGCTTCCAGACTGACTCGACACTTGAAGATTGGCGAGAGCTGGCTGCTCATCGCACGGCTTCGGAGCAACCAATTTGAACTCTGGAACGTACTGTCCTAAGGGAATGGTGATTTGGAGCCGGTGCGATGCGCCTTCGCCGGCATAGTATGCGGCCAAGCGCTTGCGCAGGCGGTTCGCCTCAACCCGCACGATCGAGTCCGAGTCTTGATCGAAGGACGATCCGCGATGGAAGACTTCCACGCCGACCGAGTACTCCTTGATCTGATAAGCCTCTCCGGCAAAGAGCTTCTCACATAAAAAGGAGAGCAGATTGGCGAGCGTGGGGGCGCGCATAAACTGCTCGGAGTGAAGCACAGCGTCCAACTCGGCCCGCTGCGCCTCTAGATCGACCGACTCTGGGCTGCCAATCGCCATCTCTATCGTCCCCGGACTGATTGTAATGCTAGCGGTCTTTGATCGTTTGGCTAGTGGTTAACGGTGTAGGCAGCGCCGGAAATCAAGGTGTAGCGGCGTGTAACCCCCCGGCCTGCGGCTCGTGTGCCGTTTCTCTTAGTTTGATCAACAATCAGCAAGTAATTGCAGCACCGATAGTTACAAAGATATACCTGAAGATTTAACCTCCACTGAGCCTGCAGTTAGCAGGTATAGCGTTGCGGGCTGCCCAAAGCGGATCTTTACTGGAGGAGATGCAGGGAACAGATCGCTGGAGCCGGCAGATTGAACCGTCGCCTCCATCGAAAATGACACGAACGCAGGAGAGGTGGACCATGAAAAGACTGGTGATGATGCTCGTAGCAATGAGTCTGGTGATGATGACGGCCCCATACGGAAGGACAGAATCCATCCCGGATGCGGCCAAGACCGACAAACTTGAAGCTGCCAGAGTGGCAGAAGAGAACGGCGATCTGGCGCGCCTTCACAAGGACTATCTAAAGGCGTCTGTCTACTACACGGCGGCCATTCGCCTTTCGCGCCAGAATGCCCTGCTCTATAACAAGCTGGGTATCACAGAGCTCAAGTTGGATGAGAGAGGACAGGCGCGCAAGCAGTTCGCGCAGGCCGCCAAGCTCGATCCTCATATGGTTTCCGCGATCAACAACCTGGGCGCGGTAGCGCTTTTGGACAAGAGGTATAGGCCCGCCGTCAATTACTTCAAGCAGGCGCTGGCGCAGGACGAGTCAGTTGCTTCGACACACCTGAACCTGGCTGAGGCCTGGATGGGACTGAAGGAGGTCGATCGAGCCATGACCGAATACGCCCGCGCAATCGAGCTTGACGGCGACATCCTGAGCAATAACGATGAGGGATCCATCGCCCAGGTCATGACGCCTCAGCAGCATGCCCAGGTTCTCTACATGATTGCCAAGTCGTATATCAAGCGGGGCAATCTCGATGGAGCGCTGGATTATCTGGGCAGGGCCAAAGAGGGACGCTACGTCGATCTGGCCAAGGTCTACTCCGATCCGGACTTTGCACCGCTCTGGCAGGATCCGCGGCTGTCCAAGCTCGTCAAGCATTAGACGATCTGGCGATCCGCGAGATGCCGCGCGTAGCCGTAGGAAGGACGGCTGCGCGCGGCTTTATTGTGCGCAATTGAGTTAAAACTGGCCGAGGCAAGATGCGCTCCCTCATGCCTTCTGGTATGTCTTAAGCTGGGCAGCCTTGTCTGGGTCTATCAGCAGGCCATCGGCTTCCACAACCTCCATCCCAAGCTGGATTGAGCGCATTGGGAGCGAGACGCGTTTAATATCGATCCATGGCGCTGGTTGAGGTAGACGCGGTTTGGAAGAGCTATCCCCGTCAGGTAGGACTGCGGACGGAACAGCGTACCGTCGTCGAAGACGTCTCACTCTCGATTGAGTCCGGCGAAACGGTGGGGCTCGTGGGCGAGTCGGGCTCGGGCAAGACGACCGTAGCGCGAATGATTCTTGGTCTGATCAAGCCCACTCGAGGCAGCATCCGCGTGGATGGCACAGACGTTGCTCGTGCCTCGCGCGCCGAACTGCACGGCCTTCGGCGTCAGATGCAGCCTGTCTTCCAGGATCCGTATGCCGCTCTTAATCCGCGCATGAGGGTGCTTGAGATCGTAACCGAGCCTCTGGTGATCCACAGGAAGGGAACCGGGATCAGAACAGACCCTGCCTCCCTGCGCGCCAAAGCAGGTGAACTGCTTTCCGAAGTTGGCCTCGACGAGTCGGCGCTAAAGCGCTTTCCGCACGAGTTTTCCGGCGGGCAGAGGCAACGCATCAATATTGCTCGCGCTCTTGCGCTGCGGCCAAAGCTGCTGATTCTGGATGAGCCGGTCTCGGCCCTCGATGTGAGTGTGGGAGCGCAGATTGTGAATCTGCTGCGGCAACTGCAGCGCGAGCAGGGCCTGACCTATCTATTTATCTCTCACTCCATGCCGCTGGTGCGTTATCTATCGACGCGGATTGCGGTGATGGAGCGCGGCCGGCTGGTGGAGACCGGCGAGGCTGTGGCCTTGTGCGCCAATCCGCAAGAGGCCTATACCCGTCAATTAATTCAGGCCACGCCGGAGTTACCTGCCGGCGTGGCCTGAAGTTGTTCTTGGCGGTTACTTCGATTGCGGTTGAGCCGGAGCGGCGGGCGCTGCCGGGGCCGCGGCCGGAGCAGCCGCTGGTGCTGCCGGTGTTGGTGCCGCAGCCGCAGGAGCTGGCTTTGCCGGAGCAGCCGGTGTTCCCGGCGCGCCGGGAGCCGGATTAGCTCCCACCGGTGGGTGCATCCCCATCGATGGCCGTTGAGGCTGCGCTGGAGCGTCCGTCACTTCCTTCAGGTCGATATCCAGGATCAGATCGGACTTGGCTGCAATCGCCGGATGCTTTTCGTCGCGTGCGGGAATCTCGCGGTCGCCCAGTCCCAATTGCCATGGAATAAAGACGCGGCGCTTCCCACCGGCCTTCATACCCTCAAATCCCTGGTCCCAACCTGGGAAGGGACGGCCCTGACCTCTAATCAGCATGGCAGGCTGCGGATCTCCAAGCTTCGGTTTGCCGTCGGCATCCATGATGGGCTTCTTGTCCTTGTCGAGAGCAGGCATGCGGTGGTCGTCGGTAGAGTCAAGCCGCACCCCATTTTCCCCCGCAGTCCACAGCGTGAAGCCGTACTTGAGCATCTTGCCGGGCTCGGCTGTGGCGCCGTCGCCGACCTTTTCATCCTGGTAGCGCAGGGCAACTGTGTAAAGGGTCGTCGTCGGTCCCGTAAGCGCAGTCATGCCGGCGGGCAGTTTTTCAGCTGGCACTGCTGCTTTGGCGCTTGCCGCGGCGGGCTTTGCGGCGGATTTGGCGGCAACGGCCGGTTTTGCAGGAGTGTTCGCCGGCTTTGCGGCAGTTTGGGCGGTCGCAGCCGCAGTGCTGGCCGCCAAGAACAGGATCAAAACAGCGTTTTTCATAGTGTTATCAAACTCCGGATATTTCTTCACAGAAGTGTATCAGGCGCTCCCGTACATGCGATATGCGCGTGTACGGGTAGCACCTGTTGTCAATAGATATGCCGGAAATCGATCAACGATAGGGTTGCGCGGAGGCGTCGGCCACATCCACCAGTTCGACATCAAAGATCAGGTCTGCCTTCTCCGGAATGCCAGGATGGGCGGCGTCGGGTCCAGGATGGCCTTTTGCGCCATAGGCTAACTGCCATGGAATAAACAGGCGGCGCTTGCCGCCGATCTTCATGCCTCCAAAGCCCTGGTCCCAGCCTGGAATCACACGGCCAAAACCCTGCGGAAAGCTGAATGGGGGCGCATCGCCCAGCTTGGGCTGGCCATCGGCATCGAGCACCGGCTTCCCGTCTGAATCCTTGAGAGGCTGCCGCCGGTCATAGGATGAGTCGAACTTGCGCCCGTCGTCTGCGCGCCCATTGGCTCCAAGCCAGCCTGTGTATTGCACCTTGTAAATCTTGTTGGGCTCGGCCACTGCACCCGTGCCGACCACAATATCCTGGTAGCGAAGCGAGAAGGCGGTTTTCAACGGGCCCTTGGCCGCTGGCACTCCGGCGGGCAGTTTGATCTCTGCTTTTGACGCCGTTGCAGCCGCATGAGTCTTGGCGGCAGGGGCCGGAGGTTTGGTTTGCGCTTGGGCGCTCGTGGCCGCAGCGATGGCAGGCAACATCATCATCAGAGCTATCATCTTCATTGCGTAATTCGTCTCCATCTGGTGCATCACGGAAGTTTATCAGGCGTTCCAGCACCTGAGTTTGACTTTAAACACACAGCAGCGTGCGGCTCTGAACCGCGCATTCTCCTCTATTGAGCCACTTGCAGAATTATCTTCAGGTTGCAGAATGTGTCAGGCACGACTAAATTTTGCAAGTGACTCAAATTACCCACCTTGTTGCGCCGAATGCTGTGAACTCTCAGTCATTTCCCGCATGTTTTTTCACAGTTCTCACTCGATTCGTTCTTCGTCCCGCCGATGAACAAACCGGGGGAAGCAACTTATCATGATCATTTCCGTTACGGTGCCGGAGGCGGTGATCCGCGCGGCGCAGGATCGCAACATTCCCGTGGAAGAATTCGTAGACACGCTGATCGACAAAGGCATGGAAAAAGAGACAGGCCGCCCCATTGTGGGCAGCGCCATCGAACGCATCCGCGCCCTGCGCACGGAAAGCGTCGCCCCGAAGCGTTAAACGCAGGAGCAACGCTGCGCGGAGCTGTTGTGTGCGTGTTCTTGAATCGTTGCGACGGGCTCCGACCTCGCTGGAGCCGCCGTGCGCGAGGTGCCTGCAGCCATGTATAATTATCCCGCAAGCCCCATTGACTGCTGTGAATCTGCACGCCCCCAGATGATTCATGGGCTTCCAAGCCGTGCGGAAGAACGCCTTGCAACCCGAGCCGCAATGTCTGCATGAGCCGTGACTCTTGAGCTGGAGTGAACAAATGTTGACTCGACGTGAATTCCTCGACACGCTCGCGGTAGGGGCGGCGGGATTGGCAATCGGAGCGACCGCGAAGAGCTATGGACAGATCCTCGGTTCCAACGACCGGCTCAACTTCGCTGTGATCGGCCTGAATGGACGCGCCTACGCCCACCTCTCCTCGCTCAGGGCAAACAAGGATGCAGCCCGCATTTCGCATGTTTGCGATGTGGACGCCGACATCCTGAAGAAGTTTGCCGGCGACACAGAGCGCGAGTTGGGGTATGCGCCCGCCGTCGAGAGAGACTTTCGCAACATCCTCCAGAGCAAAGATGTTGACGCCATCACCATTGCTACTCCGGATCACTGGCATACGCCCATGGCAATCGCGGCCTTGCAGGCTGATAAACACGTCTATGTAGAGAAGCCGTGCAGCCATAATCCCGCCGAAGGAGCGATGCTGGTCGAGGCGCAAAAGAAGTACAAGAAACAGGTGCAGATGGGCACCCAGCAGCGTTCCTCGCCGCACACGATCGAGATTGTCGACAAGATCCACAATGGCCTGATCGGCCGCCCTTACTTCGCCAAATGCTGGTACAGCAATGTTAGAAAGTCTATCGGCACCGGCAAGGTAGCGCCCGTTCCGCCGCAACTCGATTGGGATCTTTGGCAGGGACCGGCGCTGCGACAGCCATATAGAGATAACATCCATCCTTATAACTGGCATTGGTTTCGAATCTACGGCACAGGCGAAGCGCTCAACAATGGTACCCATGAGGTCGATGTCTGCCGCTGGGCGCTCGGAGTCGATTATCCAAAGCGTGTAACATCGTCCGGCGGAAGGTACCAGTTCAAGGATGATTGGGAGTTTTACGACACCCTGGTCACCAGTTTCGAATACGACGACAAGATGATCACGTGGGAAGACAAGAGTTGCCAGGGAATGAAGTACTATAACCGCGACCGCGGCTCGGCGATCATGGGAACCACGGGGACGGTGGTTGTCGATCGGGGCGGTTATGAAGTCTACGACATCAAGGGCAACAAGATAGATGCTCTCGTGACGGGCAAGGCAGCCGCATCGGCCGACCTTACCGGCGCCGACTCCATGACCGACAGGCACTTTGCTAACTTTATAGCGGCAATCAAAAAGGGAGACAAGCTCAATACTCCTGTCTCTGTCGGGAATATCTCTGTCACCATGCTGCAACTATCAAACATCGCTTGGGAAGTGAATCGCGAACTCGAAATCGATCCGGCTGATGGCCATATCAAGCACAACGAACAAGCGATGGAAATGTGGTGGCGCGAATACGAAAAGGGATGGGCGCCCCATCTTTAACACTTCTAGAGTTAGCCGATAAGGCGGCCATTTTCGGAGTAACGAGGGACTTGCACTTATGAAAGAGACTTACTCAAGACGCAGCTTCGTTCAATCCGGCGCTCTGATTGCCGCCGCATGCGCCGCATCGGGCGCCAGCCGTTCATTTGCCCTTGCAGCGCCAGCAGCCGGACAGCCGTCGCCCATTCAGTTGGGACTGGCCAGTTACTCCTTGCGCAACTTCACCCGCGCGCAGTTGATCGGCGATATGAAACAGCTCAACCTTACAGCGCTCAACGTAAAGGATGTAAAGGACCATCTTCCCGCCGATCCGCAGGAAGAAGCGAAGGCGCTCGAGGATTACGCGGCGGCGGGCATCAAGCTCCACGCAGCCGGAGCTATCTATTTTGCGAAGGGCGACGATGCCGACATTCGCAGCAAGTTCGAGTATTGCAAGCGCGCGGGGATTTCGGTGATTGTCGCCGGCGATCCAACGCCTGAAATGCTGCCCAAGATCGAAAAATTCGTTAAGGAATATGACATTAAAGTCGCTATTCACAATCATGGGCCTGAGGATAAGCTATGGCCTTCGCCACTGGATGTGCTGAAGTCGATTCAGGGCCTCGATTCGCGGATCGGATGCTGCATCGATGTTGGGCATACGGTGCGAGCGGGCACGAACGTGGCTCAGGCGATTCGTGAGGTTGGCCCGCGGCTCTTCAATATGCACATGAAAGATCTGGCAGATCTCAAGGTCAAGGCGAGCCAGGTCGCCGTGGGAGAGGGTCTTATGCCGGTGAAAGAGATTTTCGAAGCCCTCATCGCTACTAACTACAAAGGGTTTGTCGATCTTGAATATGAGATACACGCCGATGACCCCATGCCGGGAGTCATAGAGAGTTTCGCTTATATGCGCGGTGTTCTGGTAGGGATGGGAGTCGCAAGCCGCTCTTAAACCTAACAGTGCTTTCTGATAAGTTCTGTTCGGAAGCGCCAATATTCGGATGTCGATTACATTCGGATATAAGTGCCTCTCCATGAAAGGGTAAGAAGTCATATCATGCTGATTCACGAAGATCGCCTGTTTCCCGCCGAGCCCGGTGCACGAAGGATTGCCAAAGCGCTGTATGCGCATATGAAGCCGCTGCCCATCCTCAGCCCGCACGGCCATACGCAGGCTGCGTGGTTTCGCACGAACGAACCCTTTCCCGACCCTGCGACGCTCTTGGTACAACCCGATCACTATGTCTTCCGGATGCTCTACAGCCAGGGCGTATCTCTTGAGGATCTTGAGATCGGGCAGCCTGTCGTGAAGGACCCGCGCAAGGTCTGGAACATCTTTGCGAAGAGTTACTATCTGTTTCGCGGAACACCGTCGCGCATGTGGATGGACTTTGTCTTTCAAGAGGTGTTTGGGTTTCAGGAGCGCTTCTCTGAAAGCACAGCCGATCAATACTTCGACGTAATCTCGGAGAAGCTCAAGACACCAGAGTTCCTGCCGCGCGCTCTCTTTGAGCGCTTCAACATCGAGGTTCTGGCGACTACCGACTCACCGCTGGATTCGCTGGCCGATCATCAAGCTATTCGCGATTCAGGCTGGAAGGCGAGAATTCTCCCCGCATTCCGGCCCGACCCGGTGGTCGATCCGCAGTTTGCCGGATTCCGAGAGAACATCGCAAAGCTCGGCGAGCAGACCAAAGAGGATACTGCGATCTGGAGCGGCTACCTGGCCGCGCTGCGCGCCTCTCGCGACCGCTTCCGCGCACTTGGTTGCACATCGACCGACCACGGGCATCCTACTGCGCAAACAGCCGACCTGCCTTTGGCTGAGGCTGCTGATCTGTTTCGCCGCGTGCTCGCCGATGAAGCCAGCCTGGAGCAGCAGGAGCTTTTCCGCGCACAGATGTTGACCGAGATGGCGCAGATGAGCCTGGATGATGGCATGGTGATGCAGATTCATCCCGGCAGCACGCGCAACCACAACCGCAAACTCTATGAGCGCTACGGACGCGATGTGGGCGCGGACATTCCCAGGCCGACGAATTTTGTGGATGCACTTCGCCCCATGCTCGACCGGTTTGGCAACGAGAAGAACCTGACAATCATTCTCTTCACCATGGACGAGTCGACTTACAGCCGCGAGTTAGCGCCGCTTGCCGGGCACTATCCTTGTTTGCGGCTAGGACCGGCATGGTGGTTCCACGACAGCCCCGAAGGAATGATGCGCTTCAGAGAGTCCATGACCGAGACGGCAGGCTTCTACAACACAGTGGGATTCAACGACGACACGCGGGCCTTTCTGTCGATTCCTGCGCGGCATGATGTGGCGCGCCGCGTTGACTGCGCCTATCTTGCGAAGTTGGTTAGCGAGCACCGTCTGCCCGAGGACGAAGCCTTCGAGGTAGCGCACGACCTTGCCTACGGACTGGCAAAGAAAGCGTATCGGCTGTAGGGAGAAGATATGACCGGCAATGCATCAACCGATTTACAAATAGAAGTAGAGACCCCAACAGGAGCGCGAATTGGGCATGTGCGCTGGACCATCTGCGCCATGCTCTTCGCCGCGACAACGATCAACTACATGGACCGCCAGGTTTTGGCTCTTCTCAAGCCCACTCTCATGTTCACTCATGCTCAGGGTGGCATCGGCCTGACCGAAGAGAGCTATGGAACCGTTGTGGCCTTCTTCACTCTCTTCTACGCGCTGGGCCAGCTCGGCGCCGGGCGTTTAGTCGATAAGATCGGCACACGCATCGGCTATATGGTCATCATGGCTCTCTGGAGTCTCTCGGCAATGAGCCATGCGCTGGTCAACTCGGTGCTGCAACTCGGCATCGCCCGCTCCTTCCTGGGTGTAGGTGAATCTGGCAACTTCCCCGCCGCCAACAAGACCAACGCCGAGTGGTTCCCGCAGAAAGAGCGCTCGTTCTCGTTCGGCATCTTCAATTGCGGCGCAAATATCGGCGTCATCCTGGCCACGCTTCTTGTGCCACTGGCAGTTCATAACTTTGGCTGGCACTCCGCCTTTCTTATCACCGGCTTTTTCTCGGCGGTGTGGATTTTGGTGTGGTTCCTCAATTATCACAAACCCGCGGAGCATCCAAGACTCGCCGCCACCGAGCTTGCCTACATCAACCAGGACCCGCCGGACAAGCCGGGGCCATCCACGTCGTGGGCCAAATTGTTTGGTTTCCGGCAGACCTGGGCGTATGCCATTCCCAAGTTCCTCACCGATCCCATCTGGTGGTTCTATCTTTACTGGCTGCCGGGTTACTTCAGCGATAAATTTCATCTGAGCCTTGTGGGTTTAGGATTGCCCATTTTAATTGTGTACAACGCCTCAGCTATCGGCAGCATCTACGGAGGATACCTGCCTGAGACCTTGATTCGCATGGGGTTTTCGGCGCAGCGCGCACGGCTAGGGGCGATGCTTCTTTGCGCCAGTCTCGTAGTTCCCGTCTTTCTGATCAACAACCTTCAGGGAGACAACTTCGGAAAATGGGCAGCGATCGGATTACTTAGCCTTGCAGCAGCAGCGCATCAGGGCTGGTCGGCCAATCTCTTCACCACAGCATCGGACATGTTCCCGCGCAGCGCGGTTGGCTCGGTTACCGGAATCGGCACCATGGCTGGAGCCGTCGGCGGCTTCCTCTTTGCGAAGTTAGTCGGCCATCTGCTGCAAATTACCGGCAGCTATTCGATCCTCTTCATCACCGCAGCCAGCGTCTATCTCATCTCGCTGCTCATCAATGTCCTGCTCGCCCCCGGACTGAAAAAAGCGGAGTTAACCGTATGAGTCTTTTCTGTGCAATTGGAACCGTAGATACCGACCTGACACCGCAGCAATTGAAAGACCTGTTGGCGGAGGGTCTTGCCAAACTCGGGCCTCGCAACAATGTGCTCGCCGTTCCTCCCGATCAAACTCGCGGCCACTCACGCGCAGGCGAATTGACGCACAACGCGTGGCAGTACTATGGCGACAAGCTCAAAGCTGTACTTCCCGCGCTCGGCACACATACAGCCATGCGGCCCGATCAGATTACGCACATGTTCGGCGATATGCCGCAGGACTTATTCCGCGTTCATAACTGGAGAACCGATATCCAAACGCTCGGCGAGGTTCCGGCGGAGTTTATCAACGAGCAGTCGGAAGGCAAGCTGAGTTATGCATGGCCGGCGCAGGTTAACAAACTCATCGCGCAGGGCGGCTACGACCTCATCCTCTCCATCGGACAGGTTGTACCCCACGAAGTGATCGGCATGGCCAATTACAACAAAAACATTCTCGTTGGCACAGGCGGCCGCGAAGGAATCAATCGCAGCCACTACCTGGGCGCGGTCTATGGCATGGAGCGGATCATGGGCCGGGCGCAAAACCCGGTGCGCAACGTGCTCAACTATGCCTCCGATCACTTTATGCGGGATCTGCCCATAGTCTATGTGCTGACCGTCGTCAGCAGCCGTGCCGGGGGCGGGCTTGCGGTGCGAGGCCTCTTCATCGGCGACGACGTGGAGTGCTTTAACAAAGCAGCCGAGCTAAGCCTCAAAGTGAACTTCCAGATGCTCGACAAGCCGATCCAGAAGGCCGTCGTCTATCTCGATCCAGAGGAGTTTCACAGCACATGGCTGGGCAACAAGGCCATCTATCGCACGCGCATGGCGCTGGCCGACGGAGCGGAGCTAATTATTCTGGGGCCGGGTGTGAAAGAGTTCGGCGAAGACAAGACGATCGACAAGCTCATTCGCAAATATGGCTACAATGGCACGCCCGCAACGCTGAAGGCTGTCGCCGGCGATGCCGAGCTTGGCAACGATCTGAGCGCAGCCGCCCACCTGATTCACGGCTCTTCGGAAGGGCGATTCAAGATCACCTGGTGCCCCGGCCTGCTTAGCAAAGAAGAGGTGGAGGGCGTCGGCTTCAATTATGGTGATCTGAATGCCATGCTCGCACGCTATGATCTGAAAAAGCTCGCCCATGGATACAACCAGGTCGAAGGCGAAGAGATCTTCTATGTCGCCAATCCCGGATTGGGGCTGTGGGCGCACCGCAGCAGGTTCTGACTTTACGAAGTGCCGTGTTTTTGTTGAGAATCAATAAGAAAAAGGAGTGAAGGATCAATGAGTTCTGGATTGAATATCCGCAAAGATGCGGAGTTGGATTTTTTGTCGTTGGGAGCGCTGGTGAATCGGCTCGATCCGGGGATTATCCCCTTTCGCAAAGCGACTGAGTGCAAGATTCACGTCAGCGGCGGCGAGTTTAACGTAGCGGCCAACCTTTCCGATTGCTTTGGAATGAAGACGGCAATCGCCAGCGCCATGGCCGATTATCCCATCGGTGATCTGATTGCCGAGCGCGTTCGCGCCATGGGCGTCAAGCCTTTCTACAAGCACTTCAAGCACAATGGCGTGAACGGCCCTAACATGGCCACGGTTTACAGCGATCAGGGCCATGGGCTGCGCGCTCCAGTGGTCTTCTACAACCGATGCAATGAAGCTGCTGCGCAACTGAAGCCGGGCGACTTCGACTGGAAGGCAATCTTTGCCGGCGGAGTTCGCTGGGTACACTCAGGCGGCATCTTCGCGGCGCTCTCGCCAACCACGGCTCCGCTGGCCGCCGAGATGATGAAAGAAGCCAAGGCAGCCGGCGCGATCACTTCCTTCGATCTGAACTTCCGCGAGAAGCTGTGGAATATCCACGGCGGCGCCGAGAAGGCCGTCGAGACCATCGCCAAGATCGTCGAGAATGTTGACGTCCTGGTGGGCAACGAAGAGGATCTGCAGAAAGGGCTGGGCATTCCCGGACCTGAGGTCTCGGCCAAATCGAAGCTGGACCCCAGTGTCTTCTTCGGCATGATCGACCAGGTGACCAAGAAACATCCCAAGGTGAAGGTCGTAGCCACCACCCTGCGCGAGGTTCACTCGACCAATCATCATAGCTGGAGCGCGGTTGCCTGGGTGGACGGCAAGACGCACATTGCGCCCACGGCTGAGCTGGATGTAATTGATCGCGTTGGTGGCGGAGACGGCTTTGCGGCTGGCTTCATCTATGGCCTGCTCAACGGCGAAACACCCGACGAAGCCATCAAGCTTGGTTGGGCGCATGGCGCGCTGCTGACCACCTTCCCCGGCGATACAACGATGGCGACCCTGGATCAGGTGCGAGCCTTTGCCAAGGGCGGATCGGCGCGCATTCAGCGGTAGCGAAAACCAGTCACCGAGTTATCACCGGAATGGGAGAAATCATGAGCAGTGAGATATTCGATCTTGCAACAATAACGAAAATGTATGACTTCACCGGGAGGACGGTGGCCATCACAGGTGGCGCCGGAATCCTGGGGGGTGAAATTGCCTGCGCACTGGCCGGATGCGGAGCGACCGTCGCCATTCTTGATGTGAATGTCGATGCTGGCAAAGCCTTGGTCGAGAGCATGGGAGAGCTTGGGAAGAATGTTTCCGTTTTCAAATGCGATGTGCTGAATCGCGAGAGCATCGGCGAAACAGCCAAAGAGGTAGTCGGCCACCTGGGCAAGCTGGATTGCCTGATCAACGGCGCGGGCGGCAACAAGCCGACGGCCACAACCAGCCCTGATTTGAGTTTCTTCGATCTGCCTGCGGATGCCATTCGCTGGGTCTTTGAACTGAATATCATGGGCACGATCCTGCCCTCTCAGGCCTTTGGAAAGATCATGGCGGAGCAGGGATATGGCACGATTTTGAATATTTCGTCCATGAATGCCTTCCGGCCGTTGACCCGTATTGCCGCCTACTCGGCCGCAAAGGCGGCGGTGAGCAACTTTACGCAATGGCTGGCCGTGCACATGGCGCAGGAGTACACGCCGAAGATCCGCGTGAACGCCGTCGCGCCCGGCTTCTTCCTCACCAACCAAAATCGCTTTCTGTTGACCGACAAGGAAACCGGAGAGTGGACCCCGCGCGGCAAGACGATCGTCGGACACACGCCGATGGGCCGTCTTGGCGAATCTAAGGACTTGTTTGGGTGCGTGCTGTGGCTGCTTTCACCGGCTTCGGAGTTCGTGACCGGCATTGTGATTCCAGTCGATGGCGGCTTCTCCGCCTTCAGCGGCGTGTAGACAACAGGAACCATTCAGTTTCTTGATGAGCCCCGGCCTCGGTGAGGCTGGGGCCGTTTTTTGCCCGGTTGGACGCTCCGGTTAGCGCGCTGATAGACTAATGGGGTTGCAGTTGAGATGCCGTTACTGGTTCGAAGCTGCCTGCAAGTCTAGAAAAGAAGGTCAAGAAACTCGTGGACACAAAAACCCGTCAAGCCCTTAAAAAAGACAAATTTGCCATCGCCACCGCCAACAGCATGAGTTGGGTGAGTGGCCATCGTTCCAGCGTTCTGCGCTGGGTGATTGTTGGAGTTGTGGTTCTTGTGGCGTGTGTAGGATCGCTGGTGGTTTGGAATCAACGCTCAACAGCCGCTGACTCCGCCTTGGACGCGGCCCTGGATGTCTACAATGCGCCACTGACTCAGCCGGGCGCCCCGGCCACCAACGGAAGCTACGCGACGGCCGGCGAGCGAGCGAAGGCTGCGAATCAGCAGTTTGCGGCCGTGGCCCAGCAGTATGGATGGCTTTCCGCAGGCGCCAAGGCCCACTATTTTGCCGGAGTTACCTACGAGGAGCTAGGGCAGAACGGCCCCGCCGAGACGGAGTTGAAGGCTGCGGCCGGCGCTTGGGACCGCAATCTCTCGAATCTGGCGAAGCTGGCCTTGGCTGGGCTCTATCACCAGACGGATCGCGACGCACAGGCAATCGACGCTTATACAGCGCTCGCTGCGAAGCCGTCCGAGACGGTACCAGCAGCCGTGGCGCAGCTTGACCTGGCAAATCTCTATGCCGACACCGGCAAGCAGGATCAGGCCAAGGCTCTGTGGGCCAAGGTGAAGGACGCCGACAAAGACGGTGCAGCTGGCGGGATCGCCGCGCAGAAGCTTGGCGCCAAGGAGTAAGGCGCGCGAATCGAAGAATGAGACTCGCGGGGCCTCTGGCTTCGCGAGTTTTCTTTTGGGCTGGCGCAGGTTGCCAAGCGGGCCAATCCGAGCATTTTCGGGATCTGGTGCGTCTGGTGGATTATGAGCGCGGCCCAGGCAGTATTCTCAGGTTGGATGGAGATCACAGACAACACTGTGGACGGCCGGGCTCGCCAGCTCGAGGAAGAGGCAGCGATCGCGGGGCTGGTGAGCCAGTACGCCGGTACGCTGTACCGGGTTGCTTACTCCGTGATGCGCAACGCCGCCGATGCTGAGGATGCGGTGCAGGAGGCCTTTCTGCGCGTACTGCGCCATCGCGACACGCTCCATGAGGTGCGCGATCAGCGTGTGTGGCTGATCCGCATTGTGTGGAACGTGGTGCTCGACCGCAAGCGCCGCGCTAAGACCCGACCCGAAACCGACGACGTGGCCGAACTGGCGCGTGTGCTGCCCGCCGAAGGGCTCAGCGCCGAGGATCGCGCCGCCGCCGCACAGCACCATGCGCACGTGCTGTCCTGCGTTGAACAACTGCCCGTCAAAGAGCGCCAGGTGCTGATGCTCTCGGCCTTTGAGGAGCTGACCAGCGTCGAGATCGCGTCAGTGCTTGGCATCACGGAATCCAGCGTGAGGTCGCGGCTCTTTCGAGCGCGCAACCTGATGGCCGGCCTGCTGGACCACAAAAGGAGTTTGCTATGAATCCTATTGGACAGAATTCGATTGCCGGTGCTTCCGGTACAGGAGACTTTGAAGACACGCTGCGGCTGATCGCGCGTCTCTCCGCACCCGAGGGGCTTGAAGAGCGAGTAAAGGCAAGCCTGCTGTCGGCGCCTGTTTCGAGCAAGGCGCGGATTCTTGCTTGGCCCACGGCACTGCGGCCCAGTGCGGCATGGATGCGTAGCGCGGCTGCGGCGGCGATTGTCGCTGTGGTCATCGGCGGCAGTTGGGGCGTCTACTCGCGCGTGCAGCCGAACCAACCGGCGAGGACCACCACAACCCAGCCACGCATCTCCGCCCAGGGCGGGTTTTCGAGCGCCGGAGCCATGCGGACACCCCAGACGCTGAACGGGCCTGTGGTGGAGCATCCCGCCGTCGCGCGTCCTGCGGTGGCTGCGCCGCTGCTGGTTTCACCTGCCGCCAAACCCGTGGCACGGTCCAAGCAGGCACCTCCTCTTCCGGGCAAGACCAAGGCGGCAAGCAAGGTCATTCAGCCAGCGGCGTTGCCTAAGGACTAGCTCTGCTTTAGGGTAGCAGGATTCCGGTAGTCACCTGCAAAACAAGCTTGTGCGCTTGCCCCTGTCCCATTTCGGCCCACCTTCTCAATTGCATCTCGCCCTTGGGCAATTTGACGTCTACCCATTGTCCTTTCCGGCGCCCCAGCAGTAGGGTTAAGACGATGGCCGTCCTCTCTGTCGATCTCGCAACCCGCCGCTGGTCCGATCTGGGCGTTGTTGTACTGGAGCGGGTGAATGGTGCGCAACGTCGGCCAGACGCGGCAGGCGTCGTCAACTGCGAGATTATCCCCTGGAACGACGCAGGTCCGGTCGATGCCGAGATTCTCGCCGGGCGGCTCAATCACCTCTGTGGAGTGCGCGACATCCGGGTGCTCATGCTTGACGGGCCACAGGCCTGGAAGTCGCGCTCGAATGGCCTGAAGCACTCGCGCGTATGCGAACGCCAACTTAACACCGCCGCTAAGACCGGTCTGCCGGGCATTGTCAAACCGGCGACCTACCGACCCTTCGCCGAGTTCTGCCTTGACCTTTATGACGCGCTTTGCCGCCGTGGATGGCAGAGACTGGCCACGCGCGAGCAGCCGGGGGCATCGCAGGAACGCGTGCTGGTCGAGAGCTACCCGTTTACGGCATGGAAGTCGCTGGGGCTGAAACCGCTGCCCTCGAAGCGGCGTGCGCGGATCAGCGACCTGGCCGAGACCTATGGCGCTTTGCGAGCTCTGATTCCCTTCACCACCAACCGCCCGCCGAATCACGATCAGTTGCAGGCGATCGTCGGCGGCTTGCCCGGCCTTGCACTGGAAGAACGCAACACCGCTGGCGCTCACATCGTCGGCAATCCGCCGCGCCGCGAAGAGGGCCACTGGCGCGAGGGCTTCATCGTGCTGCCCGTGCCGCCGAAAAGTTCTTTCGAGCTACGCTGGCTGCACTGACCACCACCTGCGCCACCTGCCGTGGGGCCAACTACCCTACGGGCCGCTTGATGTTTGGACACCGTACGGGATCGTGGTCTCCCATCTTTGAATCAAAATCGATTCAAAGATGGGGCATCCACCCTGACGGAGGCGCCTTCAACCTGCAAAACAAGCCCTTTCCCGGTAACCCAAGACCATTATCTTGAGTTGCCAGGAAAGGGCCATTAACTTATGAAGTTGACGTAGACGGTCCGGCTTTCTCCTTAGTGGCCGGTTCCGCTGAGCGCAACTGTCGCGGTTGCGTCGGGGTTGTTGGCTGTGACGGTGAGAGTAGCTGTTGATGCGCTTGCGGCCGTCGGCATGAACTCGACCAGGATGATGCAACTGGAACTGGCTGCCAGCGTGGTTCCGCAATTGCTCACCTGTACGAAGGACGCTGCGCCAGTGCCGCTAAGCGCAATCGACGTCAGATTGACCGGCGTGGTTGAGCTGCTGTTGGTTACTGTGATGGTTTGCGCCGCGCTGGTAGTGCCCGATGTGACCGTTCCAAAGCTCAGCGCGGAGGTGGAGAGGGTCAACGTTGCCGCGCTGACACCGCTTCCCGATAGCGAGACGGTTTGTGTGGTTGGGCTCGCATTGTCCGTAAAGACCAGCGTTGCGGATCTAGTGCCCGATGCTGTTGGAGCGAAGCGAGCGAGGATTGTGCAACTGGCAGAGATAGCCAAGGAACTGGGACAATTGTTCATTTGCGAGAAGGAGGTTGGGTTTGTTCCACCCAGCGCAATTGATATGAGGTTCAGTGCGGCCACGCCTGTATTGGTTAGGGTGATCGTCTGAGCTGGACTATAGGCGTATCCAGCCGAGGCATTGATCACGGTGACCGGGAAACTCAGCGATGTGGTCGAGAGGGTAACGGTGGGAAGCGGTATGACTCCGGTGCCGCTGAGCGCGACGCTCTGCGGAGATGCCGTGGCATTGTCGGCGAGGCTTAACGAGGCGGTGAGGGTTCCCGCTGCGGCTGGTTTAAAAGTAACCGAAATCGTGCAGGAGACGCTGGTTGCCAGCGATGTGCCGCAGGTGTTGGTCTGTGCGTAGGCTGCCGCGCTCGTGCCGGTAAGGGACAGACTGGAGATTGTCAGCGCTGCAGTTCCCGTGTTCTTGAGCGTGATGGTCTGCGATGCGGAGGTAGAGCCGACGTAGGTCGAGGCAAATGTGAGGCTGGTAGGCGAGAAGCTGACTATCGGCACTCCTACGCCTGTTCCCGTGAGCGCGACAGTTTGCGCGGAGCCTGCGGCGTTATCGGCAATGCTCAGTGAAGCCGGAGCCGCGCCTACAGCGGTTGGTTTGAAGGTAACCGAAATTGTGCAGGAGGCGCTGGCTGCCAGCGACGTGCCGCAGGTGTTGGTCTGTGCGTAGGCTGCTGCGCTTGTGCCGGTAAAGGACACACTCGAAATCGCTAGAGCGCCCGTTCCGGTGTTCTTAAGTGTGACGATCTGTGCCGCGGACGCGGAGCCGACGTTGGTTGAGGCAAAGCTGAGGCTGGCAGGCGAGAGGCTGACTGCCGGTACCCCTACGCCTGTTCCCGTGAGCGTGACGGTTTGCGCAGTTGTGGCGGCATTATCGGCGATGCTCAATGAAGCTGAAGTCGCACCAACAGCGGTTGGGTTGAAGGTAACGGAAATCGTGCAGGAGCCGCTGACCGCCAGCGACGTGCCGCAGGTGTTGGTCTGTGCGTAGACTGCTGCGCTCGTGCCAGTAAAGGAAACACTGGAGATCGCCAGAGGGCCCGTTCCGGTGTTCTTGAGTGTGACGACTTGCGCGGCGGACGTCGAGCCGATGTAGGTCGATGCAAAGCTGAGGCTGGTGGGTGACAGACTCACTACCGGTATTCCCGCGCCGGTGCCGGTGAGAATCAGTGTCTGCGGTGAATTGGGAGCGTTGTCGTTAAAGCTGAGAGTTGCTGTGAAGGTTCCTGCCGCAGTTGGGTCGAAGGTGAACGTGGTGAGGCAGGAGGCACCGACTGCCAGCGTAGCGTTGCCACCGCACGAGCTGGCTCCATGAAAGAGCGGGCCGTAGGTTCCGGTGATTGTGGGACTGCTGGTGAAAGTCAGCGGCCCGGTTCCAGTATTGGTGAGCGTGACAGTCTGCGATGCCGATGCCGCGCCGATTGCCGTCGATGGAAAGGTGAGGCTGGTTGGTGAAACGGTGGCTGCAATCGTGACCGGAGCAGCTCCGGTGCCGCTGAGCGAGACAGTCTGCGGAGAATTTGCGGCGTTGTCGGCGAAACTGACCGAGGCCGCGAGTGCTCCGGTCGCTGCAGGTTTGAATGTGACTGTCGCCGTGCAAGAAGCGTTCACCGCCAGCGTTGTGCCGCAGTTATTGGTCTCAGAAAATGACGAGGCATTGCTTCCGGTGATGCTGACGCCGGAGATGGTCATCGAGGCGGTTCCGGAGTTGGTAAGTGTGACAGTTTGCGCGGCCGGTGAGGAACCGACCACCGTGGAAGCAAAGGTGAGGCTGGTGGGCGACAAGCTTGACGAGGGTGCATAGGTAACTCCCGGCCAGCCGTTCACCACATTGGCCACGTTGAGCGAACCGAGGCCAGTGGCCTTGTCGTAGCCTGTTGTGGCGGCATAACCGGGAAGGATGCCAAGCACGTCGCCAGCGGTTTGCGCAGTGCAATTGACATCGCCGACAAAGCACGGTGCCGCGATGGTGCCAGTGTTGATGTCGTTGAAGTAGCATGCGCTCGAGTTTGTTACCGACTCCGCGCTGCAATTCGAGTAGTTCTGCTTGGCGGCCAATCCGTAAAGCACGGCATTGGGGTTGCCCTGCGATCCACCGGCCTTCTGGTTGATCAGCGCCATTACGCCGGCCATCACCGGGCTGGAGACCGAAGTTCCACCCACGGCCATGTCGAGCGCGTTAGCGGGATAGCTGCATGGTATCGGCGACGTATAACCTGGCGGCTGTGAATCGCAGATCAGATAAGCCACACCCAAAAATCCCGAAGAAGCGAAGAACGAAATATCCGGAACTGTGCGCTTATCCGTAGTAAGAATCCCGGTGACACCGGCCTGCCATGCGGGTTTGGCATAGCCGCCGCCGCAGGTTGAGGGATTGCCGTTGGATGACGTGGTGCAGTTGCTCACGCCGCCCGAGCCGCCCACCGATGGAATCAGCTCATCGTAGATCCCACTGTTGATGCCGTAATTCTTCAACAGATAATTCGTCATGCCTTCGGCGCTGTCATTCACGCCGAACTCCTGGTTCAGGCTACTTAGAACGATTGGATTGGTTACGGTTTGATTCCATGGAACCTCTGGAATATAACCAGTGGCATTGGACATATTCGTGGTGCTGTTGGTGCCGCTCCAACTCGCGCTGGTAGAGTTGAAGTCGGTGCCGCCCACGGAGACGTTATAGGGCGTACTCGTCATGCCGCTGACGGTGAGGCCGTACTGCGACGCATAATCCGCCGAGGGGTTGTAGTTGCCATCGTCGCAGACCGCAGCCATTGAGTCGCCCGAACTGACAAATACGGCGATGCCCTGGGTGTAAGCCTGCTGCCACAGATTCAGATACTCCAGATTACCTGCGGTTCCCATGCCCAGTTCACATTCGCCATAGCTGACGCTCATGATCTTGGCGATGTTGTTGTTGATGATGTAACTCTCGCTGGCATACAAGGCGTCGGTGGTCTGGCTGGTTTGGCTTGAGGTGACCAGCACAATTGACGCGCCGGGAGCTGCTGCGCCAGACCACTCTACATCCAGCGTGTTCTCAAAACGGTCGTCGAGCAGATTGGTGGTGCCGGGATCGCTGTTGGTGACGATGACCTTAGGGACATTGGCGGGCAATCCTGTGGCCGCGCGGAAGGTGGCCACGTCACTGAGCACAATGTTACTGGTTCCGGCCAGAGCGATGGTCTGCCCCGTTCCGTTAATCGGCGTTGCGGCGGTCCAGAGTGATTTGTAGTTGTAGATCGTCGCCATGTCGTAGGGAACGAGTAACTGATAGCCGTCGCCAGGAGCGTAATTTGGATGCGCGCCCGCCGCCTGGCTGCCGAAGCTTTGCGGGCCCGCGGGCAACCCTCCTCCCAGAGAACTCCGGCTGAGCGATGCAGCAGTGTGATGTAGCGCCGCGGGAAAGAAGTTATGCAGAGCCTTGACGCCAGCCACCACCGGCGTCAGAGCCGTTGGAATCTGAATATCACTGGTGTTGGCGACATGCCCTGTGCCCTTGTATTCAACCGAGTGCATTTCTGTATGAAATGCCTGCTCCACCTGCCCGGCGTTGCCGCTGAAGCGAATCGAAGTATGCGAAGGCGGAATCTCTTCGATGGTGAATCCTTGACTCTGAAGCCAGTTGCTCACGGCATCGAGATCGCTTTCAGCGACTCCGTAATTTGCGCCGAACTCAGTCGGCGTAAGCCAGTGATGATACTCGGGCGAGTTGGGATCGTTCTGTTGCGCATTGAAGGACTCGAGCGCGGCTTGCTGTGCATCCGAACGCTTGAGCACAAGGATCAGATCACCCATAGGCTCCGCGGACGCCAACCGGCCGTTGTCGGTGGCGTACCGTACTGCCGGATGCGTGCTTCCTGGAACGGACGCTAGGTCGGAGTTATCCACGCGATTCAGGATGCGGGCCGGGACCGGCGTGGAGACCGAAGCACTTGCGCCTTGACCATGCAACTGGGCCAAGGACGACAGAAGAAGGGTGGCAATCATGAATGCAGCAAAATGCAATTGACGCACAACATGCTGCGCTCTACC
Source organism: uncultured Occallatibacter sp. (assembly GCA_964452615.1). GTDB lineage: Bacteria > Acidobacteriota > Terriglobia > Terriglobales > Acidobacteriaceae > Telmatobacter. Next base: position 24,049 of record CAYVMS010000012.1, read on the forward strand.
GATTTTGGATCCGCCTAAAGTACGCATAGGATCTCTTTTCTCCTGACCAATCAGGACTCGCGCGAATAGGCGTATTATCGAAGAATTCTTATGGATCGCTTGTACTATTTCTCTGTTCTGACATTACGATCATGACGTTACATTAGGTTCGTTTTATAGGTAAGGGCGACCTCAAGCTCATTACTTTCGTATAAAGGCAGCTTTCTACTCCGCAAGCGCCGGATTTTGAATCTGAGAAGGCAATAAACTGAGTAAGTAAGAGTCGCCGGTAATCCAACCGGGGCCCAGAGATTCCGAAAAGCAGTCGAAAAGCCGACTTCGTGGGGCCTGTCCCATAAGAGCTTATCCGTAAATTGAGAAAGGAATGTAGCGCTGGTCTCCAGACCGGCTGTACTGGCGGCGTCCACGCCGCCAGACATAGCCTGTGGGTCTGGAGACCCACAGAACAGCCGACCCGGAGGTCGGTGCTACCAATTTACGGAATGGCTCTAAGTAGAGAGCGTCCGGCCAATTCCGGGCTGCGATGGCGAATGAGAGCGAGCCGGCGAGAATCGCAAAAGATGGAGCAGGCCAACTTTTCAGAGTCATTCTTATCGTCCTTCAGTTCGCAGGTGGTGATAACGCGAATCTGCCGCGCATGGGCCGCAATCAGTTGCCGGCCCAAATCTTTCAGCGAGCGACTGATGGTCCGTTGAAATTGGTCTTTGTCTGCAAACGGATTGGTGATATTGTGAAATTCATCCCGGTTCGGTGAAAGCGGGATTCTTCCTCCAATAAACCACAACGATTCAGGCGGATTGTTGTTCCAGCAGCTAAGCTGAGCGTATCCAGGCACTCTTATCGAGGCATTGCACAAGTGTCGGCGAGGCACTTCTGAAGTGAACTGAAAGGTGAGCGCAACCCATGACCCAATCCTATGATGCAACCGATGAGAGGCTCGTGCTGACTTTGGAAGAGATTACCAGCTTGACTGAGGAAGGCGGCAAGCCTGCCGATACGCTGCTGAATGTGGTGGCATTGATCGCCACTCGTTTCAGGACAGATGTCTGCTCGGCTTATCTGCTGGAACCGGACAGATCGAATCTGGTGCTCGCCGCCACCCTTGGGCTGCACCCGCAATGCATCGGTACACTACGCATGCCGCTCAACGAAGGCCTGACGGGCTTGGTGGCGGAACGCGTGCTTCCGGTGGCTGTTGAGGATGTAAGGAATCATCCCCGCTTTAAATATTTTAAAGAGTCCGGGGAAGATGAATACCTATCTTTCCTTGGTGTTCCACTGATCGACCGTGGAGTGTTGCAGGGTGTCCTCGTGGTTCAAACCAAGGAGCCGCGAAGCTTTCGAGAGAACGAGATCAGCATGCTGGCGGATGCGGCGAACCAGGTTGCGCCCGTGGTAAGCGAGGCGCGCACTCTCGACCGGTTTATCGCTCCTGCGCAGGAACGTCTTTGGGCTCTGGCCCGGAATGTCTGGTGGAGCTGGGATCCGGACTGCATTAGCATTTTTCGCGATCTGAATCCGACACGCTGGCGCCAGCTCAATCAGAACCCAATCGCTTTGCTCAGCGAGATGCCGCTGGGCGAGATCGAACGGCGAGCAACTGAACTCGTGCTGCATAGCCGCATCAACTATGTCTACCGGCGGCAGCAGGAGTATCTGCTGGCGGACCGGACCTGGGGCGCGGCCAACGCGGGAGTGCTGCGGCCGCGGCCGGTGGCGTATTTTTCCGCCGAGTTTGGAATGCATGAGTCCCTGCCGATTTATTCCGGCGGCCTTGGCGTGCTCTCTGGAGACCACATCAAAAGCGCATCCGACCTGGATATTCCGCTTGTCGGCGTCGGGTTGTTCTACGGGCAAGGCTACTTTTTGCAGCGGCTGGATAAGAGCGGCTGGCAGCGGGAAGAGTATCTCGAAACGGATGTCAACCAACTGCCGATGCAACCTGCCATCGGCCAGAACGGCAAGCCGGTGGTGGTGGAGATAAGAACACGCGGCGGCGTTATCCGCGCCAAAGTCTGGCGGGTAAAGGTGGGCCGCTGCGACCTGTTGCTGCTTGATTCGAATGTTGCCGGCAATGCGCCGGAGGATTTGGAAACGACCTCGCGTCTTTATGGCGGAGACGCGAGGACGCGCATCCGGCAAGAATTATTATTGGGCGTGGGCGGCTTTCGCGCTCTCAAGGCGATGGGCATCACTCCCGGAGTCTTGCACCTGAATGAGGGACACAGCGGCTTTGCGGTCTTTGAGGCGGTGCGCAGCCGCATGGAGGAAGAAGGCGTTGACTTCGACACCGCTGCCAGCCATGTGGCGAGGGAGGTGGTCTTTACTACGCACACTCCAGTGCCCGCAGGTCACGACCGCTTCCACCCAGACCTGATCGAGGAGCACCTTGGGCCTCTGCGCGAAGAAATGGGGCTCTCACAGGAGAACTTCATGGGCTTTGGGCGCGAGCAATCCACCGATTCCCAGGAGCCATTCTGCATGACGGTTTTGGGGTTGAAGCTCTCGCGTCATGCAAATGCGGTCTCTTCGCTGCATGGCGAGGTTTCGCGCTCGATGTGGTGGGGCCTCTATCCCGGCAAGCCCCAGGACGCGGTGCCGATTGGACACATCACGAACGGAGTGCATGTGCCGTCGTGGCTTGCACCGCAGATGGGCCGCCTCTACGACCGCCATCTCGGGGTTGGCTGGCAGGCGAACAGTGGAACCGCGCGCACTTGGGAGGACATTGAGAATGTGGACGATGGCGAGTTGTGGGAGACGCACCTCAGTCTTAAATCGCAACTTATCGATTTCGTGCGCCGCCGTGCAAAGGAACAGGCGCAACGGCGGCATGAACCACAAGAGACTCTGCAAAAACTCGGAAGGGTGCTTTCGCCGGACGCACTAACCATTGGCTTCGCACGCCGCTTCGCCACCTATAAGCGAGCCAATCTGGTGCTCGCCGACATTCAGAGGCTGGCCTCCATGGTCAACGATCCCAAGCGCCCGGTGCAGTTCCTCTTTGCTGGCAAGGCCCACCCCCACGACGAACCGGGAAAGAAGGTTCTTCAGCAGATCGCCGAGATGATGCGCGATTCGGAGTTTGCCGACCGGTTTGTCTTTATTGAGGACTATGACATCAACGTAGGCCGCCATCTAGTGCAAGGTGTGGATGTCTGGCTCAACAACCCAAGGCGGCCGCTGGAGGCCTCCGGAACCAGCGGGCAGAAGGTTGTGCTGAATGGCGGCCTGAATCTATCTGTGCTGGATGGCTGGTGGGCTGAAGCTTACGACGGGCTGAACGGCTTTGCCATCGGTAAAGGCAGGACTCACTCAAACATGGACGTGCACGACAGCCGCGACGGAGAAGATCTCTATCGCGTGCTGTACGAGGAACTGATTCCGCTCTTCTACCAGCGCGACCGCGACGGACTGCCACGAGGATGGATCAAACGCATGAAGCGGACGATTCGCACGTTGGGCTGGCGATTCAATGCCGATCGCATGGTGATGGATTACACGCAGAAGTGTTACATCCCGGCAGCGGGGGGAACATCGAGCGAGATCAGGCTGGTGACGTAGCGCTTCTGCGTTGGAGCATCGTTCTATCCTACATTCGCCGCAGAACAAGGTTGCGGCGAATGTAGGGCACCAAGTGTTTACTTGCGCGGCCAGGCTTCTCGATCAGCTTGACCGGGTAGTAGGCGTTGCGAGCGTACTGCCTGAGGCTTCCTCGGGAGAGGCCTCAGGATCACGAGTTGCGATACCGCCGGTGGCTGACTTGAAGGGACCACTGAGAATCCAGCAGTTATTGAACCATTCTCATAGCTGTTTTTATTTCTTTTCCACACTTACATGGCCGTGTCCATCACGAACTTCATTCCCTTTGAAGTCGGGATTCTTATCGGGATGCTTTGACGGTTCAGCTTTCTCACCACGTTGTGGCTTAGGGCCGTTATAACCGTGTTCGGGATGAAGACGATTATCTACATGCCCTTGGAAGTTCTCAGGGCCATGAAACCACGGACCCGTGCCAATAAAGACACCACTGGTAAACCATTCCGCGCCGTAGTAGCCGTAGGGGGCGCAGTCATATGGAGCGACATCATAGTAGCCGTAGGGACAATCAGGCGCAACACCAATCTCCACGGCAATCTGAGCCGCCGCTTTGGGAACGGTTGCTATCATAAAACATCCAGCAACAGCCGCTAGTAGAACGAGCTTAAATCCCTTCATAAGTTCTCCTCACCATTCTGGGTCTTCAACGAAGTCCCTCGACTCTTCAACGTAGTGACCAGGATCGTTATCGTCTGAGCAAAATGGACCACATGTGATTTGAGCAAAACGCGGTCAACTTAGAGATCGAAGTAATCATGGTGCTCTTGCATGTTGACTGCTAGGTCTCTGGCCGTTTGTTCTTGTACCAGTACCGTGCCCCATCCTTTCGCCTTTTTCCTGGCGAAAGGGTGGGAAACTGCGAATTCTGAAGTGCGAAATCACGAGGTCAGAGACCTGGCCCAGGTATTTGGCTCGTCCTCTCTTTAGTTGCCTATATTCTTATAATCTCGACGCTTGCGGCGTTGGGCATCGCAACGGCGCAACTGCCCATCGCTGTTATCGCTGGTGAGTTCGCATTCGGTGCAATCCTGGACGCCGTCAAGATTCCGGTCTTTGCTCGCCTTCACATCGTTTGATGTCGAGATGCAATTCTTTCACGCAATATCGGCAAGCGAAGGTCTCTCGGAGTTGCGCCCCGGTAACTGATCGAGCAGGACCACATTGAGCAGCGACTTATGCACCCTGATCCGGCCGTCATAATCGATAAAGCCGAGTTTGCGAAAGCGATTCATAAAGAAGCTGACGCGAGAGCGCGTGGTGCCGATCATCTCGGCCAAGGTTTCCTGGGTAACGGGAGGAATCAGTGTTTCCGGCTCACCCGGCTTGCCAAACTCCGCCATCAAGAGGAGAATCCGCGCCAGGCGTTTTTCGCTGGAGTTGAAGAGTTGGTCCACGAGATCGGCTTGGGTTCGCATACTGCGGGCAAGCAGAAATTTTAAAAACAGGTCTGCGAAAGCTGGCTCATCGTGCATAACGCGGACCATCTCAGCTCTTCCAACCCTAAGGGCTGTGCAGGCGGAAACGGCTGTGGCCGTCGCCAAACGCAGCCCCACGATCGCTGCCAACGACTCTTCCCCTACAAAGTCGCCAGCAGCGAGAAGGGTGATGGTGGCTTCTTTGCCGGTCTGCGATACGACTGTGAGTTTTGCTCTGCCTTTTTGCATATAGAAGACCGCATCGGCCTTGTCTCCCTGGCAAAAAAAGGAATCCTTCGGCTTCAAATCAATGATTTGTCGGCCAAGCCCGGCTTGAGCTAGGAATACCGATGGGTCAAATGTCGTTGTGCTGCTGACAATCAGCATATGTGCCTCGTCGCGGGCCGTATGTTTCGCGTGCCCGGTTCCTGTTCTGTAAGCGTTCACGTTATTTGTGGACGTATCGACGATTGTGGTTAGCGAATGAAGATGGAGGAAGGAAACATGTCAGAGGGGTAAGCTCGAAGGATTTCTGACAATCCGGGGTGAGCAACGCAATCTAGGACACTTCGCTGCAACCTGGCTGCCACCTCGCAGCCACTTTCCCGCATAAATGACACCCTCTGCTATTTTCGCTGTAAGAAGAGATCAATATCTGCTCCATATTGCTCATAAAATGAAGATTCTTGAGTATTCACGAGACAAATCTAAGGAAGCTTTGATCAAGCCAGCGTTTTTTGCGCACTGAGAACATTTTCGGATTTACTGTAGACTACCGTGCCCCATTCCGCTTTTTCTGCGGAATGGGAGGGAAACCTACGAAATTCTGGTCTACACATTTCCCGAAAATGCTCTAGTGGTAATTCTTCACGATGCCGCGATAGCGCACTTTGCTTTGAGCAAAACTGCTCAGATTTCAAGTAAACGCGAGGTCATACTTTTTTGTATCATCGAGCACACTGCAACAAAGCAGCCCGAAGCGGTGAATACTTATCGGATATGGAGACGGAATGACCGGAAACAAACATAACCCCGAAGGAAACAGCAGTGCCCTCGGAGAACCCGATCCAGGGCCTTATTGGCGCCGTATGCATCGCGACTGGAAATTCTGGATAGGAGCACTCTTCATGGCGTCGGCGCTCGCAATTTACGTTCTCAGTGGAGATCTGGCGTGGATTCCTCGCAGCACACCTACGCACTCGCTTCCGTAAAGATTCAGACACGGCGTTCCGGCGTAAGCGAGCGTTATGCATTTCTTCAACATCTGCACCTGAAACAACCCGCGGACAAGCGGTTGCACTTCTTCCAGCGAGAAGCCAGGGAAGATGAAAGTTGAAGACAACGCATGAAGAAACTCATTGTGTTCGATCTGGATGGAACCCTGGCGCCGAGCAAGTCTGCGCTTGATGAAGAGACGGCAGCATTACTGCACGAACTCTTGGGCGTCGTAAAGGTTGCTGTCATCTCAGGCGGCGCATGGTCTCAGTTCGAGAAACAACTGCTCTCCGACATCCCTCGTGATAATAGCCTCGCGAATCTCTCGTTACTACCAACCTGCGGTACAAAGTTCTTTCAATACACGGGTGATTGGAAACAGGTGTATTCGGAGGATCTGACCGCCGCACAAAGAGAAAAGATCGTCGACTCGCTCAATAGAGCTACGGAGGAAACAGGTTTTCGCGCCGAAAAGCTTTGGGGAGAAGTCATTGAGGATCGCGGAAGCCAGATAACATTCTCGGCATTGGGCCAGCAAGCACCGCTGGAAGAGAAAGAAAAATGGGATGCTGATTTCTCCAAGCGAAAGAAGATCACGGCAATCTTGGAAACTTTAATACCCGAGTTCTCGATCCGTATGGGAGGCGCAACATCGATCGATGTCACCAAACCCGGCATTGACAAAGCTTACGGAATTCGAAAACTGCGAGATATTCTCCGCATCTCTCTGAATGAGATGGTCTACATAGGAGATGCCCTGTTCCCAGGAGGGAACGACTATCCAGCGGAACAGGCCGGTGTTGTCTCCATTTCTGTTCGGGGCCCTTCGGATACCAACCTGATAATCAAGACGATCATAGCCTGTTTAGGGAATTAGCAAAGGCATTCTTCCGCATTTCCCAACTCCACCGGGTAACTGAAACTGAGTATGCAGTTGTGTCCTCAGTGCAGACCCTCGCCCAGACCCTGCAACTATCAACTCCTATCTAGCGAGTCATTGTGCGATTGTGACCATTCTTTAAGATGCACGTTGCTCGATGATTTCAATATCAGGCTTTGCTGATATGAGCGATCGAGATAGAAGCGCTTTGGGCTATTGTCTTTAGTTTTTCCGATGTTGCGGTTTCCAGGCTCAGCTGGTTGCAGAGATCAAACTGGGTTACCGGCTGCCAAAAGGCCTCATGAGCTTTTACTTCCATGAGGTACCGGTGTAAGCCCTCGGAGTCTTCAACACTCACGGGCCTATTTTCATTCAGAACATAACGTAAGGAGGCAGCAATGGCCGCGTCAAATACGTTTGCGAGTTCGACACCAAACACCCTGTTGCAACGCGAAACGCGAGTTTCGATGTTCGGAAGGGATTCAGCATTGTCCATGGAGCGAATTTCCAACCGGTCGAATCCAACAAGGATTGCGGTAATCGGGAACTATCTTCCTCGTCAATGTGGAATTGCAACCTTCACGACGGATTTGTGCAATGCAATTGCAGCTGAGTATAAGACCTCTGAATTGTCGGTTGTAGCCGTCAACGACCCATTGTCGCCGTATGCCTACCCAGCACGGGTGCGGTTTGAAATAACCGAAGGCGACATCTCATCCTATCGGGCAGCCGCAAGCTATCTTAACTCGAGAGATATTGATATTGTCTGTTTGCAGCACGAATACGGGATCTATGGGGGAAAGGCTGGAAGCCATATTCTGGAATTGCTCAAGCATCTCAGAATGCCCGTTGTGACAACACTTCATACGGTTCTTCGCGAGCCGGATGTCGATCAACGAAGCGTTCTCAAGGAGATTGCCGCACGCTCAGAGCGGCTTGTCGTGATGAGCGAGCATTCTTCCCGGTTTCTTCAAGAGATATTTGGGGTTCCTGAAGACAAGATCAATTTGATTCCCCATGGCATACCCGACTTGCCCGTTGCAACGCTGAGAACTCACAAGGTCGACCCTGCAACCAAAAGAAAGACTGTGCTGCTCACATTCGGTTTGCTATCTCCGAATAAGGGATTTGAAAACGTGATTCATGCGCTGCCGAGTATTTTGTCCCGGCACAGCGACGTTGTCTACATCATTGCAGGCGCCACTCACCCTCATGTCAGGCTTTGCGAGGGTGATCAAT
>CAYVMS010000013.1:0-29595 GCA_964452615.1 uncultured Occallatibacter sp.
GACGCTAACGTCCGATAACGTATATTCTGTATACTGAAGATTGGGTTGGTTCTAGCCAATCCCAATTGGGATTCCAAAAACAATCAGCCCTTCCCCGGCATATCTTTCTGATAAGCGGTGAGTTCGACCATCTCGCCATCTCTAATGCTTCAATTACATCTTGTAGCGCCCTAGATCCTCGTCGTTTAGCCCTTCAAGCCAGCCGCGAAGTTGTTCGGCTGTGGGTCCCTCGGGTGGACCTGAAGTGTTCAGCTTGGCCGTTTGCATCACCTCTTCGGCAACGTAGATTGGGCAATCTGCGCGCAACGCCAGAGCAATTGCGTCCGACGGACGAGCGTCGATTACCAGAGGTTCATCTCCCTGTCTGAGCCAGAGAACCGCAAAGAATGTGTCATCTTTAAGATCAGATATAACAACCCTTTCCAGCTTGGCGTTCAAGTGACGCATTATATTTCGAGTCAGATCGTGCGTCATGGGGCGTGGCGCGGCAACCTTTTCAATTTCAATGGCAATGGCGTTGGCCTCGAAGATGCCAACCCAAATGGGCATCACCGTCTCAGAAGCGATGTCCTTGAGCACCACGATAGGCATGCTGGTAGCCGGGTCCATCATCAGACCGCGTATCCGCACTTCGATATCCATGGATTCCCTTTCTTGTCCCCCTCATTCTAGACCGCTTCGCCTGTAAGACTGTTCGGGTGTGTCGCGGTTATCTTCACCTTCAAATAGCTACCGGGTGCTGGAGCGATTGGCTGCGTGCAGGTGAAGTTGACCGGCTTATTCTGGCTGCTACGTCCGATAACTTGCCCTTTTGCCGGATTCGCGCCTTCGACCATTACCTCCAGGATCTGCCCTAAGTGCTTGGCATAATTTACCCTTTGAATCTCGCGCTGACGGTCAAGCACCACCTGAAGCCGCGATGCCTTCTCGGTCTCCGGAACGGAATCGATCATCGTCAAGGCCGGAGTGTTTGGCCTGCCCGAGTATTTGAAGCCGAAGACGCAATCGTACTCGACCTCTGCGAGAAGGTCCATAGTTTGCATAAGATCGTCAGCCGTCTCGCCGGGAAAACCTACAATAATATCCGTGGAAATCGAAATTGGCCGGCGCGCAGCCTTGATCCAGGCGATCCGCTCCAAATACCACTCGCGGGTATATTCGCGGGCCATTGTCTTTAGCACCCTTGACGAGCCGGACTGAACCGGCAGATGCACGTGGTCGCAGAGCGTGGGCACCGCATCGATGGCCTCAACGATGTCTCGGGTGAAGTCGCGCGGGTGGCTGGTCGTAAAGCGCACGCGGCGAATCCCCGCCACCTGGCCAACCTCGGCGAGTAGCTCCGCGAAGCTCCGCTTCCCTTCCGGGTCGCGATAGCTGTTCACGTTCTGCCCAAGAAGCTGGATCTCAGTATAGCCCGTGTCCGCGATACGCCGCGCCTCGGCCAACACAGAACTCGCCCCTCGGCTGCGCTCCTTGCCCCGCGTATATGGCACAACGCAATAGGCGCAGAACTTGTCGCAACCCTCAATGATGGTGATGTAGCCGCGATAGGGATTCTTGCGGGCGGTGAATTCGGTCTCGAAGGTCTCGTCGGTCTGGCGATCGTCCAGGCCGGTGATACGCGTCTCGCCGGACTCTAGGCGGGCCAGCATCTCGGGCAGTTTGCGATACGAGGCTGATCCGGAGACCAGCGACACATAAGGCGCACGCTCAAAGATCTTCTCGCCCTCTTGCTGCGCAACGCAGCCCAAAACGGCGAAACGTTTGCCGGTCCTATGCTGGCGCTTGTATTCGTCGAGGCGGTGGAAGACTTTCTGCTCCGCCTTGTCGCGGATTGAACAGGTGTTGTAAAGGATAAGTCCTGCATCCTCTTCGCATTCGACCTGCCGATAACCCTGCTGCTCTAATGTGCCGATGACCTTTTCCGAGTCATGGGCATTCATCTGGCAGCCGAAGGTCTCTAAGTAGAAGGTTTTTTCGGTTGCCATAGCAATTTTGAGTATACCGCGATTGGAGAATCGGCTTTGGATTCAATCCTCAGCGCAACTCTCCGACCGCAGTCCAGCCGATCTAGTTCTGGATCCAGATCTCGACGCGCCGGTTCTTCTCGCGCCCATCTGCAGTCTCATTTGAAGCAACCGGAAGTTCGGAGCCAAACCCTCGCACTACAGTCGGTTTCAGGCCTCTGCGGACAAGCTCACCTTCAATGATTTTCGCCCGGCTCAATGAGAGAGCCTGGTTCGTTGCGGGACTGCCGATGCTGTCGGCAAAGCCGAACAGAAGAATCTTTTCTCCTGCTGCTCCTCGCTCAGAAATCATCGACACGACTCTGTCCATGTCCGCCTGAGCTTTGTTGTCTTGCATGGATTCACCTGCCTGGAATCTAAAGTCCAGTGAGAGACGCTCTGCCTTCTGGGTTAGCTTCTGATATTCGGCAGGCGCTGTCTCTGATGGAGCCTGTGCTACTGTCGCGATGTTCTGGGTAACAAATCCATTGGTTGCAACTACGTCTTGCCCTTGCTTTGAAATCGCAAAGTCAATGAAGAGACGCGTGAATTTATTGGCCGATGTGGCGGGGGTGTAGAGAAATAGCCTTCTCGAAAGCGAGTAGTCCTCGGTAGCAACTGTCAAGCTGGTCGGCAACAAGGCGCGTGTTCCCTTCTCAGAGACGGCGACGGGCTTCGCGCTACGCACAAAGGGGAGGCCGATGAATCCGATGCCATTCGGATCGTGAGCGACAGCATCGGAAAGATCCTCGCTGCTCTCGAATCGGCGGGTATTCGGCGCCAGAGGTTTTCCTGCCAGCACCAGGCTCTTGAAAGTGTCGTAGGTTCCAGACTTGTCGTCCCTGGCATAGATTGCGATCTGTCCGGACGAGGTGCCCTTTGGCCACGCGGCTACCTCTCCGGTGAAAATCCGCATGATCTCGTCTTTGGAGAGTTCATTGAGAGGATTGGATTGATTAACGATGATGGCAATACCATCAAGTCCAACAATATGTTCGCTCGCGGGAGCAAGCATGTCACCCAGCGACGACAACTTGGACGCTTCGTCTGGCTTGATGCGTCTGGAAGACATGCCTATATCGCAACTCTTGTCTGCCAGAGAAGTGAATGCAGTTGCGGAACCGTGAGCAGCAATTCGAATCGCGGACGGAGACATGTCGCCAGGCAGAGTTCCAAGAACAATCTTCTCCTGGGCTTTCTCTCCGGCGATTGTATGGACGTCGGTTGCGCCTTGGCTTTTCAGGAATGCCTCGGCCAGCGAGGGCACTAGACTCTCTCCAATGGTGTTGGACCCTGATAGCCGCAGGATCGTATTGCTCCCCGCCATCCGGTCGGCGGCGCTCACTCGCGAGGGAAGCTTGATCCAGTTCTTCGAGATAGCAATTCCGCCGAGGAGAAGAAGCAGAACTCCGCACGCGACAAGGATTGACTGGCTGACTCTCTGGGGGGCCTTGTGTATTACTTCTTCCAGTTCTTGTCCGCACACAGGACAATGGAAATCCGAACCCTCGGGAACCGTATGGATCTCATTTGCTCTCGATACAGGACATTTTTCCGAATTGCTGCACTTTCCCTGCCGCGCCTTAACCATCAAGTTCCTGCCTCTCAGTTTTGTCGCCCGTTCTCTCCTCTGTCATCCAGCCATTGCGGCTGTGATGCTATCTGCGAATCTCAGCCCAGAACTTGCAACGCGCCATAAGAGAAGCCCGTTCTGCAGTCCTGCCAGGCGAAATCACACAGCATTTAGAGACGAGTGATCCAGTGCAGTATAAGGCGCAGCCCCACAGTGGTTTATTAACCGTATTTGAATTTACTTTTCCATGACGCAATATGCAAAAGAACTGAATCGGCGAATGTACCCACACATGGTCGATTCGCCGACCGAAAGCATTTGCATTACCTCGTCATCCAGATCTCTACGCGCCGGTTCATCTCGCGGCCGTCAGCGGTTTCATTGCTGGCGACGGGCAAATCGGAACCGAACCCTCGCACCACATAGGGCTTGATACCCCTCTTGATAAATTCCTTTTCGACAATCTTGGCCCGGTTCAACGATACGGCCTGATTCGCATCAGAAGCACCAGCGTTGTCCGTGAACCCGAAGAGCAGGATCTTGTTCTTCGCTCCCCCCTCGTCCGCAACCATGGAAACGACTCGATCCAAATCTGCCTGGGCCTTGGTGTCCTTCTCCAGGTCACCCGCACTAAAACGGAGATCCAGAGAGAGCCGCTCCGCGTCCTGCGTCAACTGCTTGTACTCATCCGGCGCCGTCTTGGATATGGTGCTCTGTGCCGAAGCCACGACATTCTGGGCAATGTAGCCATTGGCCGCAACCACATCCTGCCCCTGGGCGGAAAGCGCAAACTCTATAAACCTCTGTGTGAACGCGTTTTGAGGAGTTTCGGGAGCGTAAAGGTAGAGCCGTCTCGATAGCGGATAGTCTTCCGTTGCGACGGTCAGCCGCGTCGGCTTGAGCGCGTCCGTTCCCTTATCTGATACAGCGATGGATTTCGCGGTATGAATAAATGGAAGGCTGACAAATCCAATACCGTTCGGATCGCGGGAAACCGCCAGGGAAAGCTCATTGCTGTCCTGATAGATATGAGCCGATGGCGTCAGTTGCATTCCAGCAAGCACCATGCCTCTAAACGAGCTTGAGATCCCAGATTGATCCTCTCTTGAGTAGATCTGAATCGCGCCATGGGAAGATCCGACCCTTGACCAATCGGTGATCTCGCCCGTGAAGATTCGCTTGATCGTGTCTTTGCGAAGTTCACTGAGGGGATTGGAGGCGTTGACGATCACTGCGATGCCATCAAGCCCCAGAACATGTTCGCTGGCTGCTGCGGGAAGGCTGCTCTTCGCTGCCAATTTGCCGGTTTGGTCCGATTGAAGTCTTCTCGATGTTATTCCGACGATGTCACAACTATTGTCGGCCAGTGCGGTAAGCGCGTCCTCGGAACTACGAGCGGCAATCTCGATCGAAGAAGCAGCGCCGTCTCCCGGAAGGATGCCCTGAACAATCTCAACCTGCGGATCGGCTCCTGAGATTGTCTGAATATCCGTCGCACCCTGCGCCTTCAGATAAGCCTCAGCCAATCCTGGCGCTACGCTGTCTTGCATGGTATTCGAGTCGGCCAGGCGGAGAATCACCGTCTGCGTACCCTTTAGTTCGGCAGCTCTTGCTCCCGACGGAGCGTTGATCCATTTCCTATCAAGTGCGAATCCAAAAGCGACAAGGAGAATAAAGACTGCCGAAACCGTGAGCACGACCTTGCTCGCAATATTTCGGGATGGAGTTACCACTTCACTAAGTTTTTTGTCACAGAGCGGGCAATATGTTAATGACCTCTTCTCATGAGAAAAGTCTTCATGAGTGTTCGCAAGCACGCACTTTCCGTAATTAGTACAAATCTTTTTAGCCATTGTCTCCGTCCTCCTGGTTCAAGATCCGGCCATCGCAACGCGAATCATCTTGCAGCCCGAACAGACCTTTTAGCTAGAGGATGGGCCACTCCCAATAATCTACCGCTATATGTTACGGAAGTGCAACACTGTACCCAAATTAACAGGTACTTAAGTAATTTTCATGGTCGGCGGTGATGCATATCACAAAATGTGATAGTCATTGAGCCGTTACCTTCGAATCAATTTAAAGTTTTTGCGAAGTCCACCATGAAGGTGGCAAAGGAGTGCAGCATAGCGGCGCTCCGGCTATCCTGAATCCATGGACCAATCTCTGGACAAACTCACCCCCATAACCAACAAGGCACAGAGCCGCTGCTTCGGCTGCGGCCCGGCCAATGAAACTGGTCTGCGCCTTGAGTTCCTGCTTGCCGAAGATCGAAACATTGTCAGCCTGGTCACGATTCCGGATCGCTTCGAAGGTCCGGCAGGTTATGTGCATGGCGGCATTATCGCCACTCTGCTGGACGAAACTATGAGCAAGTCCGTCCGCGCACGCGGGCTGACGGCCATGACTCGTCAGATGGAGGTCGAGTATCTGCGCCCGGTACACTCCGCTGCGCCAATTCGTCTGGAGGGCCGGTTGGTTCGCAGCGAAGGCCGCAAGCATTGGACCGAAGCCAGTATCCTCTGCGCCAGGGGCCATGTTCTCGCCCAGGCCAAAGGTCTCTTCATTGAGATCAACAGCGGCCACAGCTTTTGAGTGCCCGCGCCGTCAATTGAGCCCTCCGTCAGCCAACGGCTGCTCGTGAGGCGTAAGGGCAACCCGAAGGCCGCCCCGCCGCAACTTAGTGGATCATGTTGATGGTTTCCTGGGTCACTGTGTCGAAAGTAGTCACCGCCTTCGAGTTCGCTTCGAATGCCCGCTGGGCGATGATCAGGTCGGAGAACTCCTGGGAGATGTTGACGTTCGAGGCCTCGAGAGAACTCCCTTCCAGCGTGCCGAGCCCGCCCGTGCCAGCCACTCCCACCGTGGCCGTCCCCGAGGCCGTGGTGGTCTGATACTGGGTCGAACCAACATCTGCCAACCCTTGTAAATTGCTTACCTTGGCAAGCCCGATCTGACCTACAACCTGATTCTGGCCATTCGAATAGGTAGCGGTGATGGTGCCGTCCGAGCCTATGGTGAAGTCCTGATAGTTGCCGGCCGCATATCCGTTGGCGTTTTGCGCCGATTGCCCAGAAGCGACTGCCGTCTGGCTGACCTCCCCTGCCCCGTTCGCGCCAAAGAGATTCCAGGTCATGTTCATCGGAGCCGCGGCGTCGGAGAGACCGGCAAAGGTAATGTTGCTCAGATCCCCCGACGGATTGACCAGATTGCCGCTTGCGTCGAAGGTCAGGGTGCCGTTTGTGTTAGCCGAACCCACCGGGTCCTGAATCACGTTGCCGGCCGTCGAGATATTCGCTCCCGTAATCGACAACTGACCGCTAGCCGCTGAAGAGACCGTAGCGCCCGCGATTCCGGCGGCCGTCAATGCGTCATTCAAAGCGTTGATATATTGGGCAAGCGTCTCACCCAAGGTCACTGCGGGCGCGAGCGTGGTCGAGGTGGCGCCGCTTGCTGTCTGTCCAGTGATTGTGAGGTTTGTCTTAGGATCGACGGTAGCGATTGCGCCGCCATTCACTCCAAAGTTGTAGCTGACCGTGGTTGCCGTCAGGTCCTGGCTCGCAATGCCGGCGGTCTTCAGGGTCGCTGCCGGACCGATGATCGACAGTTGGCCTCCGGTCGCCGTCACTGAAACGCCATCCGGGCCTGTGTTGATCCCGGCTGCCTTTAGCGCCTTCGTCAGGTCGGCCGCATATTGGGTCACCGTTTCTCCAGCAGTCACAGTCGGGGCCACGGTGATTGCCGTTGGCGGCGTTCCGCTCACCGTCGGCCCGACGATAGTTAGAGCGGTCGCCGGGTTCACTGTAGCGCTCGATCCGAAGTCGTAGTTGATCGTGGTGTCCGCCAAGCCCTGCTTGATGCTGCCCGTGGTCGAGAGGTTGGCTCCGGTAATCGATAACTGGCCGTTGGTGGACGAGACCGTCACATTCGCGATGCCGGCTGTCGATAGCGCGGCCGTCAGCGCATTGGCATATTGAGCCACCGTCTCCCCGGTGCTGACTGCTGGCGCGATCAGGGTAGCCGTGCCGCCCGTCTGAGTCTGGCCTGTGATTTGCAGATTCGTCGTGGGATCGACCGTGGCATTCGTTTCAAATGCGTAATTGCTGGTCGTTCCTAACATATCTTGATTCATGGTTCCTGCAACCGTAACAGTATCAGGGCCAGTAATTGATAACGTGCCGTTCGCGGCAGTCACGGTCACGCCGGTGATTTTGGCCGCCGCCAGCGCGCTCTGCACGTCGATTGCATACTGCGCTACCGATTCACCGGCAGGGTTCGACGGCACAACCGTGATGGTGTTCGAGCCACCTGCCGTTGTCGGCCCGGTAATTGTCAGGCTCGCCGTGGGAGCAACTGTAGCCTGCGTGGTCAATCCTGTATTTGGATCGGTGTACGAGCCGAAGTCGAAGTTGGTCTGCTCCCCCGTGAATGCCTGACTTACATTACCAGTAATTGCGATATTGGCGGGTCCGGTGATCGACAATTGGCCACTCAAGGCTGAGACCGTCACGTCGGTGATGCCGGCCGTCGTCAAAGCATCTTGCAGATTGCCTGCATAGGTTGCGACCGATTGACTTGCGCTGAAGGCCGGCACCGAAACGGCGGGGCCTCCACCTTCGGAGATCGCCAGCGTTGTCGTGGGAGCCACAGTGGCCAGTGTGCCGTTGCTGGTGACGAAGTTATAGTTGGTCGTTGTCATCGCCACATCCTGTTTTACGGCGTTGTCGACAACCATGCTGCTGGGTCCGACAATCGACAGTTGACCGGTCTGGGCATTGGCTGACACCGCGACGCCGATGATTCCTGCGGCATTCACGGCAGCTTGAAGATCTGTGGCATAGTCATGGACTGTCTCCGGCGCTCCACTGAAAGTTGGCAATGCGCTGGTCGCCGTGCCGCCAGCCGCTGTCGGTCCGGTAATCGTCAACTTTGTCCCGGCTGGATCGACCGTCCCCGTCGCGCTGAAATTGTAGCTAATGTTTGTTCCTGAGAAATCCTGGACCGCATTGCCGGTAATCGCCATATCGTTCGTCGGTCCGGTAATGGTCAACTGGCCGGTAATGGCATTAGCCTGCACCGACACGCCGGAGTTGCCCGGCAACGCATTTTGGAGAGCATTCGCATAAGCAGTCAGCGACATGCTGGCGGCGAACGGAGGCGCTGAGACCGCGCCCCCACCGCCAAGCTTGATCGCCAGATTTGTCGGAGGAACGCCGCTAGAAGGGCCGACATTGGCCACCGCACCGTTGCTGGTAACGAAATTGTAGGTGGTGGCAGTCTCCGCCGCGTCCTGTTGTACAGCGCTGGCAGCATCGATCGTAAAGCTCCCGGGCACCCCTGTAATAGTCAAGGTTCCAGGTGTGTTTGTCGCTGCTACACCATTCGTGCCCACGGCGGATATGCCGGTTCCCAGACCGTTCAATGCAGCGTTAATGTCGCTTGCAAGTTGAGAGACGGTTTCATTGGGAGTGTGCGTCAGCGTAACTGGATACTTATTTACTCCATCGTCGATTGTCAGGCTCGTATTGCTATTGACGGTGGCGCTCGGGCCGAAGGTATAAGCAACCGTTCCAGGGACTGAATTGTCAGCCGTCAAGGTCGAGGTATTGACTGACGGCGTGGTCGCCGCGACCGCCGGCAGGATGCCGCTTGTGGCGGCGATGACCGGAGCAGCCGCATCCACGGTGGTGATGCTGATTGATGACGGAGTCAGCATCGCCGCAGGCAGCGTCATGATTGCAGATGTGGTTACCGGGGAAGTCGGAGTGACCGAGCTCGATACCGTTGTTCCTAGTATCTCCTGATTGATATAACCGCCGACGGTCATGGCTGAGGGTCCGATCAAAGACAATACGCCATTGGAACTCGTGGCCGTCACGTTGGCGATATTATTTGCTTTCATCGCACTATTGATGTCTGTGACAAATTGCGCCACCGGCTCGCCAGCCGGGTTGGATGGCGTGATGGTCACCGGTGTCGCTACGCCGGATGCGTTCGGTGCGGTAATGATCAAACTTGTCGATGGATCGATGGCCGCCTGTGTGATCGCTCCCGTCGCTGGGTCGGTGTACGATCCGATGGAAAAATTGGTTTGCTTTCCCGAGAAATCCTGAGTCACGCCGCCGCCGAAGGTCATAGTCGTCGGCCCGCTAATCGTTAAAACTCCGCCGGCCCCGGAAACCGTTACGCCGGCTATGCCCGCCGCCGTGAGCGCGGTCTTCAGGTCGGCAGCATAGTCGGCAACTGTCTCCGGCGTCCCACTGAATGTCGGCACCGCGGTCGTCGCTGTGCCGCCCGAGATCGTCGGTGCTGTGATCGTCAGATTCGATGTCGGATTCACCGTGGCCAGCGCGCCGTTGCTTGTCACGAATTTGTAAGCGAAGCTGTTAGCCGTGAAATCCTGGCTAACACTTCCACTGAACGAGGTAGCGCCGGTGATGGTCAGTTGGCCGCCGACACTGGCGACACTGACCCCGGTGATTTGCGCCGCATTCAGCGCTGTGCCCAAATCGGTCACATAATCAGCCACCGTCTCCGGAGTTCCGGTGAATGTAGGCAGTGCGGTGGTCGCCGTGCCCCCACCCTGCTTCGCTCCGGTAATCACAAGAGTCGAAGCAGGATCGACAGTCGCCACCGCCGCATTGCTGCTGACGAAGTTATAAATGGCCGTGTCGGCGGGCGAGCCCGGTTGAGCCGCCAGGGGGATGTTGGTCACCGCTTGTTGAATTGGCGCAGTTGATGCAAGAGGGATGCTCGTCGCCGCAGTCACTGGCGTCGCTGCCGCCACCGGGCTGGGAACCAACGTGGCTGGCTCGACGGCCGTAGTCGCCGCAGTCACCGAAGTCGCCGTCGGCAGGGTCGCAGAGACGGGCATTGTGGCCGCCGCCGCCGCAGTTGCCGCCGCCGCCGACAATGTGTCCGGCACTGTGATCGCATAACTCCACTTGTTGTTGCCGAGGTTGGTATAGGTCACCGTGGCCTCATACGATTTACCCAGAGAGTCGTAGACCTGCACCTGTCCGGTGGCCTGCGTGCCTACGGCGGAGGCGGAGTCCAGGTTCTGCGTCATGCTGAAGCTGGTCGTCGCCGATGGCTGCATCACCTGCCCTGTTGGGATTGTGATGTCACTCAATCCCGCGCCCGTATTGATCACCCCGTTGACGGCCATATACCCCATCACCGCCTGTCCCTGGGTACTCTCCAGCGTGCCGGCGGCACTGGTCTGGAAGTTGCCGTCGCGCGTGTAGAGTTGGCTGCCGCTGTTGTCGAGCACAAAAAATCCGGTGCCGTCGATCGCAGCATCCGTCGCCACTCCCGTCGATGAAATAGGGCCGCCGGAGAAATCCGTGCTGTTCGACGCCACCTGCACGCCGGTCCCAACCTGAATCTCGTCTCCCGATCCCGTGGTTCCTGCCTCCTGGTAGAAGAGGTCGCTGAAGTTCGTTGTCTGCGCCTTGAATCCTGTGGTGTTCATATTCGACAGGTTATTGGCAATAGTGTTGAGAGCCGTCGAATCGGCGTCGAGACCGCTGAGTGGAATATAAAAACTGGGCATTGTGCTTCTCCTCCTGCTACATAAGTTGGCGCGGCCCTTGGAAGCCGGCGGCTGAACAGTTCCTGGAGGCGGCCTCCCTCCCGCGAGATTGCTATTGCACGAGCGGTCGTCCGCTCAGGGATTGAGCAACGCGGCTGGCAGCGCTGCTGGCCGGGGGAACGCTGAGATTGCCCGGCGCCAGCTTGGCGGCTGCGGCATTGATCGCGCCGGAAGTGCCCGTCGCGCTGCCGGGCGAGGCCGGTTGAGCCTGCGTGCCGACATCTTTCGGACTCGCCGCGGCTCCTCCAATCACCTGAGCGGCTGCATTGTTTGAGGACGTTGTTGCGGACGGAGTCAGATCCGTTGAAAGCGTCTGATTGATCGAGATCAACTGTTGCAGGCTGTTCACGTTGACTAGCTGATTGATGTACTCATTGGGGTCCGTTGTAGCCGTCGGGTCTTGATTCTTCATCTCAGTCACCAGCAGAGTAAGAAAGTCGTTGGCCGAGATCGTGGCCGAGTTGCTACTGGAGCCGTTCGTGCTGCTCGTACTGCTACTCGATGCTGCCATCGGGGTTGCGGTCTTGCCTGAAAGAACTTGCCCCGCTGTCATGGGTTGATTCAGAATTCCCGTTACTGCCGCCATCTCTCCTCCTTGCGCTTCCTTGCTCCGGCCCTCATTCTTCGGAGCCTCGTCCTTGCCGCCCTGCACGCCGCTCCATCACTTTTGGCCTGTCCGAGTCCTGTCCCCGCCTTCAGCTCAGGCCATCACCGAAATGTGCACGCCCTGCCGCCTTTCAGCCCCCATACTCCCGTCCCGTCCGCCTTGAAATGTTGGAATTTCCGAAGTAGCCACCGGCAGCGCTGGTGCGCTTTGAGACGAGCCGAACCGCGAGCCACTTTCGGCGCTCTGGGCCATTTGTTGCCCCGCTTGCTGCCCCTCTCCCTGCTGCAAACTCTGCCCGGTGCTGCTGGCGCTTCCCTGCCCTGCCCAACCATTCTCAGGAGTAGTTAGCGTCAGCGTCTCGACCTGCGTGTGATGCTCGGCCAGATAGGCATTCAATCCAGCAAGGTGGCCGCTCAGAGCCTGTGCCGCATCGGCTGAACCGGGCACTACCTCTGCGTGAACCCTGCCCCCTCCTGTTTCAGCGCGGACTCCAACCCAACCCAGCGCCGGATCTTCAAAGCCTGCCTCGGCCCGCTGCACTCCTGCATGAATCCAAGCCGGCTTAACTGATGCGCTCTCCGCATCGAGTGCCGCGAAAGTCTCGCGAGAATTCGGATCGGTGATTGCCGCCGTTGCGCTTTCTATAGTCCCGCTGGCCGTGCTCACTCCTCCGCAATCAGCCGCTACTTCACGCGAGATCGCAGACGCATCCACAGCAGGGGCAGAAGGCTGAACCTCCACCGCAGGCGGCGCAGACTGAGTCGGAGAATGCCTCTCCACTCCGCGAACAGGCCGCAGAGTGCCAGGCGTCGAATTCCTTTCACCACCGCTTAAGCTCGATTTGCTTGTAATGACCGGAACAGACTCGGCGACCGGCGCAAAGATCGGCGTTGAAGCCACTGGCGCCGCGTTCACGGCCACCGGAGGAGGATCAGAGGCAGGCCCGGCAATTGAAGTCTCTGTCCCATCGAGGCCCGGCTTCGTCAGCCGTACGAGAGGTTCGACGTGTTCCTCCATAACCGGCTGAGGCGAGTCTTGACCCGGCGCTGTTGGGTGACTCAGGTTCTCTCTTACAGCCGCCGTCTCCAGGAGACTCTCGTGCGGCGCTGCCGTTCCGGGCGAATTCTGAATCGCAATGACTGTTTCATGCGGATTCGGTCTGGAAGACGATGGCTCGGAAAGGAACCTTTTGTTTTCAGGACTCTCAACCAGCTTCGGGCTTGAAACAAGGCTAGGAGACGAGTCTTGAAGAGCCGCAACCGTGAGCTTTTGCTCCAAGCTCGGCGAATGTGTCTGTACGATGTCCCTACCTGAGACAAGCCGCGGAACCACATCTTGATTCAACGGAGCTGTTTGGACAGGATTCGACGCAGGCACGAACGTCCGGCTCTCCTCTTTGCTTGCTTCGAGTGTTGATGCCTGGTCTTGGCTGGTGACAGTCTTCGGAATCGGATTCAAATCCGGCGTGACTTCCCGGCCCTCGACCTTTCCTGGAACAAGCCTCTCGGTCGAATCCTGACGAGAGGCGAGGATCTGAAGCGGGCCCAAATCCGGTGTTATTACCTCGGCCTCGCTCTGCCGTTGATCAATACTTGCAATGGAATCCAGATTCGAGGTGCCCGAATGATGCAGACCCGGAGCCGCTGTCAGCGTAGCAGTCTCTCTGCGAACGGGAACAACCGTTTGTTTTGCATCTTGCCTCGGTAGGGTGGGCTGAGTTACTTCCAAATCCGGCACGACCGTCTGAGTCTGATCCAAGTCTGAACGGATTGTCTGGAACGAATCTTGGCCGTAGCCAAAGGTCTGAGTGGAACTCAGGCCTGCGACTGCCGCGTCTTCCGTTTTCTGTGCGGCAGCAACGGTATTAGTGAGTTCTTCATCCGGCGCATCCTGATGAATCCCGTTGCGATCAGTTGCTCGCATTGAAGCTTCGTTTAGGGTCGGCGCGGTAGCTTGGGTTGGGCGCAGAACCGGTGTCGCCGGAGGAACACTGACCCGACGCTGAAAAGTCCCTTCACCCGAATTTTGAGTCGAATCTCGACGTGAATTTTGGCTAGGAGATCCCGCCCGAATTGCCATCGATTCCTGCTGCGATTCCTGAGCCCTGCGCTGCCTGCGGTCATCTTTCCGAGTTGAGCTTTGAACCGGCATTTCCGTCTGAATCTGGCTCAACCCAGGTGCAACTGCTGACATCTTCTCTTGACTTGACGGAACCGCTTGAGGCAGATCATCGGTTGGTGCGATCATCTGAGTTTGGCTCGGAGCAGCGACTTGCTTTTCAGAGAGATTCCCGCCCTCTTTGCGCGTCGATTCCGGCGTCTCGACATCTTCCAGCACACCCGTTGGTTCGCTGGCCACGCGGATTGCGCCTGATTTCTCGCCACGCTCCGAATCCAGCGAGAGTTGCCCTTGCCTCGAAGAAGTTTCGTCCCCCGCCGAAACCACCCGCGCAGCCGTACTCGCGTTTCCGGCATCAGCACCAGGACCGCGAGGGCTCGCCGGATAGGGACTGAAGGAACGCGATGCAAATGCGCTAGAACGAGCAAGTGAGAGATCGGCATGAGGAAGGTCGGCATCTTCAGATTGCGCTTTGACCTCCCCGCTTCGAGCCGCCGAGTCAGCATTCACCGGCGTCGGCACAGACTGCGTAACGCTTGCCAGAGCCTCCTGCATCACTACAGACGGTGCTTGCACCGCTAAGATCTCTGACTTAGCGGCTTTGCTGAATCGGGATAAATGCTGCGGGACTCCTTCTGTTTCGATCTTCCCCGACGACAACTCATTCTTCCCCTGTTGCTTGAGCAAGACCGGCTCTCGAGTTCCGACAGCCAGGAGAACCGCTAGCGTTCGCGTTCCGCTTTTAGCTAATGTCGGAGCCGTCGCCGCGCCCGCTTCGCCGTTTCCCTCTCCTGCGTCCTTTTCCGCCCGCAGACGCTCAACACCAATCAGGTTTGAAATTGCGTTCGCTGATCCTCCAGCAGTCACTCCCCCCGAAGCCTCTGCAGACTTCGACACGCTCTCGGCTTCGGTCAACGCTCCGCTGAGGCCATCCAAGCCAGGAACCAGCGAGGCCAGCATCGATTGCCATCCCACGCGAAAGCTCTCCGGCCCGCTCACAGATCTAGGAATTCCAACTTGAGCAGTCTCCGGCAGAAAACCCTGAGGTGCTGTCCCCTTCCGTCCTGAATCGAGTACCGTGCCCGGTAGCTTCCCGTGGCTCAGTCCCTGCCCCGGCAACAGACCGCCGGTCGATCCGACATCGATTGCTGCAGCAGGGGTCATGAAGGGGAATAAAGCAGAAGGCGTGCCAAAGAAACTGGAGGAGGGTTAGAGCATTGTCAGGATTGGAACGTCTAATTTCGATTCAGGAAGCATGGGTGCCTACCTTGTGGATTCTCCCTCATGTTTCATCCACCAGCCACGAGTCTTGTTCGTCAAGCACTTCGAAATCCTCGTCAGCTTGCATTCCAAATCCTTCAAAAGTAGCAGCCGGCAACTCAGCATCGGTCTCTTTTCGAAACTGCCGGGAGCCGTACCAGTTGTCAAGCGCCTGCTGCCCGCGCCTCTCGGACTCGATGGCCTCTTGCGCCTCGGCATCCTCGATCAGAGTTTCGGCCTGGCGGCGCTCCACTCTCTTCAGAAGAAACTCCTGCCGTCGCGCCATGACATCCTCTTCTTTGGCCGCGATTCGGGGTTCCAGCACGGCGAAGAGGCGATCCGCCATATGAGCCTCTTCGAGCCCCGCCAGCCGATCCGGCAACTCGCCCGTCCGCGCACTGGCCTCAATGAGCCTCCGCCCTCGTCGCTCCCGCTCGACGTTGGCTTTGAGCGCATCCCGTAATCGATTGAGTTCGCCGACGGACGATTCAAGAGCCAGACGGCTCTGCTCTTCTTCGAGGTCCCGAATGCGCAGCAGCCTGCGCAATGTGCGCGAAGGGCCCATGGCTCACAACTCCGCTGCCAGCGCCGCCAATCTGCTCACACAGTCGGCGAAGCGGACCTGCTCACGCGAATCCTGCGTCATGAAAGCCCGCATCGCGCCTCGCGCCCTCAAGGCCCGGTCAAGATCCGGGTCTGAACCTGCTTTGTAAGCCCCGATTCGCACCAGATCCTCCGAGCGCGCATAGACGGCCAATAACTTTCGAAGCAGCGCGGCATTCTCGCGATGCGCCGACTGCGTCACCGCCGGCATCAAGCGGCTGATCGAGTCCAGCAGTTCGATGGGAGGGTACCAGCCCTCGGCGGCCAGCGTTCGCGAAAGCACCACATGGCCATCGAGTAACGAACGCACAGCATCCACGAGAGGGTCCTGCTGGTCGTCACCTTCCATTAGCACGGTATAAAACGCGGTAATCGAGCCCACCCGAAACTGCCCTGTCCGTTCCACCAGCCGCGCCAGGCGGGTAAAGACAGAGGGCGTGTATCCCTTGTTCGTCGGCGGCTCTCCGGCAGCCAGTCCAATCTCCCGTGCCGCCATTGCAAAGCGGGTAAGCGAATCGAGCACCAGCAGTACGTGCTTTCCCTGATCGGCAAAGAATTCGGCAATCGTGGTCGCAGACAGCGCCGCTCTCATGCGCATCAGCGGCGACTGGTCGGAGGTTGAAACCACCACCACCGAGCGCGCCCGGCCCGCCGCGCCCAGCGAGTCTTCGAGAAACTCTGCCACCTCGCGGCCACGCTCACCGACCAGGCCCACTACCGTGACGTCGGCCTCGGTGTTGCGGGTCATCATGCCAATCAGCGTGCTCTTGCCCACGCCAGAACCACCGAAGATGCCCACTCGCTGCCCACGGCCCACCGTCAGCAACGCATCGAGTACGCGAATACCAGTGCCCAGCGGCGTACGGATCGGCACCCGGTCCAGCGGTCGGCGCACCACCCCTTCAAGCGGCAGCGCGGTAGAGACCACCGGATGCGGGCCGTCGTCGATCGGCGCGCCTAGCGCATTGAGCACCCGGCCCATCAGCGCCGGTCCCACTTCAATCTCCGGATGCACACCCAAAGCCTCGACCGTGTTCCCAAAGCGGATGCCCTCGGTACTCTCGACCGGCATCGACAACACATTCGATCCGCGAAAGCCGATCACCTCGGCCAAGTGAGCCTGTCCAAACTGGTCCTGAATCTCGCAGCATTCGCCCACCGAGGCCAGCGGACCCGCCGACTCGATTGTCTGGCCTACGGATTCGAGCACCTGCCCGCGCCAGCGCCAGGGCTGGCCTCGCTCCAGACGTCCAAAGTAGCGATCAAGAATTAGCGTCATAGGCGGCTCTCATGAGCTTTGCTTGATCCGGCTGAAACCAGCTCGACTGCATCGGAGTTCGAACCGACTGCTCTTGAACCGCCGGCCCGGTCGAAGAATCCCCGTTCAATCTCGCTCAACTGCGCGCGAATTCCCAGGTCCACCGAGCCCAGTTTTGTCTCAATCATGCAGTCTCCCAGCCGCATTTCCTCACCTGTGGTCACCGTCGGCTTCACTGCTAGATTGGGCACTGAAGCGATGGCCTCAGTCCACAGGTCGAGATCCGCCAACGGCACCCGCAACCGCATCTGAGTCGACCCGGAGAGCTGTCCCAACGCCACCCTCACGGCTCCAGTCAGAAGCAAGGGATCCATCTGTGCCTCGCGACGTAGAATGCGCGCCGCGACAGCCAACGCCAGCTTGACCACTTCGTGCTCAACTGCATTAAGGTAGCGCTCCCGCTCCCGGTTGAAGTTCTCGATTAACTCCATCGACTGTCGGGTTCGTCGCTGCTCCGCCGCAGCCATTGCTGCAGCCTGCCCATCGTGCTCCGCCTGCCTGCCCTCTTGCCGTCCTCGCTCGCGGCCAGCTTCGAATGACTTGCGACTTTCCTCGGCCAATCTCTTCTCAAGCTCTGCGCGCTGTGCCCCGTCCGCGGCTTTTCCGTCGCTCGCCGCCGCGTCTGGAGCAGCGGACGCGGCCCCTTCTGCGCTCGCCCACCCCTCCCATACAGGCAGCGGAGGCGCATTGGGGTCGCACGGGTACTCGAAGAGCTCGATGAGCCCCGAAGCACCGCTGCGCGTTGTTGTTTCCGCCTGCTGCAATTAGCCCTCAAAGCAGTGGTCAGTGGTCAGAAAGAACCGGGTCCTGCGATGAATTGGCATCATTGGTTAGCTGCCATTCACGATTCTTCGATCACAGACCGCTGTTCACTGACCACTGTTCACTGTGCACTGACCCGTTACGCCAGCATCTCGTCACCTGTTTCAAGCTTCAAAACCACCTTGCCCTCGGCTTCAAGGCGCCGTGCCAGGTTCAATATCTCCTGCTGCGCCTGCGCCACCTCGCGCGATCGCACCGGACCCAGAACCTCCATGTCTTCCTTCAGCATCTCCACCGCCCGCGAACTCATCGACTTGAAGATCTGCGCGCGCAGTTCGTCCTTGGCGCCGCGCAGAGCCAGTGCCAGTTGCCGTTTGTCGACTCCGGAGACGATCTCGCGGATGGTGGCCGGTGGCACCGTCACTAGATCTTCAAAAGTAAACATTAGATTGCGAATACTCAGAGCCAACTCCGGCTGCCCGTCTTCAATTGTTTCGAGAATCTTCTTCGACTCTTCGGCGTTGAGCCGGTTCAGCAGGTCGGCCACCGCTTTGAAGCCCGAGTAGCTCTTGCGCGCAGTATCGCCCACGCTTTCAAGCCGCCGGTGCAGGATATGTGCCACCTTCTGCGCCATCTCCGGCGAAAACTGCCGCATCTCGGCTAGCCGCTGAATCGAGAGAACCTTGCGGTCCTCGCCCAGGTTGTCCAGCACCATTGAGGCACGCCGCGGATCGAGATGAGCCAGAACCAAAGCGATGGTCTGCGGATGCTCGGAGTCAAGCAGCTTGCCCAATTGCTGCGGATCGGTGCGCTGCAGCTTGGCCAGATTGCCCTGCGCGGCCTCTTGGGAGCGGCGAACGAGCATCAGCAGGTCGTCGGCGCGCTCCTTGCCAAAGGTCTCCATCAGCAGACGGCTGGCGTAGTCAAGGCCTCCGTGTACCATGAAGTTCTGCGTCTCAAGCAACTCCCAGAACTCCTCCAGAATCTCGGCCGAGAGCTCAGGGGTGATGCCGCGCAGATCGGCCAGCTCTTCGGTGAGCCGCTGCACGTCCACCTCCGGCAGAGCGCGCAGGATCTCCTTGGCCAGCTCTTCGCCCACGGCCACCAGCAGCACCGCGGCCTTGCGCACACCGCTCAGGTTAGCCGATGCGCGCCTCCGCGCTGCTCCGTTCTGGTTGCCCTCTTCTGCCAAAGCTCCTGTCCCTTCTTCCGTCGCGCCCCGTCTCTACCGTTATTGATTCTTGCCGTTCCCCAGATGAGTAGCTCAGTCGGAGTGTATCCAGCTCTGCAATAGTCGCGAGCTCTGTGTCGGTTCGCGCTTCAAGTGGCTGCTGACCTGCTCAAAGATCTCCTGCGTTCTGATCCGTTCTGGGTCGAGTTCGACCGGCTCAGGAGACTTCAAGACACGCGGCTCAACGGCCTCGGCGCGGGCCGGCAATTCCTTCGTTGGCTGCTTTGGCCCTGTCGCTGGCCCGGACCGGGAGTGGCGCAGTGCTGGACGCACCCCAAACGCCACCACTAACAGGAGGCCCACCAACAGCGCCGCGTACTTGACCAACACAGGCGAACCTTCCGCAGTCGCCAGCAACTGCCCCGGCAGCGTGACCGCCGGCTGCATGCGATTCTCATCGAAGGCCAGATCCGAAACCTGTAGGACATCGCCTCGGGCCGTCTCGAAACCCACCGCGGCCTGAGCCAGCGCAGTCAGGTTGCGCAGCTCCTCGGGCGAGCGCGCCTGCCATTGCGCCGACTTGCCCTTGGAAGCCGTCTGAATCAGCCGGTCATTGACCACGATGGCCGCGGTCATTCGCCGCACCTTGCCTGGATTCTCGATCACATGGCGCACCACCTTCGAGGCCGCATACGTCCCGGACTCGCTCTTGGCCGTCTGCGGCCCGTTGCTCGACTGCTGAGGATAGACAGGCAGGGTCTGTGAGTTGGGCGCATTCGAGGCCACCCCGGGAATTCCTGCGGCCACCGGCTGCGAACCGGCAGTTTGCTCAGTGCGCTGCATTGTGAGAGTCACCGTCTGGTCCGGGTCGTAGTTCTCGTCGGTCTCCTCGGTGGCTTGGGGATCGTAGTCAAGGGTCACCGAGGCGCGCACGTTGCCTGCGCCTGTAACCGGCTCCAAAGTCGCAATCAGCTTCTCTTCGAGCGCCTGCTCAGCGCTCAATTGTAGCGCTTCGGCGGTCTTCGGCCCCAACGGCAGATGTCCTGCTGCATCCACCAGCATCACGCGATCCGGCTGAAGGCCGTCGACCGCCGAGGCCACCAAATTGCGGATCGCCTCAGGCTCACCGTCCGCCAGCGTGCGGTGACGCGGCTTGAGCACAACCGAAGCCTTGGCAGGCCGTTCCTGTTCGCGAAAGAGCGAGTCGTGCGGCAGCACGAGATGAACATTCGCCGACTCGACATCAGAGAGCGAAGAGATCGTGTGCTCTAGTTCGCCCTCTAGCGCCCGCTGATAGTTGACCTGCTCGTCAAACTCCGAGCCCACCCAATTCGGCTTGTCAAAGATCTCAAAGCCCATCCGGCCGCTCTTCAGGCCTTTGGCGGCGGTGAGCAGGCGCGCCTTGTCCAGTTGCGCCGCTGGAACCATGATCCCCGCGCCATTCGGCGAAGGCTGAAAAGGTATCTGCGCCTGAGAAAGAATCTGCCCAGCCTGACGCGAATCCTCCGGATCCATATCTGCATAGAGAACGCGCCAGTCAGTGCGCATGCCATACCAGAAGAGACCGCCTACTAGCGCCACAAGCAGTACGGCCGCGACCATCGCCCATCCGCGCTGCGCCGGGTGCATCTCTCCCCAGCGGACCCTGGCGCGACCCCACAGGCCAGCCAGCCGGTCGGTCAACTGCGGCTGCCCAGGCTGCGGCTGTGCGTGCGCTGCGGGCGCGCTCTTTTCCATCTGTGTTCCCGTGGCCATGATCTCCGCTCTCAGTGGTCAGTGATCAGTAGTCAGTGATCAGTCCCTTGCCTCATCGCCAATTACTGACCACTGAAAACTGCTTTCAAAACTGCATTCCTATGACCTGCTGGTAGGCCTGAACCGCCTTGTTACGCACCGCCAGCGCAAGTTCAAAGGTCATGCTTGCCTTCTGAGCGGCGATCATCGCCTGATGCACGTCAACGCCCGAGCCCGTCATCAGTCCTGAAACGGCGGCGTGGGCCTGGGATTCGAGATGGTTCACCTGGCCGACCGCATCGGTGAATAGATCGGCAAACGGAGCAGGCGAAGAGCCCGGACTTTTACTGACCGTTAAAGCGGTCGTTGCACCGGTGCCTGCCACCGCAGGCAGCGCCAGCGGTGCGACAGCCACAGGATTGATCGGGATCAGCATCGGATCTCCTTACGTTGTTCCGGGCTATCGTCCGGCTAAGCTCGGACCAGCGCCCAAGTGTCTAAGACTTGGCAATCTCCAGGGCCGACGTGATCATGCCCTTCTCTGCTTGTACGGCAGAGCTGTTCAATCCATATGCACGCGTTGCCCCCATCAGATCCACCATCTCTGTGAGGGGATTAATGTCTGGATATGAGACATACCCATCCGGTCCAGCGTCCGGATGCCCGGGGTCGTATCGCTTGAGCGGAGGCGAAGTATCTTCAACCACAGCCTCGACTCCAACGCCAGGCGCGCTCCCTGAGCCGCTCGCCAGACCGCTGAGGCCGTTGACCGGATGGAGTAGCGGCATTGGCGCCAGCAACGGTGGCAGGTCCACCTGAGCAACGTTGCCAGTGGACGCAGCTTCGATGCCCGCAGCCCCTACGCTCGTATTGAACGTATTCGCAAAGCCCGAATCTCCGGTATTGGCGGCGAAGACCACGTGCTGGCGGTGGTAGGGGCCGCCCGTGGCCGTCCGAGTAGTCTCTGCATTGGCCATGTTGGCCGCAACCACCTCGGCACGCATCCGCTCGGCCTGCATAGCGCCGCCCGATGTGTCCATCATGGCAAAAAGGTTCACCCTGATTCCTCCACTGCGCCGATCCGCTGTGCGTAGTCTGCCACGCTACTTGCTATCCGCATGAATGGCGTCCATGACGCGCTGGTACTCCAGGTGAAGCAGAGTCACGCCAGTCTTGAATTTCAATTGCGCCTCGGCCAGATTCAAGCCCTCCCGGTCCAGCGAAACGTTATTGCCGTCGGGCCGAGCAATCAGCCCATCTACAGGCGTAACGCGCACCGGACGCGCTGACTGCTCCTGCTCTACTCCACTCATCGCATCCCGCATCTCCGCCGCAAAGTCCATGCCCACGGTCTTGTAGCCAGGGGTGTCAATATTGGCCATGTTGGCCGCTGTCAGCTTGGCCTCGCTAGTGGCCAAGTCAAGGTAGCGTGCAATCTGGTCGCTGAGTTGTGTCTCAACCTGCATGCCTATCGCCGCCCCCTTTTATGCGATCCCGCATAGCTCCGTGGGCCTTGGGTGCCTCATCCATTTCGCGTTCTCTGCGAAATGGGTGGGAAACCTCGAAACCACATCTCTCCGTTTGCCCGAATCCCAAATCCAGCACAAACGACCTAGTTCATCTCTGTGCCGAAGTCGATCTCCCGCCGGGTGCCCCATCCTTTCGCCTTTT
The DNA here is from genome assembly GCA_964452615.1 of uncultured Occallatibacter sp. GTDB lineage: Bacteria > Acidobacteriota > Terriglobia > Terriglobales > Acidobacteriaceae > Telmatobacter. The sequence continues at coordinate 22,418 of CAYVMS010000013.1, forward strand.
CTCTGGCGAAAGGATGGGATGCGACGAACCCAGATCTCTCGGTAAGTTGGATCTTCAATGCAGTACAACTGGCCTTAGTTCATTTCTAAGCCGAAGTCGATCTCCCGCGCAGTTAGAACGGGCTCGTCACCGGCAAGAATGGCCCCACGTTCGAGCACATGTTCCAGTTCGCGAACATTGCCCGGCCAGTTATGGCTTGCGAGCTTGGCCAGCGCACTCGGATCAACCCTCTTCAGCGGAGTTTCGCGGCCCATGCGCGCCAGAAAATGGTTAACCAGCAGCGGCAGATCCTCGCTATGCTCGGCCAGCGACGGCGTGCGGATGAGAAAGACAGCCAGCCGGTAGTAGAGATCGGCGCGGAAGCGGCCATTCTGTGTCTGCTGCGCCAGCGGCTGGTGGGTCGCGGTTATGACCCGTGCGTCCACCGTCACTCTCTCGTTGTCTCCAACGCGCTGCAACTCGCCGCATTCGACAAAGCGCAGGAGTTTCGATTGCAGAGCAAGCGGCATCTCACCGATCTCGTCAAGGAAGAGCGTGCCTCCGTCGGCGGCCTCGATTCGCCCGATGCGTCCCTGCACCGCGCCGGTGAAAGCTCCGCGGGTGTGGCCGAAGAGCTCGGCTTCAAGCAGCGACTCTGGAATCGCCGCGCAGTTGATGGCGACAAAAGGCTTGCGGCTTCTCGTCGAAAGCCGGTGGAGAGCCTCGGCCACCAGTTCTTTTCCTGAACCAGTGGGCCCTTCGATCAGCACCGGGGTCGATCGCGGCGCGACGAGCCGGATGCGGCGGCTGATCTCCAACATGCACGGGGCGAAACCGATCAGCTCTGGCAGCCGCTCCTCGCGTGCTTTTTCGACGCAAGGCGCAGGCTGAGGAGCTTCTTGCGACAAAAAGTTGGACAAAGCGTTGGGAAGGGTGGACTCGCACTGCGACGCCCCCGGTGCACCGCTTTGCGGCAAGCCGGTCGCAGGAGTTGAGGCAACAGGAGCCACCAAAGGCCAATGCTTCGCACTGAGCGGCTCAACTGATTGCACCGGTTTGTCCAGCGCAGGAGCGGCATTCCAGATCGCCGTATCGTTGTCCTGCGAACGGCGCAGAGCATAGAGCAGTTCCTGGCGGTGAGGTCCGCGTGGGCTCTCCTGCGCCACAGTGCCGCTGGCCGTCAGCAGATCCACATCGGGAAAGCGGCTGCGGAAATCTTTCAAAAACTCGACCAGGTCGAGATCGGGCAGCCAGCTATCGACGATGATAGCCTCAGGCATAGCGCTCTCTGCCTCGGCCCAGGCCTGTGCGCCGCCCTCGGCCTCCCGAACCTGCCAGCGCAGTCCGGTGAGAGTCTGGGTGAGCCGCTGGCGAAAACTGCGGTCTGCGCTGGCGACCAACGCGGTGCGCGAACGAGTGCGTGTGGCAAGTGGAAGGGTGGGCGTAGCAACTGCGGCCATCAGGAATCTCCTTTATGTCGATCGGGTTGGTTTGAATCAGAAAATCAGCAGGCTTCGAGAGATGAAACCGCTGCGGCCGGCACGACTACTCCTGGCAAAATCTCGGGCAGCGGAATCCCGGGCAACGCGGAGAGCCCAATCTCGCTCTCTTGAGGCACCATGTAGCCCTGTCCCCGAACCGTGCGAATCAGCGTTCCGGGGGGCGGATCCTTGAGCTTGCGGCGCAAGTAGTTGACGTAGACGTCCACGATGTTGGTGGTCTGCGTCGGCTCCAGATTCCAGACTGAGTCCAGCAGTTCAACTCGCGAGACGCACTGGCCGCGGTTCAGCATCAGGTGTTCGAGCAGCGCAAATTCCTTGTTCGTTAAGACAATCAACTCGCCGCCACGGCGGGCGGCATGGTCAAGCCTGTCCAACTCGAGATCGCCGGCCCGCAGCAGCAGCCGAGCCTCGCGCTTGCGGCGCAACAGAGCCCGGCAGCGGGCTCGCAGTTCATGCAGGCTGAAGGGCTTGATCATTAGATCGTCGGCCCCGCGGTCCAGGCAGCGGACGCGCGTGTCCACCTCCTGACGGGCAGTTAGCACGAGCACTGGCAGATCCAGGTCGAGCGCGCGCACCTCTTCAAGCACCTGCTCGCCGTCCTTGACCGGCATATTGAGATCCAGAATGGTCAGGTCGGGCAGATCCTGGCGAAACGCCTCCACTGCTGCGGCTCCGTCGTAAGCGATGCGGACGCGGTGTCCGTCAGCCTCCAGGCCCCGGCACAGAAACAACCCCAGCGCCCTGTCGTCTTCGGCAATCAATAACCTCATGGCGGCCTTTCTCTATCAGTCGCTCTCGCATCCCTTCTCGCCTGTCTCTTTCGTCCGATCCATAGGGACGGCTGGACGTAGAGCAGGCCTGCTTAAGGTTCGCTAAGGTGCGGCTTTCCTCTACCTTCCGCTGTGCTGTGAAGGAACTCAAGAGTGAGATGAAGAAAGAAGAAGAGGCAAATCCAGAAATGGCACAGAAGAGAGAGCGGTCCCGGAATGGGCTTCGACGGAACAAGTCCATCAGACGTAGTCTCTGCGCAAATCAAGTCACAGGTTGAGACCCGCGCCCAGACCGTTGTCCCGTCCCCCGTGGAGGCGCGACGTTTGCATTTGAGAACTATGCTTTTGCAGCGGCTGCTCTGGCCTTGAAGGCAGCCTTGTCCTTGTACATCTCGGCATCGGCTCGCGCAAGCAAACCCTTCATCGTCTCATCGCGCAGATGCTCGGCAAGCCCGATGGATGCGTCGAGATGAACCTTTGTGCCGCCATTGCGTCCATGGATCTTGTAGCTTCCGCAGACCCACTCCCGCAACCGGTCGATCTTCAGCTTCGCATTGGGCAGATCGCAATCCAGCAGGATAATGAACTCGTCTCCGCCCCAGCGTCCGATGAGGTCTGCGGAGCGGCAGACCGACTGAAGCTCGCCAGAGAACTGCTTCAGCACCTCATCCCCGGCAAGGTGGCCGTGCTCGTCGTTGATCGGCTTGAAGCCGTTAATGTCGATGATGGCGACGCAGAGTGGAGTGCCGGCTTTGACTCTGCGTTCGATCTGGCCTTCGACCCAGAGGCGGCTGCCGAGCCCCGTCAAACCATCGCGCGATGCGATCAGCTCAGCCTCTTCCAATTTGACCTGATAAGTCGAGACCTCTTTTTTCAGCACTTCAATCGCAGCCTTGCCTTCCGCGGTCATTCTGTCGATGGAGGTCTTCAACTCCGCCGCGCTCTTCTCGATTGAGGAGCGGATTTGCGTTAGATCATCGAGGCTTGCAATCGTCTTCAGCCTCGTAGTAACGTCGTTCATCTGTCCGGCGCAGCGCTGGTCTCTCTCGCCAACAGACTCGGCCGTTCGCGCCATCACAATCAGCAGTTCTTTCACCTCGCTGGTCTGTTTGCGGTAGTGGCCGGATGTCTTCTTGCCCCAGTCCTGGACCTGCTCGTGAACCTTCTTTTCCGTGGACTCCAGAGTTTCAGGCTTCACGGGGGGCGAGAGACTTGCTTCAAGCTTCCCCAGGCTCTCCCGCAGTCCAGCTCCCAAGGCGGGACAGGCTTCCTGGCTGTAACTTCCCATCTCCGACAAAGCGGAGCGATAGGCTGCGAGAGCTGCGGTGGCAAGACCTGCCTCTTCCGGCTCATAAGCTAGAGAGCCGTTCTGCGCGGCATCCATGTATTTCTTCAGGGAGATCATTGGCCCTCGGTGTGAGTTATCTCCGCGTCGAACGGGTGCGCGGGACTTCAACGGAGCCTATCGGCAGAACTCCCATTTTTCTCTAGTATACGGATGAAAGTTATCGGAGGTGGGGAATTCAATGCTGCTGCCTCAACCATGCAACTGCCCGAACGACTACAATTGAGCTGCATCAGAAGCCATGCCTTCAATTTTGAAGTGAGACCTCTGCCATGTCTGCCCTCCGACCAGTGCTCTGTTTCGCCGCCCTGCTGCTCGCAGCCTCCACTGCCGGTCTGCTCGGGCAGCAGACATCGCCCGCCATGCCTGCGGTAGTCCTCCAAACCAATGCCAACCTCGTCCTTGTCGATGTAGTCGTAAAGCAGGACAAAAAACCTATCCATGGTCTTTCAAAAGAGGACTTCCACCTTATCGAAGACGGCCATGAGCAACCCATCACCACCTTCGAGGAACACATCCCCTCAGATGCCACACCCGCAACCATTCGCCCTCTCCTCCCGCTTAACACCTACACAAACGTCCCACAATACCCCCCGCTCACAGCCGTCAATGTCCTGCTTCTCGACGGACTCAACACTCCTCTAGTGAATCAGATGGACGTTCGCCGCAAGATGATCGAATACATGGGAAAGATCAAGCCCGGCACCTCGCTGGCAATCTTCACCCTATCCTCGCGTCTGCGTTTGATCTCGAGCTTCACCACCGATGTTCCGCGCCTGATTCATGCTCTGCAGGCCTCGAAGTCCAACCCGCAGCCTTCCGCCATCCTGGAAGCCGACATGACCGACACCCTCAGCACTGCTTCAGACAACCTGACCGAGATGGGTGCCAACCCCGATGTAATTGCCTACCTGCAGCAGTTTGCAGCGGACCTTACCGCCTATCAGACCGACCTCCGGGTGCGGATGACAATGGACGCCATGCAACAACTGGCGCGCTATCTGAGCGCCATTCCCGGTCGCAAAAACCTTATCTGGTTCTCCGGCTCCTTCCCCATCGCTCTCGACCCCGACACCACGCTGCCGAGCCCCTTTTCCGCGGCACGCACCTACGCTGACCAGATCCGCGAGACCAGCGAACTGCTCTCTGCTTCTCGCGTCGCCGTTTACCCCGTCGATGCCCGCGGCCTGATGGGGCTGGCCTCAACCGATGTCTCGAGCCCCAGCCCCTCCAACCTGACCGGCGGCGGACTCGCAATCAACCAGGCAAACATCAACCGCTCCAGCGGCGTCCCCACACCGTCCATTGCCCGCAAGGACCTCAGATTCCTGCAGCAAACCGCCAATGAACAAGCCTCGATGAAAGAGATTGCCGAGCAGACCGGCGGCCAGGAATACATCAACACCAACGGGCTCAGGGAAGCCGTCGCCAAGGCAATCGAGAACGGCTCAAGCTACTACACCCTCGGCTATGTTCCTGCCGCGCGCCATCCCGACGGCAAATTTCACAAGATCGAGGTTCGCACTGGGAACGGCTACAGCCTCGCTTACCGCCGTGGCTACTATGCCGATGCCGCCGGAGTTTCTTCCGCGCAGAGTCCCGCCAAAACGAATCTCATTCTTGCCGCCACCATGCCCGGCGCGCCTCCGGCAAGCGAAGTTCGCTTTCAGGCGCGCGTACTGCCCGCAACCGATCCTGCCTTCAAAGCTGTTCATTTTCCAGATGGCCCGGTCGGAGAGATGGCCAAAGAGATCAAAGGGCCAACCCAGCGCTATATCGTTGATCTGCAGATTGACCCGCAGTCGCTCTCCTTTACCGAAGCCCCTTTGGGCGCGCGCCAGGCCTCGCTGGAATTCATCCTGGTCGCTTACAACGCCGAGATCCGCCGCGTGAATTTCAGCGATCAGAGCTTTCAGTTCAACTTCAAGGCCGATCCTCTCAACCGCCCCGAGTCCTCAACCCTTCAAGCTCGCCTGGCACTCGACCTGCCCGCTGGCCAGTTCGCCTTGCGCATCGCCATTCACGACCTTGCTGTAGATCGCGTCGGATCCCTTGAGGTTCCGCTACTGGTCCCAACCAAAAAATAAATCATCGGGACGTAAACCCCTTACTGAGATCGGCTAACATCACAAACACCACCATGCATTGGCCTTACGAACGGAATCGTGCCTAAATCTATCGGCCTGTTCCGCACTCGCACCGCGCTTTGCTTAGCCGTTCAAGATGATGTGCTTATTAACAATTTGGTACATATTTCTGGCACAAAAAAAGATTTGTTGCAATTCGCTTTTTATTCGCTATAATCCCCGCATGGCTGTCACACGAAGACAAAAAGAGATTCTCGACTTCCTGGAATCGTTCGTAACGCGCAACGGCTACTCCCCGTCGTTTGAGGAGATTGCGCGCGGCATGGGGCTAAAAAGCCTGGCAACCGTGCATAAGCACATCACCAACCTCGAAAAGAAAGGGATGCTGGACCGCGTTCATAACCGCAGCCGCTCCATCGATGTGCTGCCGCCGGGAGCACGTACCCGCGCCAGCGACCGGCTGCCCTTGGCCGGACGAATCGCCGCCGGATTGCCCGTTGAGGCGATGGAGACCGAGGAAGGTATCTCGCTGCACGACGTTGTGGGAAACCGCGATGTCTTTGCCCTTGAGGTGCGCGGCGACTCGATGCGCGACGAGCACATCATCAGCGGCGACTACGTGCTGGTCGAGCGCACCCGCACAGCCCGCCAAGGCGAGATAGTGGTGGCGCTGCTGCACGGCTCAGAAACTACGCTCAAGCGCTATTACACTGAGGGAAATCAAGTACGCCTGCAACCTTCCAACGTCGAGATGGATCCCATCTACGTCAATGCACAGTTCGTTGCCATCCAGGGCCGCGTACTGGGCCTGCTCCGCAAATACAAGTAAGACAGGGGCTAGGGAACAGGGAGTAGGGAAAAGCTAGAAGACTTGCGAGCTAGCTTCACAGGCGTCAATTCATATCTGCAAAACGCACTTGCCGATATTCACAGAGCCAAGGTCACCACAGGCTGTTCCCTAGTCCCTGCCTTTCATTACGCCAGCAGGCGCTGGACCTTCTCTTCAATCACGTTTTGTGGCACATAGCCGACCACTTGGTCGGTCACTTTGCCGCCCTTGAAAAACAACAATGCTGGAATCCCGCGAATGCCGTAGCGGGAAGGCGTTGCGCCGTTCTCGTCCACATTCACCTTGGCCACCTTCAGTTTGCCCGCATACGCTGCTGCAACGCCGTCAACTATCGGCCCGAGGGCCTTGCAGGGACCACACCATACGGCCCAGAAGTCCACCAGAACCGGTTGCTCGCTCTTGAGCACCTCCTGATCGAACGTCGCATCGCTTACTTCCAGAACTCCCAATCCAGATCCAGCCATGAGTCTCCTTGCGTAACTACCGTTCTTTCAAGTGTACCGGCAACAACGCACTTATGGGATGCTACAGCCTGTTGGAAAGTCGCAATCTGCTTCAAGGAAGGGAACAATGCTCAACAGAAGCCTTATCAATGACAGATCGTCTTAAGATGTGCTAAATGCGGAGGATTCAATGTGTCCCGCC